>NZ_CP045504.1:2685989-3026483 GCF_013376455.1 Desulfolutivibrio sulfodismutans DSM 3696 | reverse complement strand
GTGAATCCCGTGGTCATGGCCTCCACCTATACGGCCTTTCAGGGCGACTGGTTCATGATGGCCGCCCGCACGGCCATGGGCGCGGTCACCGCCCTGGGCATGGGCCTGGCCCTGTCCAGGCTCAGCGCACAGGACATCCTGCTCGATCCGGCCGGGCACGGCCCGGCCTGCGCCTGCGGCTGCGGCCACGACCATGGCCCGACGGGCGCGACGGGCGCCGGGACCGGGGACGCCCCGGCATGTGCGCCGGTCACGGCCCGGGCCCGCATCACGGCCGTCATCTCCCACACCGCAGGCGAATTCCTGGACATGGGCGGCATGCTCATCCTGGGCAGCCTGTTTGCCGCCGCCTTCAAGACCCTGACCCCCTCGACGCTGCTCACGCTGTTCGAGACCGATCCTTTGTTGTCCATCATGGCCATGATGCTTCTGGCCATCCTGTTGTCCCTGTGCTCCGAGGCCGACGCCTTCGTGGCCGCCTCCTTCACCACCTTTCCGGCCAGCGCCAAGCTGGCGTTTTTGGCGCTGGGCCCCATGCTGGACATCAAACTGGCCATCATGTTCCAGGCCGTGTTCACGCGCCGGGTGGTGACGGCGCTTCTGATCGTGCCGCCGGTCATGGTCTTTGTCCTGTCCTATGCCCTGTCGCTCTTCGGGCCCTAAAACCGACAATCTCCAACCATGCACAACATACAAAGAAACCTCCTGGGCCGCGCCGACGCCCTGCTGCTCCTCGGACTGGCCCTGTTCATGGCCTATCTGCTGTCCGGGGAGATGTACTGGCACTACCTGCATCCCCGCTTTCGGCCCGTCACCGCCACGGCCGCCCTGGCCATGGCCGGGCTTGGCCTGTTCGCCCTGTTTCGGCCGCCGCGCCCCTCGGGGGGGCGCACCCTGGCCTTCGCCCTCATGCTCGGGCTGTCCCTGGCCAGCCTGCCCGCCACCGATCCCTTCGGCTCCCGGGGAGGGGGCCGGGGCGTCGCCGAAGCGGAAACGGCCGAGGAAGTCCCCGAAAACGAGACCGGCTATCTGCGCCTCAACACCGGCGAGCTCTACGACCTGGCCGAAAACAACGAACTGTCTAAGCATCCCGGCCCCGGGTTCGCCGTGCGCGGGTTCGTGCGCCGCGATCCGGAACTCGACCGCCAGGGGCTTTTCGGACTGTACCGGGTGGCCCTTTACTGCTGCTTCGCCGACGCCACGGCCGTGGGAATCGTGGTGCGCCCCCCGGACGGCGCGCTGCCCGAGGACGGAACCTGGGTCCGGACGGCCGGGCGTCTCAACCCGACGCCCGACGGCGCGTCCTGGCCGGACATCCAGGTGCCGGGCATCTTCTACGCCTCCACCCTGCCCGGATACGTGTTTGCCGCAGACACGGTCGTGGCCGTGGCCGCGCCGCGCGAACCATTCATGTTCGAATGGCGCGCCGCCCCGCCCTACGCCTATTGATCCCCCAAAAAGGCCCGACGCGACACCCTTGACGCATGGCCACGGGTGGGCAATACCATGGCGACGCGCTTCGTTTTACACCCGCCCCCAAGGAGCCCCGCCATGGACGCCCACGTCCGACGCCTGGAAAGCCTGGTGGCCCTTCTCAAGGAAAAGGGCTGCCGTGTCACGCCGCAACGGCTGGCCATCCTGCGCGTGCTCACCCAGAGCCGGGGGCATCCCTCCGCCGAACAGGTGCATGCCCGTCTGGCGCGGCAATACCCCACCATGAGCCTGGCCACGGTCTATAAAACCATCGCCCTGCTCAAGCAGGCCGGAGAGATCCTGGAGCTGCAATTCAGCGATCTCGGCAACCGCTACGACGGCAGGCGGCCCCACCCCCACCCCCATGTCATCTGCACCCGCTGCGGGAGCATCGTGGACGCCGACGCCCCCCTGCTGGACGACGCGGCCGAACGCGTGTCCCGGGAGACGGGCTACGCCATTGCCGCCCACCGCCTGGATTTCTTCGGCCTGTGCCCGGCCTGCCTGAAAAAAGACGCCGCCCGCAAGGCCTCCTGAATGGCGGCATCCCCCTGTCTTCCCGGAAATTTTTGTGCTGGCGTCGGGTTGTCACCCGCCTGTCGCGCAGGCGGCAACATGCATCCGTAGCCCTGTCGCCGGGGGATTACCCCTGCCCCATCCACGCCGCACAAAGGAGCGCCGGAGATGCCCCAGGAGTCGACACCGTTTTACGCACGGCCCACGGCGGACGTCCTCAAAGGGCTTGGAACCTCTGCGGCGGGGCTTTCCGCCTCAGAGGCCGCTGCGCGTCTGGCCGCCGCCGGTTCCGGTCTGGGCAAAAAGGGCGGGCACAGCGTCCTGCGCCTGTTTTTTTCCCAGTTCAAAAGCCCCATCATCCTCATCTTGATCTTCGCCGCCGTGCTGTCGTTTTTCCTGGACGACCAGACCGACGCCATCATCATCCTGGTCATCGTGGGGGTCAGCGGCCTGCTGGGATTCTGGCAGGAACGCGGCGCGGCCGGGGCCGTGGAGAAGCTGTTGGCCATGGTCGAAACCAAGGGCCTGGCCCTGCGCGACGGCCAGGCCGTGTCCATCCCCTTTGACGAATTCGTGGTCGGCGACGTGGTCTGCCTGGACGCCGGGCGCGGCGTGCCGGGGGACTGCCTGATCCTGACCTCCAAGGATCTGTTCGCCAACGAGGCGGCCCTGACCGGCGAGACCTATCCCGTGGAGAAGTGCGCCGATCCCGTGGCCCCGGACACCCCCCTGGCCGGACGGCAGAACGTCCTTTTCATGGGAACCCATGTGGTCAGCGGCACGGCCCTGGCTGTTGTGGCGGCCACGGCCACGGCCACGGAGTTCGGCAAGGTCTCGGCCCGGCTGCGGGTCGCCCCCCAGGAAACGGACTTCGAGCGCGGCATCCGGCGCTTCGGCTTCATGCTCATGGAGATCACCCTGGTCATGATGACCGGCATCTTCGCCTTAAACGTCCTGTTCGACAAACCCGTGGCCGATTCCTTCCTGTTTTCCCTGGCCCTGGCCGTGGGCCTGACGCCCCAGCTTCTGCCCGCTATCATCAGCGTCAATCTGGCCGCCGGGGCCAAGCGGCTGGCCGCCTCCAAGGTCATCGTGCGCCGTCTGGCCTCCATTGAGAACTTCGGGGCCATGAACGTTTTGTGCTCGGACAAGACCGGGACGCTGACCGACGGCGCCGTCCACATCAAGGGGGCCTACGACGCCTCGGGAGCGGAGAGCCCACGGACGTTCGAACTGGCCTATGTCAACGGCTTTTTCCAAAGCGGCTTCGCCAACCCCATCGACGCCGCCATCCGGGAAAAAGGCGGCGTCGATGTCTCGGGCTGGGAAAAGCTCGACGAAATCCCCTACGACTTCGTGCGCAAACGCCTGGGCATCCTGGCCCGCCGCGACGGCAAAAACCGGCTGGTGGTCAAGGGGGCGCTTTCCCGGGTGCTGGACGTCTGCGCCACGGCGGCCATGCCGGACGGCTCCTGCGTGCCCCTGGCCCAGGTCCGGGCCGACATCGAGAAGCGTTTTGCGGACTATGGCCGCGAGGGCCTGCGCTGCCTGGGGCTGGCCTACCGGGACATGGACCAGACCCGGACGGCGGACAAGGCCGATGAGACGGACATGGTCTTTGCCGGATTTCTCACCCTGTGGGATCCGCCCAAGCCCGGCATCGCCGCGACCGTGGCCAACCTGGCCGCCAAGGGCGTGCGCTTGAAGGTCATCACCGGCGACAACCGCCATGTGGCCGACAGCCTGGGCCGCCAGATGGGCCTTGAGACTCCTGTGGTCCTGACCGGCCCGGACCTACGGGCCATGTCCCCCGACGCCCTGGTGGCCCGGGCGGGCACGGTGGACGTCTTCGCCGAGGTGGAGCCGAACCAGAAGGAGGACATCGTGCGGGCCCTGCAAAAGGCCGGGTTCGTGGTGGGGTTCATGGGCGACGGCATCAACGACGCCTCGGCCATCAAGGCCGCCGACGTGGGGCTGTCCGTGGACAGTGCGGTGGACGTGGCCAAGGAGGCGGCGGACATCGTTTTGCTCGATCCGGACCTGGGGGTTCTGGAAAACGGGGTGCTGCTCGGCCGCACCACCTTCGCCAACACGCTCAAATACATCTTCATGGCCACCAGCGCCAACTTCGGCAACATGTTCTCCATGGCCGGGGCCTCGCTGTTTCTGCCCTTTCTGCCCCTTCTGCCCACCCAGGTGCTTTTGACCAACCTGTTGACGGATCTGCCGGAAATGACCATCGCCTCGGACTCCGTGGACCCGGACATGATCGAACGGCCGCGCCGCTGGGACATCCGGTTCATCCGCAACTTCATGCTGGTTTTCGGGCCGCTCAGTTCGGTCTTCGACTGCCTGACCTTCGTGGTGCTGCTGCATTTTCTCAACGCCTCGGAGGCGCTGTTCCAGACGGGCTGGTTCGTGGAGTCGGTGGTGTCGGCGGCCCTGATCGTCTTGGTGGTGCGCACCAAAAAGACCATGCTGACCAGTCGGCCCAGCCGACTGCTTTTGTGGGCCACCCTGGCGGTGGTTGGGGTGACGGTGTGGCTGCCGTTCGGGCCGCTGGCGGAACTGTTCGGATTCGTGCCCCTGCCCTGGGCCTTTCTGCCCGCCCTGGTGGGGATCGTGGTGCTGTACGTGGCCAGCGCCGAGCTGGCCAAGCGGTGGTTCTACCGCCGTTTCGGCTAGAGTCTGCCGCGCGAAACGGGCGCGAGGATTCGCCCGGGAAGGCCATGGCCTTCCCGGGCTTTTTTATGGCCGAAAATTGACAAACATAGCAAGGATGCTATATCTTTGCCGTACAGGCTGACACGGAGAAAGCATGCCCAGGAATTTCCGCTCAGGGATATCCAAACCGTCAGAGCCACGATGGACCGTTCTTTTTTTGGATGACAGGGTGGAAGCGGAGTTCGACGCGTTTTTCGTGGAACTCAAAGCCGATTTTGTGCATATCGCCGAGATGATCCAGAATGTCGGCCTGCAGGCCGTCGGGCATCCTCACGTCAAGCATATCAAAGACAAGATATGGGAAATGAGGGCTCGGGACAAAGATGGCATCGGGCATGAGCTCTACTGCACGGCAAAGGGCAGGCGCGTCGTCATTTTGCGTTGCTTCGTTAAAAAGACAAACAAAACTCCGCGACAAGAACTTGAAATAGCCGAAGAGAGAATGAAACTTCTCACGGACTGAATTCAAAGACTTCGCACTGCGCCATAACGTTTCATACGCATACGGGAAACATCATGAACGCAAAAACCATGGACCAAAAAAAAGCCGAGCTCCTGCAAGACCCCGCCTTCCGGCAGGCCTATGAAGACAGGGAGGCGGCCTTCGCTGTGGCCTTGGCGGCCACCCAGGCCCGCAAGAATGCGGGCATGACGCAGGCGGAAATCGCACAGCGGATGCACACCACCCAGTCCGCCGTGGCCCGGCTCGAATCGGGCAAATCGGTCCCCACCCTGCCGACGCTTGAAAAATACGCCAGGGCGACCGGCACGAAGCTGCGTGTCAGCTTTGAACCGGCCTGCTGACAGGCGGAGAATCGGGAAAAAACCCCGGCCTCGTAAAACCGGAACGGTGTCGTCAGTCTGAACCCCGGGCTGGAAATCCAGCCCGGGCTTTTTTATGGCCGCAGATCGAAGGCCACCTTCATGCTCGCATGTCCGCGTTTGTCGAAGGCGGCGGTGAAGGCTTTGGCGTAGTCGTCGAGGCGGAAGAGGTGGGTGACCAGACCATCCACGGGATAGCTCCCCGAGGCCAGAAGCTCCAGGGCCACCTCGTAGGTGCGCACCCGTTTGCCGGTGCGCGGGTCCGTGGCATGGCCGTAGCTGGCCGAACCCACGGCGGTGAGCTGCCGGAACCACAGGCTGGACACGTCGGCCCCGGACAGCCGGGCCGTGGTCCCCACCATGACGTAGCCCCCCCCGGCCCGCAGGGCCAAAAGCCCCTGCTCGAAGGCCCGGGCGCCCCCGGCGCAGTCCAAAAACAGGTCCGCCCCGCCCTCCAGGTTGCCGCCGCCAAGGGTCGTGGGCGTAAACGTGGCCCCCACGGCCTCTCCCAGGGCCTGGCGCGAAGGCGACCGCAGCACCACGTCGGCCCCCCCGGCCTTTGCCGCCAAAGCCTGGAAGCCGTGCCGGGCCACGGCCACAATGCGGGCCTTGGAGCCCAGGGCCCGCAAGGACCGCACGGCGTGCTGCCCAAGGATGCCCATGCCGTTTATGACCACCGTGTCCGCGTCGCCAGGGAAGTGGACCAGCACCGGATGCAGGACCGAGGCCAGGGAGTCGACGAGCACGGCGGTCTCGTCCGGCACATGGTCCGGAACGGGGAAAAGGCGCGAGGGATGGGCCGCCGTGCGCTCGGCCATGCCCCCCGGGGCCTTGGCGTTGAACCCCAGAAACGAGCCGGGCGGCAGGTCGCCGCGCAGAAAGTTTTCACACAGGTTGTAGTCCCCGGCGGCGCAAAACCGGCAGGGGGCAAGCCCCCGCGTCTCGCAGGGCAAGATGGGCTCCACCGCCACCCGCTGTCCCGGGGAAAAGCCCGATCCGTCCGGGGCCTCCTCCACCACGGCCAGGATCTCGTGCCCCAGGACCGAGGGCATGGAGGCGTAGGGTTCGAGCAGCACGGATTCGTGGCCCTTTAAAAGCCCAAGGTCCGAGCCGCAGATGCCGCATAAAAGCGTGCGCAGGCGGACCCATCCGGCAGGCGGATCATAGGGCGTCTCGGCCAGGCGCAGGGGCGAGACCCGGGGGAAGAACCGGCGGCGGTCCAGGCGCGCGGCCAGGGCGCTGGCCAGATACCGCGGGATGCTTTTTTCGTAGATGAGGGCTTTCATGCCGGGGATTTTCCTTGGCGTGCGGCGGAGTTCCCGCCCCGAAGTCCTTGAAGGGAACCCGGAGGGTGGTGTAGAGGGTGGGTGACGGCGACTCGCGGCCACGCCGGGTTTCGTATTCCCGGAATCTGCAGTATACGCCAAGACGGCCCGGGCAACAAGCGCCCGCATCCGCACCCAAGGAGAATCCCATGCTGATCAAGGACTGGATGACCAAGGAGCCCGTTGTGGCCAAGGCGGGCACGTCCATCATGAAGGCCGCCAAGCTCATGAAGGAGAACAAGATTCGCCGACTGCCCGTGGTGGACGACGACGGCAGGCTGGTGGGCATGCTCTCCGACCGGGACATCAAGGAGGCCTCGCCCTCCAAGGCCACCACCCTGGACATGCACGAGCTGTATTACCTGCTGTCCGAGATCAAGGTCGCGGACATCATGACCAAAAAGCCCCTGGCCATCACCCCGGACGAACCCGTGGAGCGGGCCGCCGTGGTCATGATGCGCAACCGCATCGGCGGGCTGCCCGTGGTCGACGACGACGGCAAGGTGGTGGGCATCATCACCGACAGCGACGTGTTCAAGGTGCTCATCAGCATCACCGGCGTTTTGACCGGCGGCGTGCAGTTGGCCTTCAACCTGCCCAACGCCGAGGGCGGCCTCAAGCCCGTGCTCGACGACTTGAAGGGCCAGGGCTGCCGCATCATGTCCATCCTGACCTCCTATCCCCCCGCCGAGCAGGGCAACCGCCATGTCTACATCCGCATCCAGGACGTGGAGGACGCCCCCCTGCACAAGCTGGTGGACATGCTCAAAGGCAAATACGACCTCCTGTACTGGGTCAGGGACAACGCCTGATCTTTCGAGCCCCCGCCGCCGCGCCCATGGGGTACGGCGGCGGGACAAGCCGCATGGCCGAGAGACAGCCATCGCGACGCCCCCCTGAGGAATCCATGAAGAACATCGATTATCGCGAGGTCGCCCCCACGGCCTTCCCGGCCCCGGCCGTGGGAACCACGGGGCGGGTGGTGCTCGGCAAGGCCGACGGGGCGACCAATTTCTGCATGCGGGTGATCGAATTCGTCCCGGGCGGCGAGACGTCCCTGCACAACCACCCCTGGGAGCACGAACAGTTCGTGCATGAAGGCACGGGGCAGGTCTTCATTGCGGATCGCTGGTTCGACGTGGGACCGGGCCATGTCGTGTTCATCCCCTCCGGCGTCACCCACCAGATCAAAAACACCGGGGCGGTCCCCCTCGTGGTTGTGTGTCTCGTGCCCCCGTTCGCCCCGGAACTTCTCTAACCCCCGCCCCGGCCTGGCGGCCCGGTCCTTGACGCGGCCGATATCGTACCTAGTTTTCACAGGACGCACGGCCCGGACTCCGGGCTTTTCCCCGAGAAGGAGTGAGGAACATGTCTGAAAAACGTCTTTGCCCCCATTGCGGGCAACCCCTTGAAGCGTGGATTGGGCCTCCCGAATCCGGCTGGGGCGAACTCTTGGTGTGCAACAACAACGCCTGCGTGTATTATACCGGCTCCTTAAACGACATCCGGTATAAGGACGAGGACAACCACCTGGGCTGCCGCTACGCTGAAAATCCCGACAACGGCTATGCCCCGTTCGCGCTCCTGGCCTGGCTGCCCGAGGTCTGAGTTTCATTGCATATGTCTGGCAGGCCGGTTCTTTGGGACCGGCCTTTTCATTTCCTGTCCGTCCGCCTTGCCGTGGAACACACTCACTCAGGGCGGTTGTGATTTCCGCGAGGCCGCCCTCCGGTTTGCCTTCGCATGGCGGTCCTGATATGGAGCGTTTGGCGTTCGGTTTCGGACGCCAGCCGTGACGGGGAGGGGAGGCCCCGGAGCGGTGGGTGATGCCTGCCAACCACGCTCTCGCTCCAAAAAAGCCATGAACCATATCGACGTCACGCGTCAGGGACAGTGTATCTACGTCCGCCTCACCGGTGAATTCGCCAGGAACGCGGCGGTTGACATGAATGCGGTATTGGCCGCCGTGTCCGGCCCCCCGACGCTTGTTTTGGATTTGTCGGACGCCGACCACCTGGGCGGGCAGGGCATCGCCTACCTCATCAAACTGCAAACCCGGCTCTCCACCCTGGGCGGGGCGCTTTTTCTGCGCGATCTGTCCGAATCCGTGGCCACGGAACTGGCCATGCGCGATCTCTCTGGATTTTTCCGGGTGGTGGACGGCTGGGACGACGACATGGGCGAGGAGATTCTGCCGCTGCTCGCAATCCGTTAAGGGCCAGCGAAAATCGGCCGTTCCGGACCTCTGCGTCAGCGTTTCACAGCGGGCGAGGACATGACCACGTCCCCGTCATAATAGCGGAAAAGCACATCCCTGGCCCCATCCGGGGCGTCCATGACCGCCTCGCCGATGCCGATTTCCACATTAGCGCCGATCACGCCCGGCACGATGACCCGGCAGACCAGGAAATTCTCGCCGCCATGGCGGTTGAGCCACAGCTTATGGCGCAGATCCTGATACGAGGCCAGTTTGCGCTCAAGCGCTGCCAACTCCTCGGCCAATTCTTTCCCCGCCCGGCCTTCGGGGCCGACTTCCCGCCGCAAGGCCATGGCCCTCTCATTGGTGCGATGAATTTTTATGCGCAAGGCGCGGTCCCGGGAGATCAACTCCGGGTCGTAGCCCATAAGCAGCTTGGTCTGGGTGCGCAGTCCTCCGCCCAGGGCCTCGCCCACATACACCGATCCCCGGCAGGTGGCCGTGCCGCCCACCAGCCGTTCCTTCACCGCCAACCGTTCGCCCACATAAAAGTGGCACAGCATGCTGGAGGCATCGACCAGCAGGTTCCTGCCCGCATGGAGTTCGGCGTTCTCGCAAAACTTGGTGCGCAGATTGCCGCCCGCCCGGATGACGGCATTGTCCGACCCCTTGATCCCCGATTCGGCCACGATGGATTCCGTGGCCCGTATCCTGGCTCCTTCCACCAGTCCCCGGACGACCACGTTGCGGCCCACCACCTCAAATCCGGCCCGTACCGCGCCCTCAATGGTCACATCGCCCACAAAGACGATGTTGCCGGTATGAAATCCCACGTCGCCCGGCACCACCAGCGTTCGCCGCACGGTGATGCGGCCGTTTTCAAAGGCCACGTAGCCGTTGACCGTGCTCACCAGCCGGTCGGGATTTCCCGGATCAGGGGTGCAGCCCAGCCCGTACGGAAACACCTTCTCGGAATAAAACGCCCTGGGGTCGGCATCGGGCGGGGCCTTTTCCGTCGGAAGCCACTGGGCCACGACCTCCCCGGCCATGACATTTTGCACATAGCCCAGATCGTAGAGATCCACTGAGCCGTCCTGCCGAAGCCTGGGCGTGAGTTTGCGACGGTCAAACCCGGGATCGAAGAAAAATTTCAGGTAGTGCCGCATGATGGAGGATACGCCTGCCGCTGCTCCGGCTGTTTTGGGTGCGGGAGGAGGTCTCTCGCAAGCCCGCCGCCATTTCGCCCATGGACCGTGGTTTCCGCTTGTGTGTTACATATCCGGCCCCGGGAAAATGCACAAGCCGCAAGCGGGTTTCCCATTCAGAAAAGGCCGCAACAGCCAAAAGGGAACCGGACAGGGGGACCGTTTGACTTTGCACATGAAATAGAGTGAAATTGTACGCCTTGGAACTGCTTCCCACAGCATGGGCTTTCTGTGCCCGATCACGCTGTGAACCCAATGAGCCTGGTGGAGTCCGCCATGAAAAAAGTTTTGGCCGCATTGGCCTTGACAGCCTCCCTTTGCTTCTCCCAAAACCTCTTTGCGCAACAGCAAAGTACGCCAAATATTAAGGAATGCACGAATTATTTCATGCATTACTTCAACGAAGCCGTTGTTCAGGGCATCCAGATCCAGGAGCTTCTCAAATCAAAAAGCATCGACGGTAAAGACGTCATTTTTTATACCGATCTATCCAATCGCCTGGAGAAGACCCTTGGGCTGGCTTTGAACCTTCGTGATCTTTACTATCTGTACGGAAAAACGACCTACTGCTTTACAAAAGACGAGAGAAACTACCTTCTGGACCGCATCGTCAATATCAGTGAAATGCTCAAGCAAATCATGTCCAACGAATTTGAGATCAACCTTTCCGGGGATGAAAAGGACATCCGGGCCCGGGAAAGCGAAAACATCACCAAATTCCGGGACCGGGTGGAACGCCTGCGGGCCTTTTTGGACACCTCCCTGTACATCTTCAAATAACGGCCAGTCCGACATCCTGGCGGCAAGCGGGCAGGCTTTTCGCCTGGAGACGTCCATGCCCCCCTTTATGCGCAGCGACCCATCGCAACCGGCCGCGCCGCTCACCATCTTCGATTACAACGGCCGGACAACGGCCCATACGGCCCGGCGGATCATGACCATGGCCCCGGGCGCCGCCCCCCTGGCCGATGCCGCCGTGATCGTCAGGGACCGCGAAATCCTCGCGGTGGGCCCACGCCGGTCAACCCTTGCCGGATTTTCCGGCCCCGTCATGGATCACGGCCCGGCCACCCTCGTGCCCGGCCTGATCAACGCCCACTGCCATCTGGAGCTTGCCCACCTGCGCGGGGCCATTCCCTCCGGCCTGGGCTTCGCCGAATGGGTGCGCCGCCTTGTGGCCCTGCCCATGGGCGTTTTCGACCAGGATGCGGCCCAGGCCGCGGCCCGGGAGATGCGGACGTCGGGCACGGCCTGCGTGGCCGATATCGCCACCCGCCATCCCGGTGCGGCGGCCCGGACCTTCACCCGAGAGGGCCTTGATTTCGTCTCTTTTTTCGAGGAGTTCGGGTTTGCCCCGCCAACGGGCGACACCCCGTCCTGGCCTGCCGACCTGCACGGACTGCCCCACGGACTCTTTGCGGACCATGTCTCCGTGGCCGGGCACGCCCTGTATTCCACCCACCCGGATCGTCTGCGCGCCGCCAAGGCCTGGGCCACCCGGCACGGCAAACCCTTTTCCCTCCATCTGGCCGAGCACGCAGGGGAGGTGGCGCTTCTGGCCGATGGGACCGGGGATTTCGCCGAGCTTTTACGCAAGCGGGTGCTGCCGCGCGATTTTCGCCCACCCGGCCGCTCGCCCGTGGCCCATGCCGACGCCCTGGGCCTTTTGGACGAACACACCCTGGTCGTTCACGCCGTGCATGTGGACGACGCGGATATCCGCATCCTGGCCGGGCGCGGCTGCGGGGTGTGCCTGTGCCCGCGCAGCAACGCCTACATCGGCGTGGGCCGCGCCCCTGCCGAAAAACTGGCCGCAGCCGGGGCCAGGATCTGCCTGGGCACGGACAGCCCGGCCTCGAACACCGACCTTGACCTATGGAATGAAGTCCGCTATCTCCTCCATCATTGGGAAAGGATTTCCCTGGCCGACGCCCTGGCGGCCCTGACCACCACTCCGGCCCGGATGCTTGGCCGGGAAAACACACTGGGAATGCTTTCGCCGGGCATGCGTTCCGGGGTGGCCCTCCTACCCGCTGATCTCGAAGACGCGTAAAAAAATTTCCGCGTGAAAAATTTCACTTTCTCCCCAAAAACAGGCTTCCAGGGGGTTGGTATTCTGTCCACCCTCATGTATAGGTTCCGTGCGTGAAGATTTTCGACGCCCGCGCGCGGCGATTTTACGACCGCCCGCGCGTAGAATGAACGAAAAAAAATCCATTCTGAGGAGGCATTCATGTCCAAGCTGGTTCCGCCGCATGGAGGCAAAGGTCTCGTTATCAAACTGCTTGAAGGCGCCGCGAAGGAAGCCGAACTGAAGAAGGCCGCCGGCCTGAAGAAGATCGAGATCACCGCCCAGGAAAAGGGCGACCTGATCATGATCGGCATCGGTGGCTTCTCGCCCCTGGGCGGCTTCATGACCAAGGCCGACTGGAAGAGCGTGTGCGAGAAAATGACCCTGGCCGACGGCACCTTCTGGCCGGTTCCGGTCGTTCTGGCCGTGTCTGCCGAAGACGCCGCCGGGATCAAGGAAGGCCAGGAGATCACCCTTGAGCGCAAGGGCGAAATCTACGCCACCATGAAGGTCACCGAGAAGTTCGAGCTGTCCGCCGCCGAGAAAAAGACCGAGTGCGAGCTGGTCTACAAGGGCGCCGGCGACGACTCCGCCGACGACAAGTTCTGGAAGATCGCCGAGGCCGAGCATCCCGGCGTGAAGATGGTCATGGAGCGCAAGGCCGTGTGTCTGGCTGGCCCGGTGAACGTGCTGTCCGAGGGCGAATACCCGACCAAGTACAAGGGCGTGTATCTGCGTCCGGCCGAGACCCGCAAGATCTTCGACGAGAAGGGCTGGAAGAACGTGGCCGCCCTGCAGCTGCGCAATCCCATGCACCGCTCCCACGAGTTCCTGTGCAAGATCGCCGTGGAAGTCTGCGACGGCGTCATCATCCACTCCCTGATCGGCAACCTGAAGCCGGGCGACATTCCGGCCGAGGTGCGCGTGGAGTGCATCGACACCCTGGTGAAGGGCTACTTCGTCGAGAAGCATGTGGTCCAGGGCGGCTACCCCCTCGACATGCGTTACGCTGGACCGCGCGAAGGCCTGCTGCACGCCACCTTCCGCCAGAACTACGGCGTCAACAAGATGATCATCGGCCGTGACCATGCCGGCGTCGGCGACTTCTACGGCATGTTCGAGGCCCAGGAAATCTTCGACCGCATTCCGTACAAAGACGACGAGAAGGCCGATCCGGGCAAAAAGCTCCTGTGCGAGCCGCTCAAGATCGACTGGACCTTCTACTGCTTCAAGTGCGACGGCATGGCCTCCCTGCGCACCTGCCCGCACAGCAAGGAAGACCGCGTCATCCTGTCCGGCACCAAGCTGCGCAAGATGCTGTCCGAGGGTGGCGACATCCCGGATCACTTCGGCCGCGACGAGGTTCTGGTCATCCTGCGCAAGTACTACGAAGGCCTGACCGAGAAGGTCGAGATCAAGATGCAGGGCGCTGCCAGCGGCGACGCCTTGAAGTAAGTCCGCCAGCACCGTCGGCCTTGCGGCCGATTGCGGATCTGGTTTCGGGGGGGGCCTTGCGCCCCCCCCTTTTTTTTCGCCGTTCCCCCCGCACCGTCGCCCGGGACAGGATCTTGCGGCATCATGTTTCCGCGCGCCGCCATTGACAATTTGGGAAAACGAGGTCATGGTTTCAAATCCACGACGACGCCGCGAATCCTGTATCGGCGAGCCTTTTGCACCATCGTCGGGGATGACGGCTTTTTTCAATCTGCGGCTTTTTCGGCACGCAGACGCCCCCGGGACTGTCCCCGTGACCCGGCATGGTGGCGAATCCTGGCGCGGACAGGCAACCGGCGGACACTCAGGGACGGTTCAGGCATGGCATTGATTGAATTCCACGACGTCCACAAGTGGTATGGCGACTTCCACGTGCTCAAAGGCATCACCGAGTCCGTGGAGCAGGGTGAGGTGCTCGTCATCTGTGGCCCCTCCGGATCCGGGAAATCCACCCTGATCCGGTGTGTGAACCGCCTGGAGGAATACCAGAAGGGGCACATTTTAATCGACGGCAAGGACATTCACGGCGACGACATCGACGTCAACGAATTGCGCTCCCATATCGGCATCGTCTTCCAGCAGTTCAACCTCTATCCGCACATCTCCGTCTTAAAAAACATCACCCTGGCCCCCATCAAGGTCAAAAAGATTTCCAAGGCCGAGGCCGAAAAGACGGGCATGGCCCTGCTCGAACGTGTGGGCATCCATGAGCAGGCCCACAAATTTCCGGCCGAACTCTCCGGCGGCCAGCAACAACGCGTGGCCATCGCCCGGGCCCTGGCCATGAAACCCCGCATCATGCTCTTCGACGAGCCCACCTCGGCCCTTGACCCGGAGATGATCAACGAGGTCCTAAACGTCATGAAGGATTTGGCCCGGGAAGGCATGACCATGCTGTGCGTCACCCACGAGATGGGCTTTGCCCGCGAGGTGGCCGACCGGGTGGTGTTCATGGATTTCGGGGAAATCCTGGAGCAGGCCCCGCCCCTGGAGTTTTTCAGCAATCCCAAGCACGAGCGGACCAAGCTTTTCCTGAAGGAAATTTTGTAGCGTACCGGCTCAAAAACTTTCACTTCAACCCAAGGAGGCATCCCATGCGCAGATTGGCACTGTTTCTCGTCCTCGCCGCCCTCGTGGCCCTGCTCGCCACCCCGGCCCTGGCCGGCAAACTCGACGACATCAAGGCCCGTGGCACGCTGATCGCCGGGGTCAAGGACTCCCAGCCCCCGTTTGGTTTCGTGGACGAGCAGAGCAAGCAGATCGTGGGTTTTGAAATCGACATCTGCAAGGCCCTGGCCGACAAGCTGGGCGTGAAGCTGGAGACCAAGCCCGTGACCTCCTCCACCCGCATCCCCATGCTCACCCAGGGCGCCATCGACATCGTGGCCGCCACCATGACCCATCAGAAAGGCCGTGAAGATCAGGTCGACTTCTCCATCACCTACTTCATGACCGGCCAGAAGCTGCTGGTGAAAAAAGACGGCGGCATCAAGGGCGTCAAGGATCTGGCTGGCAAGAAGGTCGGCTCGGTGAAGGGCTCCACCTCCGAGCAGAACGTGAAAAAGGCCCAGCCCGAGTGCACCGTCATCTCCTTTGAAACCTACCCCGAGGCCTTTCTGGCCCTCAAGCAGGGCAAGGTCGAGGCCGTGACCACCGACGAAAGCATCCTTGTGGGCCTGCAGAACAGCGACGACAAGCCCGCCGATTTCGCCATCGTGGGCGAGTACATCTCTCCCGAGCCCTACGGCCTGGGATTGATCGAAAACGACTCCGACTTCCGCGACTTCGTCAACGTGGCCCTCATGGAAATGTGGGCCTCCGGCGAGTACCAGAAGATCTATGCCAAGTGGTTCGGCAAGGACACCAAGTTCTACATTCCCCTGGAATGGAACATGGAAATGTGGCCCTAGCATTCCATCGTTTCGCCCGCCGGAACAACCCGGCGGGCGAAACGTCCTGAATGACGCCACGTATGACGTTCGTCTCCATGCGCCGCTTCACGCCGTGGCCCGGCCAGACCGGGATACGCCTTGAAGCCGTGCCCCGAATCACCCCAACCGGTCCCAAGCCCCGTGCCCGGACGCCCCGTGGAGATGCGTGATTGAGCTATACCGTTGACTTTGGACTGGTCCTTGGCGAGCCCTACCGCGAATGGATCATGCAGGGCCTTGGCGTCACCCTGCAGATCTCCGCCGTGTCCATCGTCTTTTCCCTGCTGCTCGGCACCATCATCGCCGTCTTCCGGCTGTCCCGGGTCAAGCCGCTGGTGTGGTTCAGCATGGCGTTCACGGAGTTTTTCCGAAACACCCCCCTCTTGGTTCAGATATTTTTCTGGTACTTCGGCTCCTATGCCGTCCTGCCCGAGGTCGTCAACAAGTGGCTGTACAGGCAGGATTTTGAATTCGCGGCCGGGGTCATCGCCCTGACGGTCTACACCTCGGCGTTTATCGCCGAGGAGATCCGTTCCGGCGTCTTCGCCATCCCCAAGACCCAGCTTGAGGCCTCGCGGGCCTGCGGCCTGTCCTTTCTCCAGGCCATGGGCTACGTCATCCTCCCCCAGGCCTTTCGCATCGTCATCCCGCCGCTCATTTCCCAGTTTTTAAACCTCATCAAGAACTCGTCCCTGGTCATGACCATCGGCGTCATGGACCTGACCTATATGGCCCGGCAGATCGAGGCCCACACCTTCCACGGCTTCGAGGCCTTCACCGTGGCCACGGCCATCTATCTGACCATTTCGCTTATCGTCTCCTACACCATCAATCTCTATAACAAACGGGTCCTTCGGGTCACCTCGCATTAGCGGAGCCTGCACGGTGCATTGGAACGTCATCACCAATAACTTCAACTACTTCCTGATAGGCGCCTATCCGGAAGGGCCCCTTGGCGGCCTGGCCATGAGCATCCTTTTGGCCCTGGGCGGTATTTTCGGGGCCTTTTGGCTGGGGCTTGTGGTCGGCCTTTTGCGCATCTCCAAAAGCCGCACCGCCCGCATCGCCGCCCTGGTCTACACCGAGATCATCCGGGGCACGCCGCTGCTCATGGTCATCTTCTGGTTCTATTTTCTGGCCCCCATCGCCTTCGGCCACACCCTGCCCGAGGCGGAAAGCGCGCTCATCGCCCTTATCGTCTTCACCAGCGCCTATATCGCCGAGATCGTGCGGGCCGGGATTGAATCCCTGCCCAAGGGACAAAGCGAGGCCGCCCGGGGCACCGGGCTTTCCCGCTACCAGGCCATGCGCTACGTGGTGCTGCCCCAGGCGCTTTTCAACATGATCCCGTCGTTCGTGAACCAGTTCGTGTCCCTGACCAAGGACACCTCCCTGGCCTTCATCATCGGGGTCAACGAACTGACCAAGGCCGCCACCCAGGTCAACAACCGCACCCTGAACGCCCCCACGGAAATTTTCATCACCATCGCCGTGCTCTATTTCATCATCTGCTACGTCCTGACCGCCCTCTCCCGCCGCCTGGAAAAACGCATCAACCGCTATCAGGCCCGCGACCGCTAGCCTGGCGGCCGCGCCCTCCGGCCATCCCCCTTCCCAGATCGGGAAATATCTGCTAAACGTACCCACCTTCATAGCCGCATGGACCTCCCTTTGCGCGGGTCTTTCACCATGCCGCAGTCTCTTCGTCACGAAGGATAAGGCGCATTGTGCGATACGGTTTCACGATCATGGCCAAACCGGTTGGCGCAGACTGCAACATGGCCTGTTCCTACTGTTTTTACCGCCACAACCGACGCCCGTTCCCAAAGACTCCGCCCCGCATGGACCGCCGCGTACTCGAACGGTTCATCAAGCGCTACCTCGCCGCGCACCCGGGACCGGTGGTTCATTTCGCCTGGCAGGGCGGCGAACCGCTCCTGGCCGGGCTGGACTTTTTCGAGCTGGCCTTGAGTCTGGAGCGACGCCACGCCCCGCCGGGGGTCATGGTCACCAACGCCGTCCAGACCAACGGCACCCTTATCGACCGTGATTTCGCCCGGTTTTTCGCCCGAAACGACATCCTGGTCGGGGTCAGCCTGGACGGACCGGCCGACTGTCACGACGCCTTCCGCCGCCTGGAAGGCGGCCCGTCCCATGACCGGGTCATGGCCGGGCTTTTTTGTTTGCAGGAGCACGGCGTGGCCTACAACATCCTGTGCGCGGTGCATGCCGCAAACCAGGATCGGCCCGGCGAGGTCTACCGCTTTCTGCGCGAGACCGCCCGGGCGGACTTCATCCAGTTCATCCCCATCGTTGCCGCAGGCCCCAGGGGGCTGTGCGAGGAAAGCGTCGATCCGGCCGCGTTCGGGGCCTTCTTGTCCCATGTCTGGGATCTGTGGCTTGCACGCGATGTGGGCCGCGCCTTCGTGGGCCACTTCGACGCCGCCCTGGCCGCCCGCCTGGACCAGCCCGGGGGACTGTGCGCCATGGGCGGGAACTGCGGTCGATCCCTGGTCGTTGAGCGCGACGGCAGCCTTTACGCCTGCGACCATTTCGTGGATGCGGAGCACCGGCTGGGAAACCTGGCCAGGCAGCCCTTGCCCGAGCTCTTGGACTCCCCGGTCCTGGCCGAGTTTGCGGCCCGCAGGTCCGCAACCCTTCCGGCCGGATGCCGGGAGTGTCCCGTACAACGCGCCTGCGGCGGCGGCTGTCCCAAGGACCGCGTCCTCCCGGACCCGGCCGGGGGCTCTCCCCTGCACTACCTGTGCGCCGGATATCGGGCCTTTCTGACCCACGCCGACCCGGTCCTGGACACCATGGCTGCCGCCATCCGCAAGCGTCCCGATTTCACGCGACTCACCGCTTGATCCGAAAAGGAGGCGAAGCCATGTCCCCAAACGAAAACCAGAGTCTCACCCGCCGCCAGTTCCTGAAAGGCGCGGCCCAGGCCCTGACCGTCGGCATGGTGGCCCAGGCCCTGCCCGGCCTGGGAAACGCCCCGGCGGGCGCAGACACCGCCTTTCCGGCCCGGCCCAATATCCTCATGCTCCTCACCGACCAGGAACGCTCCCCGCGCAACTGGCCGGACGGCTGGGCCGAATCCCATCTCACAAAGGCCAGAAAACGCCTGCTTGACAACGGCCTGGACTTCTCACGGGCCTTTTGCAGCGCCTCCATGTGCTCGCCCAGCCGGGGCTGCCTGTTCACCGGACTCTATCCCGCCCAGCATGGCGTGGTTCTGACCCTGACTGAGGACGGCGAGAATTCTGACAACGAGGTCACCCTGTCGCCACAGCTGCGCAACCTGGGCAACCTCCTGGCCGAATCCGGCTACGACGTGCAGCTTCGCGGCAAGTGGCACCTGTCCAAAAGCGCCGACGGGCATTGTCCCACAACCGCAGACCTGGCTGGATTCGGATTCAACGGCTGGGTTCCCACCGAGGCCGGACAGTATCTGTCCGCCGATACCTTCGGTGGCGGCTGCGCCGACGAGGACCAGGGCATCGTGGACGACGCCATCGCGTTTCTCCAGACCAAGACCCCGGCCTCGACCCAGCAGACGCCCTTTTTCCTGGTCGTGTCCCTGGCCAACCCCCATGACATCCTGTCCTACCCGACAATCATCAACGACGAATCCTGCCCCGAAAGTTACAACAACACCGCCGACTTCGACATGGGCATCGCGCTTCCTGCCTCCCGCACCGATGACCTGGCCAAAAAACCCGGCGTGCAGACCCAGGCCAGGGAACTCTACGCCTACGGCCTGGGGCCTCTGATCGAAGAGGACAAACAGCTCAAGTACGTCAATTTTTATGCCTATCTGCAAACCATCGTAGATGGGCAGTTGGAGACCATTCTGCAGACCCTGGAGGACCAGGGCCTGACGGATTCCACCCTGGTGGTGCGCACCGCCGACCACGGCGAACTGGGATTGTCCCACGACGGCCTGCGCCAAAAGATGTTCAACATCTATGAAGAATGTCTGAACATTCCCTTCATCTTCTCCAATCCCGTGCTTTTTCCCGCTGCCAGGCAGACCTCCGCCTACGCCACATTGGTGGATGTCCTGCCGACACTCGCCAGCCTGTGCGGCGTGCCGCAATGGAAATGGTCCTACCTGCCGGGCCGGGATTTAAGCCAGATCCTTCTGGGGACAACGACCTCCGTGCAGGACACGATCCTTTTCACCTTCGACGACGAATACGCGGGCCTCAGCGGCAAGCCCCCCTTCATCACCGAGCCCTGCCACATCCGGTGCATCATCACCACGGACGCGGACGGGGAATGGAAATACGCCCGCTATTTCGATCCAGGCGGCGTGGCGGCAGAGGAATACGAAATGTACCGCCTCGCAGACGGCGACGGTAACCCCGTCGATCCTCTGGAGATGGACAACGTGGCCAACAGCGCCAGTCCCAATTATGCGGCCTACGCAGCCAAAAGGGCCGCACTGGCCGACCTTCTGGCCCAGGTGGAGGCCGAACGCCTGGGACCGGTCACGCCGCCGGGGCCGCCTGTGGGCGGGGCGAACCTGCTGCTGCTCGGGGACTGACAGGACAGGTGGGGAATGCCTCCGGCGGCCAAAGGGGACACGTCCCCTTTGGAAACCCCATACGGGAAACCTGGACCTCTTCCGCCCGGCGTGCGCTCCTAAACCAAGCCCCCCAAGCCGGGCGACGGGTCGCCCCACCCTGAAAATACCTTTGTATTTTCAGCCATAATATCCGCTTCTTTGCCTTTCTGCGGTTCCCCGCACACGAACAAATCCCCAGGCCGGGCGACGGGTCGCCCCACCCTGAAAATGCCTTTGTATTTTCAGTCATGATATCCGCTTCTTTGCCTTTCTGCGGTTCCCCGCACACGAACAAATCCCCAGGCCGGGCGACGGGTCGCCGGAAACGGACGGCGGCGACGTGGAGCGTAGCGCAATTCGTCGCAGCCGGACGTTTGCCGCCGACCCCGAGCCCGGCCATACTCCGCGCCCGGTCGCAAAACGGCAATCAATCCCTACGGCGTAATGATCGGAAAGAAAGGAAACGCGTCGGCATAGGCCGCCAGAAACGGCGCTATACCCTGACGCCGGGATGGATCGTGGGTCTCGAAGGTGACCGAAGGGACAAGTCCCCGGGAGGACAGGGCGGCAAAAACCGCAGGCCAGGGAATGGTTCCCGTGCCCGGGGCCAAGTGCTGGTCGAATGTCCCGTCGTTGTCGTGCAGATGCAGATGCGTCATGACCGGAGCCAGAGCCTGAACCCAGTCGTCGAGATTTCCCAGGGCATGCCCCCCGGCGAAGCTGTGCCAGTGCCCGATGTCGAAGCAGACCCCGAGACGACCGGCGCTCTCCGGCAGATGCTCCCGCAGGGCCAGGGCCAGGCCAGCCACCGTGGCCGGATCGGTTTCGTGGACGTTCTCCAGATGCAGGGGCGGATGGTCCGACCAGGAATCAAGCACTTCGGCCCAGGTCTGAACGGCCCGGTCCCGCCAGTCGGCATAGGAACGGATGTACAGGATACGGTCATAGGCCGCATGCCCCACCAGATGCGTGGGGCAATACCCCGCAGCCACCTCCATGGCCCGCATCAGGCGCTGTTTCGTGGCCTCGCGGATAAGGGCGTCGGCCGCCCCGGGTTGCAGGTCGAAAAAGGGCAGATGCAGGGCCACGTCCACCCGGGCCGCCTTGAGCGCTCCCTGGATGCGGCGATGCCAGGCCGGATCGGCGGCGTCCATCAGGATGGGATCCAGTCCCAGTTCCGGATGCAGGCCCTGCTCCAAAAACGCATCCAAAAGCGCGGGATCGCCCCGTACGGCACGCAGGGACAAGCTGACATGAAAGGGATGGGAAACGGTCATGCGGTTCGCCTCTGCCGAAAACGCGGCGGCGGTACGGCTGCGGCTTACGGCCGTTCGACGGGATACACGGCGTTGTAGACGGTCTTCCCGGCCGGATCGGCGATGGTGATGCGCAGGCCATACATGTCTGCCGGATTGACGCCCTGGGGAAGGGCGAGGTGTACGGCCACCTGCTTGAAGCGCTGGATCTGGAAGGTCAGTTCGTCCTTGTCGGCCTTGAGGGGATGCAACACGCCGTCGTTGGTCAAAACAAGCAATTCCGCCTTCCCGGACAGGGCCGTTTGCGGGGAGAGGTTGCTCAGGTCGAAACTGACGGTCAGCTTGCCGTTTTCAACTTTGGATTTGAAGTTGTCCACACCCGCCTGATTGAGATCCACCTTGTCCAGAAGCTTGCGCAAATCGATTTTCGTCGCGGCGGTATCGGTTTTTTCCGGGGTCGCAGGCGCAGCCTGGGGCTCCACGGCTGACTTCCACCAGGCGGCCGCATCGGGATTGTAGGAGCCAAGCAGGGTTTGCAATTCCGTTGCGTCCTTGGAACGCAGGATGGTTTCGATCTCGTCCAGACGCTTGAGGCGGTCTGCGGCATCCGTGGCCAACCGCCGGGCATCCTGGGCGGCGCGTTCGGACTCGGCGACGATGCCCCGGTAGTACATGGCCCCGGCGGCAAACAAGGCCGCAGCCAAAATCAGAAAAACCACGGCCCACAGCCCGGATTGGATCCAGAAGGGGCTTATCCGCATGCGCCGCACGCCGGCGTCGTCGCGCATGATGAGAATGCTGATTTTTCCGCCGGACGCCATATGTTTATCTGCTCCTTGAAAAACGTGCCGTGGCCAAGGTTCCGCCGCCGTTGCGGGCGCAGACGCCGTCAGACCTCGCCTGGACAGGGGCTGTCGGCCTACAGGGCGCTCCACTGCTCATCGACAATGATGATCCGGGGACCGGCCTTCACCAGCACCATCCGCTTCATCCCCTTGTCGGCAAAGCCATCCTTGCTTTCGTACTGCTGGATGCACTCCACACGCCAGCCGTTTTTACGCTCTGTGATGCGGAGATCCTGCAGGCGCACCTGCTTGGGCGGGCGCGCGGCCCACAAGGAAATCTTATGCTCCCGGATGGCGTCCAGGCCCCGGCGGTCGCCCTGTACGGCGCGGTCGCCATAAAACGCCATGTAGGCGTTCACGTCGCCCTGTTCCCAGGCGGCGCGCCAGCTCTCGAGAAGCGCCTCCACCTGTCCCCGGCCCGCAGGGGGGGCGGCATCCGTTGCGATTTTCTCCGCGCCCTTCACCGGCCCCTTTTCAGGAATCGCGGCCACGACGATCTCCTGCACCGGCGGCTCCACCGTGGGGATGACCGTGGGCAGGGCCCCGGAAACGGGCTTGGCCGGAAGCGGCGGCACGGTGGAGACGAAAAGCGATCCCGGCCGGGGACCGGCGGCGTCCGCCCACAGGGGTTGCTCGGCCACAACCGGTGGGGTCGGCGCAGCCTGGGGCGGCGCAGCCTGGGAAGCGGCCATGCGTCCGGCCTGGCTCGGGCTGGCGGGCAGGGCCGGGGCGACGGCGACCGCTGATTCTTCCGGCGCCGCCACATGGGCCGCCGCCGTGGACGGGGCGTAGGCGGCAGGCGCGGCGTCTGTGGCGGAGCGCAGGTCTTCCTCGCTGGTCTTGTCCAGGACCGGGGTGACCCGTTCCCGCTCGCCGGTCTCTGCGGCGGCCAGGACCACCTGTCCCGGCTTGACATACTTCCCGGCCAGGGTGGGCTCCATCTGTTCGAACTCCATGCCCACCACGGCCCATTTGTTCTTGTCGTTTTTCTGCCAATACAGGCGCTTGACGCCCTGGGAAATCAGCGACGGGGACCGGTAGAACTGGATGAAATAGGTGACCCAGTAGTCCGGGCCCGCCACGGCGCGCACATCCTCCACGGCCACCAGGATCCAGGGCAGCTTCTTGAAAAGCCCCTCTTTCTGGCTGCGGAAGGCGGAAAACGGCTGCCCCTGGGAAATGGCGAACTTCTGGGGGTCGTGCCATTCAAAAAAGGCCTCGGACTTGGATTCCCAGGCCTTGGCCCAGGCATGGGTGGCGGCCACCACCTCGTCCGCCTCGCGGGCGAGGGTCTCGGGGGACTTGTCGAGACTGACGCGGTTGCCGATGATCACGGGCATGCGCAGTTCAAGCTTGGCGTCCAGGCCCCGGATGTCCGGGGTGTTGAGGGCCACGCAGCCCTTGGTCTCGTAGGGGGTGATGGTGTTGCCCCGGCCGTGGATCCAGATGCCGTGGCCGGTCTTGCCCTTGATGATGTCCACGGGATTGGGAAAATTCAGCGGAAAGGCCAAGTCGCCGTACTGCTCCCAGTCAAGCCCCCCGTCCAGGCGCGAGGTGATGAAATAGACGCCCTCGGGGGTGCGCAGATCGCCTTCCTTGAGCTTGTCGCCAAGGAGCAGCCCGGTGGTGCAGGGAATCTTCTCCACCACGTGCAGGGGGCTTTTGCGCTCAAGCAGAAAAAACATCTGGGAGTTTTTGTCGATGGCCACGAACCGCGTTGGGCCCTTGTCGGAATCGGTCAGGGGGGCCTGCCACCCCTCGCACCATCCCGTCGACGGGAAAAGGCTGATCGCGAGAATTATGGCCGCAAGCGCTGTGCGCATTATCCAGCCTCGTGCGACGCGCTTCCAGCCGCCAGAAGATCGCGCCGGGTGAAGATGGCCCGCAATACGAATCCCCGCGCGGCAAGGGTGTCCGCGCCGCCTTCCTCACGGTCCAGCACGCAATGGACGCCCGCCACCACCAGGCCCGCGTCGGTCACCCGGTCGATGACCTTGAGCAGCGTGCCGCCGGTGGTCACCACGTCCTCCAAAAGGACAACCCGATCACCGGGCGCAAAGTTGGCCATGCCCTCAAGATACTGGTTCGTGCCGTGCCCCTTGGGGCTTTTGCGCACGATGAATCCCGGCAGCGGCCGTCCCCGCACCTGGGACACCACCGACACCGCCGTCACCAGGGGATCTGCCCCGAGCGTCATGCCGCCAACCCCGGAAATGTTCTCGGGCAGCATGTCCAGGAACAGATTCCCCAGCAGATACGCGCCTTCGGGATGCAGGGCGGTCTGTTTGCAATCGAAATAGTAATCGCTTTTTTTGCCCGAGGTGAGAACCACCTCGCCCTCGATGTAGGATTTCTCCAAGAGCAATTGCGCCAGTCTAACTTTCATGGTCATGCCCGGATATCCCTCGTAAATCGGCCCGCAAAGCATATCCCTGCCCCATTCTCCGCTTCACCATTATAAAAGTCCCTCACGTTTGAAAAGCTCTTTCCTCAACAATTCCTGGCGGGATGCCCCAGTTTCCCCGGGCTGCCGTCCCGACGGCATTGGGCTGCCGCCCCAGGCCCCGCCCCGGGGCGGGGACAACGCCCCCCGGCCCCTTGGTCTTCAGGAGTCCGGCCCGGGCCGGGTTTCCGGAAGAGCCTGCCGATTCAGGAGAAAATCCGGGAAAAGACCGTGTCCTCATGGCGCAGATAATAGGCCGGGTTGAAGAGGTCCGAAAGAGCGGCATGGTCGAGAAGCCCCGCGATGTCGGAGTCCTCCCGCACGGCGTCGGGGAACTGGGTCTTTTCGTTCCAGCAGCGCATGGCGATGCGTTGCACGAGTTCATAGGCCTTCTGGCGATCCATGCCCTTTTCGATGAGGGCCAACAGCACGCGCTGGGAATAAAACAGCCCGAAGGAGGCCTCCATGTTGCGGCGCATGTTGTCGGCCTTGACCACAAGCCGCTTGAGGATTCCCGTAAGCCGGGACAGCATGTAGTCCACGAGGATGGTGGAGTCGGGCATGATGACCCGTTCCACCGAGGAATGGGAGATGTCGCGCTCGTGCCACAGGGCCATGTCTTCCATGGCCGCCAGGGAATTGGAACGCACCAGCCGGGAAAGGCCGGTCAGGTTCTCGGCGGAGATGGGATTTTTTTTATGCGGCATGGCCGAGGACCCCTTCTGCCCCTTGCCGAACCCTTCCTCCACCTCCTGCACCTCGGTGCGCTGCATATGCCGCAACTCCACGCACAGCCGCTCCACGCCCCCGGCCAAAAGCGCCAGGGCGGTAAAAAACGCGGCATGCCGGTCGCGCTGCACGATCTGGGTGGAGATGGGATCGGCGGCAAGGCCCAGCCGTTGGCAGGCCAGCCGCTCCACCTCGGGGTCCAGGTGGGCGTAACCGCCCACGGCCCCGGAGATCTTGCCGACGCGCACCCCCTCCACCGCAGCGGCCACCCGCTCCCGGTGCCGGGCGAATTCGGCGTAAAATCCGGCCAGCTTGAGTCCGAAACTGGTGGGTTCGGCGTGGATGCCGTGGGTGCGCCCGATCATGAGCAGGCCCTTGTAGCGGTGGGCCATGTCCCGCAAGACGTCCAAGAGGGCGTCCATGCCGCGCAGGATGATGGCCCCGGCCCGGGTCAAAAGCACCCCGCCCGCCGTGTCCACGATGTCCGAGGAGGTGCAGCCCAGATGGATGAACCGGGCGGGCGGCCCGACCTTCTCCTCCACGGCGGTCAGGAAGGCGATGACATCGTGCCGGGTGAGCTCCTCGATCTCCAGGATGCGGTCCACGTCGAAATCGGCGGTGCGCCGGATGTGTTCCATATCCTCCGGGGGGATGACCCCAAGCTCGCACCATGCCTCGCACACGGCCAGCTCCACCTCGAGCCAGACGCGAAAGCGGTTCTCCTGGGTCCACAAGGCGCCCATTTCCGGGCGGGTATAGCGTTCGATCATGGTGCGGCATCCCCCTTGGGATCGTCTGTTCCGGCCTGGGCGGGACGCCGCGTCAGGGTTTCTTGGCGGTCTTTCCCGAAGCGGGCGGCGTTTTGGGCCCAGACGGCGCGGACGGGTTCTTGGCGAGGCTTGGAACCTCGACGGGCTTGCAGGCGGGCTTCTTGTTTTTCCCGCTGTATTTGTCGATCACGGCTGGCTTGCGGTCGGCATAGTCCGTGGCGTACCAGCCGGATCCCTTGAGAATGAAGGCTGAACCGGACACGACGCGGGACGCCTGCGCGCCGCACAGGGGACACGGCAGGGTCTTTTCCTCGAATCCCCTCTGCCACTCCTCGAACTGGTGGTCGCACTGGGGACAGCAGTATTCGTAGATGGGCATGGAACGGCTCCAACGATACGGGACGTCGCCACCCCTGGCCGCCCGAACCCGGGGCGACAGCCAAGGCGCGACAGGGACGCAGGACGTTTCGACCGCCCGGCCTAGACGGCGGCGGCCGCAGTGTTCAGGCAAAAAAGGCCCCCTCGCGCCGACGTAGCGGGAGGGATGCCAAAGAACCGCCCGGGGCATGAACGCCTCCCCCGGACGGATCACCTTGTCCACGAAAACACGCGCCACCCCGCCAAGGCCTGAGCCCTGCCGCGCCGGGGTGCGAAAAAACCGCTAGGACTTCTTGGCGGCCTTGGCCTCGCGGATGCGCTCCTTGAGCCGCTCCTGGCGGCGACGGCGACGGCGGTCGAGTTCCTTTTTCCGTTCATGCCTTTTGTGGCGGGCCATATGTCGTCCTCCTTGGGGAATTATCGCTTTGAAGCGAACCTCGCATCATATTCCAGTTCGCTTGCCTTGTAAAGACACGGTATCCCATGTCCGGCCTATTCGGACACGATCCGTTCCTGGGCCTCGGTCAGGGTGAATTCGCCCTTCTCGATCCATTCCTTCAGCTTTTGGGCCACTTCCAGGGACATGGACAGGCTGGTCAGGGGGACGGAGGCCGTTTCCGCGCCGTTGATCTTCACCCTGCCCGACAACAGCTCCTCATAGCTCACATGCCCAAGGACACGCGGGATGCCCTGGGGATAGTCGTGGCCGTAATCCTTGACCGGCATGAGGATGTCCGCATCGGACACGCCGGTGAAAAAGGCCATGTCCTCGTTGAGGATGGGAATGGGGATGCCCACGCCGACCGCCAGGGAGCAGCCGTAGCCCAGAATGCTCACCCCGCGCACATACCGGGGGTTCATGCCCTTGAGGTCGCCCCGGACCATGAGCGTGCCTGCGGCGGAAAGGGGAATGCCGCGTTCCGTGCGCTTGGGCTTGGGGTCGTGCTGGGTGCCGGCCCCGAGCACGTAGCCCGTGCCGCCGCCCAGAAATATCTTGGTTCCCAGGCCGATGGTCCGGAAATAGGGGTCGTTGAAAAGGGGGCTTAGGGCCCCGGCCGTGGCGAAGTTGGCGTTTTTGGCCCCCGGTTTGAGCGGCCCCATGTAGGTATAGATGATGCGGCTGGTGAGGTTCACGGCCACGTTGTAATTCTGGTAGCAGTTGCGGGGATTGAGCAGCATGGCGGTTTTGAGGCCCGCCAGGGTGACGTCCTTCTCCAGGGCGGCGCGCGGGTAGCAGTCCGTGACGTAGGACTCGCACCACAGCCTGACGGCCTTGCCGCGCAACAGATCCTCGATGACGTGCCCGCCGCCGTACTTGAACGTGCCGGGATAGACCTTGTTTAAGGGGTCGTCGCGCCGGGTCTCGGTGCAGCCCAGGTAGGCGTCCACGGCAGCCAGTCCGGCATGGCACTGGACGTTGTTCAGGCGGACCTTGGAGGCCCGCATCACCGGCGGTTCCTGCCCGAAGTTGAAAAGCATCCCCGACGAGCACATGGGAGAAAACGTGCCCGTGGTGACCACGTCCACCTCCCGGGCGGCCTTGACCTTGCCGAGTCGGCCTACGATGTCGGTCATCTCCCGGGCGGTGACCACCACGGCCTTGCCCGACCGGATGCGGTCGTTGATTTCGGAAATGGTCTTGGTCACTTCATGGGACATGGCGGCGCTCGCTTCGTTCATGGCTTGGGATCTGCCTGCGGCAGTCCCGCAAGGGGGCGTATGGTGGCTGATTTCGCATGCGATGGCAATTTTTTTCTCCCGGCCCGGGGATGCGCCGCCCGGCCCCTTGACCTCGCCCCGGGCAGGCTCGTACACCGCCCCCCAAGGAGAGCCCCATGGACACCCTAAAAACCCTCGTGGACATGCTGTTCAAGATCGCCCTGATCGTGGCCGTGGCCGCCTTTTTGCGCATCTACGACCAGAAACGGGACATCGGCCGCTATGCCTACATCTCCACCGGAGACCTGGAATACGTGGTGGACACCACCACCGGCGTCATCTACCAGGGCGGATTCTCCATGAACCACTTAACCGGCGAGGAACGCACCCAGAACAAGCCCGGGAAATAGGCCGACAGCGCCCCGGCTCAGTCCCGATGCCGCGTCAAAAAACCGTAGATGATCAGCCCCACCCCGGACAGGGCCAGCAGGATGTAGTCGCGCTGGTAGATCAAAAGGGCCAGAAACATTACGAATAGCGCCGCCAGCCGTCCCGGGGGCATGGGGCGGCGCGGCCTGCGGCCCCGAAACAAACCGCCCAACCGGTCTCCCCAGCTCATTTCCGTCCCCGCCTTCCCCCTGCCGCCGGGCCGGACGTTTCGCCGTCGGTCGTGGGCGGGGCCGCATCTGCCCGGCCCTGCGCATGCCCGGGACCGGCCGCAGCCAGGGGATGGGCCGCGTCGTAGGTCTGCATGATCCGGGTCAGATCCAGGTGGGTGTAGCGTTGGGTGGTGGCCAGCCGGGAATGCCCGAGCAATTCCTGCACGCTACGCAGGTCCGCCCCGGCCTGGAGCATGTGGGTGGCGAAGCTGTGGCGCAGCATGTGCGGATGCACCCGCTGGGGAAGCCCGGCCTGCGCGGCCATGTCGGCAAGGATGCGCCCCGCCTGCCGCCGGTTCAGACGAGCGCCGCGCGAGCCCAGAAAAAAGGCCTTCTCGCCCGGCCCCGGGGAAAAGGCCCCCCGCAGCGCAAGATAGTCCAACATACGCCGTTTGGCCGCCTCGCCCACCGGGGCCAGGCGCTCCTTGCCGCCCTTGCCCATGACCCGGGCCACCCCCCGCGACAGGTCCACGTCCAGAAGATCGAGGGACACGGCCTCGCTGACGCGCAACCCCCCGCCGTAGAGCAGTTCGGCCAGGGCCATGTCCCGCACGGCCCGGGGGTCCATGGCGTCGCCGATCTCCACCAGGGACTTGGCCTGGTCGGCGTTGAGCGCACCGGGATGGCGTTTCTCGCTTTTGGGATTTTTCACCCCGGCCAGGGGATCGGCGGCCACCAGCCGCCTGCGCAAAAAATGCCGGAACAGGCCGCGCAGGCTGGAGAGCTTGCGGCCCATGGAGGTCTTGGACAGGCGCATCCGGTGCAGTTCGGCCAGGAAGCCGCGCACATGGTCCCGGGTCACCGCAGACGGGTCGGCCAGGGTCAGGCCCCGGCGGCCGAGATAGTCCTCGAACTGGGCCGCGTCCCCGGCATAGGCCGCCACCGTGGCCGCAGAATAGCCCTTCTGCCCGGCCAGGTAGTCCACGAAGCCCTGCACGGTGTCCGGCAGGCGGAGCGGGCCGTCTCCCGCGTCAGTCGGGGAGGTCCGATGGGGGTGGCGGGGCGTCCCCGCGCCGTTGGTCCAGGACATAGCAGCTTTTGGGGTTTTCCTTGGCCTTTTTTTTGAGCGACATGGCGATCTGGGAGGCCTCGCCGTAGTGCTTGAGGCTGCCGTCGCGGTTAAAGACCACGGCCAGGGAGATGGCCATGAGCGGAAAGGTGCGCAGATGCCCCTCCCGATCCGTGGACCGGATGTCGCCGCGCTCCCGGTCCTCGGGATCATAAAAGCTGGGCACGATGCCGTCAAAGGTGGCCACCAGACGCTGGCAGGCCGTCTCCGCCACCTCCGGCGGCACGATGAACACGAAGTCGTCGCCGCCCACATGGCCCACGAAGGACCGGATGCCGGGGAGGCTGCGGATGGTGTTGACGATGACCCGGGCGGTCATCATGAGCACCTCGTCGCCCCGGGAAAAGCCGTATTTGTCGTTGAAGGACTTGAAATGGTCCAGGTCGGCATAGACCAGGGCGAAGTCCTCGCGGCGGTCGATGAGCTCCTGGATGCGGTGGATGATGGAGGTGTTGCCCGGCAGCCGCGTCAGGGGGTTGGCGTCGAAGGACCGCGACGCCCGGGCCAGGGTCAGGAGCACCCGGGCCCGCACTTCGGCCGGGCGCAGGGGGCGGGCCAGGAAATCGTCGATCTCGGCGGCCAGCCAGTCCCGCCCCGATTCCAGTTCCTCGTGGCTGATGACGTAGATGACCGGAAGCTGGCGGTAGACATTCTCGCTTTTCACGAGGCTTACCACATCGAGCCCGGGCATGTCGGAAAGCTCACCGTCCACCATGAGCAGGTCTGGCGGGTCGTTGAAAAGGGTTTCGATGGCCCGGCGGCCCCGGGTGAAGTGGCTGACCTGCATCACGGACACGGGCCACATCCCCTGCATGAGCGCGGCGAAATCCGCGTCCGGGGTCAGAAGCGTGACGAGCTGGGGGCGGGTGAAGCCGAACCCGGCCGGGAGGGTATCCGTGTCCGTGGTCATATGTGGTATGGCGTCCTCGCCGACCGCCTCTGCAGACGCGCGGAATCCGGCAAATCGAAGCCCTTTCTCAAAACATCGCAGCCATATTCGCCCGGGCGCGGCATCAGGCGAAGGACAGGTCGGAGATTTCCAGGAACTGCTCGCTTAAGTGGCCCAGGATGCCTTCCACGTCGGCCGGTTTGAGCTTCAGGCGCTTTAAGGCCTCGGGCTGCAGGTAGGGCACGTTGTCGTCGCCGCCGAAGCCGTATTCGAAGACCCGGGCCATGAAGTCGCCCACATGCACGGCGCAGGCCATGTCCGGATAGAGCCGGGCCAGTTGCGGCTTGTGGTGGTAGGACAGGCCTTCCTTGATATTGGGCGGCAGCTTCCAGTGGTCGGCCAGCCAGGCGTTGATGCGGTCGTGCCCAAAGCCCAGGACTTCCTTTTCAGCCTCGATGTACATCAGATCCCTGGCCTTGACGGCCTGCTCGATCTCGCCCTTGAGCTCGGGCAACTGCACCGTGGCCACCACCTTGCCCAGGTCGTGCAGAAGCCCGGCCACGGAATATTCCTCGGGGTCGCGAAGCCCGGCCGCCCGGGCCACGGTGGAGCTGGCCAGGGCCACGCCCAGGCTGTGCTCCCAAAGCCCCACCATGTTCTCGCTCATGATCTCGAAGACCGACGTGGACACGATGATGCCGCGCAGCACGTTGAACCCCAAAAGCACCAGGGCGTGCTGGATGGAGCTGATGCGCCCGGGAAAACCGTAGATGGGCGAGTTGACCATCTTCAAGACCTTGGCTGAAAGCACCTGGTCCATGGCGATGAGCTTGGCCACCTCGTCGGTGGACGAGTCGGAACGCTCCACCAGCCGGGCCACCTCGTCCAAGACCTTGGGCAGGGTGGGCAGATCCTTGACCGCCAGGATGAGCCCTTTTCGTTCGGTGCGCAGATCCTCGGCCATGGCCTAGCCCTCCCGGGGCGGCTCGGCCGCCGCCCTGGCCGCCGCCAGCCCCGCCGCCTTGAGCTTGAAATAGTCGTAGAGGAGCTTTTTGATCTGCTGCATCCACTTGTCCCCGGCATGCTTGCGGAAAAGATGGTCCAGACGCTCGGCCCGTTTTTCGTAGGACATGTCCCCGGCCGCGCCCTCCAGGTCCACGGGATTGCCCTCCACCACCACGGCGTCCACGCCCATGGTGTCGAAACGGTCGAGCAGGGCCTGGGACAGTTCCGTGCCCTGGGCGGCCACGGCAATGCCGTCGGCCCGGGCCACGGCCTTGGCCAGAACCATGCCCGGGCGGGCAAGGCTTAACGGGAGTTTTTGCATGGCGGGGGGGTCTCCATCTGCTCCAGGCCGTAGTACATTCCCGGCCATTTTCGCACAAGCCCCTTGAGTTCCAGCCCGACCAGGGTCCGGCTGACCACATGGCTGGCCAGCCCCAGTTCCTGGCCCACGGCATCCATGTGCAGCCGCGCGCCGTCCGAAAACAGGCGCAGGATGCTGCGCTCCAGGTCCGTGAGGTCGGCGGCCGGAGGAGGGGGTGGCGGGGGCGCCGGGGGTGGCGGAGGCGGGGCAGGGGCCACGGCGTCGGCGGCCGGAGGCGGCACGCGCTCGGGAGGCAGGCTCGGAGGCAGGGGCCGGACGGCGGGGCGTTCGCGCAGGCTGCGGTCGGACCCGGCGGGGGCGGCGTCCTCCGGGGCGCGCAGGGGGGGGCGGCGAACATACTCCGCCAGCCGGGGGGCCAGGGCCTCTAGGATGTCCTGGCCGTTTTGCACCAGAAGCGCCCCTTCCTTGATGAGCCTGTGGCAGCCTTCGAAGGTGGGCAGATGCACCGGCCCGGGCAGGGCGAAGACCTCGCGGCCCTGCTCCAGGGCCAGCTTGGCGGTGATCAGGCTGCCGCTTCTGCCTGCGGCCTCGATGACCGTAACGCCCAGGGACAGGCCGCTGATGATCCGGTTGCGCACCGGAAAATGCCCCGGGCAGGGATGGGCGCCGGGGGGAAATTCCGAGACGATGAGCCCGGCTGCGGCCAGGGCCTTCCACACGTCCATGTTGGAGTCGGGATAGACCAGGTCGATGCCCGTTCCCAGGACCGCGATGGATCCCCCCACCTCGGACAACCCGGCCAGATGGGCCTGACGGTCGATGCCGTGGGCCAGGCCCGAAACCACGGCCACCCCGGCCCGGGCCAGATCGCGCCCCAGCCGCATGGCCGCGTCGAATCCGTAGCGGGAGCACTGCCTGGCCCCCACCAGGGCCACGGCCGGGGAGTGCAAAAGCGAGACGTCGCCCACCACGTACAACAGAAGCGGCGGGTCCGGGATGTGGCGCAGGGGGTCGGGAAAATCCGGATCGAAAAAGGTGACGGTTCGCAGGCCTTTTTCCCGGGCCGCGTCGTATTCCGCCATGGCCGCCTGACGGTACCGGCCCCGGGCGTAGGATTCGGCGGCCCGGGCGTCCACGAGGCGCATCTGTGTCCATTCGGCGTGGCGTCGGCAGGCCTCCCGGGCGCTGGGGAAGGCGGAAAACAGGCGTTTCCAGGTTTTGGGGCCGATGCCCGGACAGTGGCGCAGGGCCAGGCAGGCCTTGAATTCGTGGTCCGACTCGGCCGGGGAGGGCATGGCGCAGGACTCGTGCGGCGAGGCCTGGACGGGCGGTTGCGGATTGCCCATGGGGGATGCGACCTTGGCGCTCACCGGGGGAGCTGTTCGAGTTTGCGTTTGGCGTTGCCGGTCAGTTCCGAGGCCGGATAGTCCTTGATCAGGGATTCGTAGGCCGTCCGGGCGGCGGCCGTGTTCCCCAGCTTCTCCTGAACCATGCCCAGCTTGTACAGGGAGTCCGCCGCCTTGTGGTGTCCGGGGTAGCGGGTGCTGACGTCGGTGAAGCTCTGGGCGGCCTGGGAGAAGTTGCCCTGGTTGTAGTCGCTCTCCCCGATCCAGTAGCGCACGTTGGGCTCCAGGGGACTGTGGGGATGGCGGGTCAAAAATTCGCCAAATGCGGCGCTGGCCTCGCGGGGTTTGCCGTTTAGGGCCAGCTTGAGGGCCCGGTTGTAGTCGGCCTCCTCGCCTGGTGAGGGCTTGCCGGACGCAGGCGCGACCGCGGCCGGAGCGGCCGGAGCAGCGGACGGCGCAGGGCCGGAGGGCGCGGCATAGGGCGTGGGGGCCCGGCCGGGGGCGGGTGCGGCGGCCTGGACGGCCGTGGCCACCGGGGTGGCCGCAGCTGGGGGGATGGGCGTCTGGGCCGCCCCTTCGCCGACCGGGGGCAGCACGGCCGGATAAGGCGAAAGGGATGACGCGGGCGGCATGGCTGGCGGCGCGGACGGCGCGGCTGGCGTCACAGCCGCTGGCGCAGGCTCCACGGCCGCCGCCTGGGCCTTGGCGGACGATTCGCCGGGGCCGGGGAGCTCCCAGGCCTTGGCCGGATTTCCGCCGGGCGTGGCCGCAGACACCGGGGCCGGGGCGGACAGGCCAGCAGCAGCCAGTTCGGCGGCTGGGCTTTGCGGCGCAGGTTCCTGATTTTTTTGGGCAGGGGGAGGCGTGGGCTCGACCGAGGCGGCGGCCTGGACGGCCTGGGCCGTCTGGCCGGGCGGAACGGCCGGGAAGGGACGCCCGACATCGGACGGCGGCGCGGGTTGTCCCTTGCCGTTTTGGGCGGCGGATTTGCCGGGAGGCGCGTAGGGCACGGCGTTTTTTTCGCCCGGCCCGGTAGTAGCCTTTGACGCGGCGGCCTGATTGGCGGCCATGGGCTGTCCGGCCCAGGGCGGCGGCGCATCCTGCACGGACGCGGCCCCGGCCTCGCCGGTGCGGGAGCGCAAAAGCAAGGCCAACTCGTCAAGCTTGGCCCGCACCTCGCCCCAGTTCTTGTCGCCCGCAGCCTGCTTGGACTCCAGGGCCTGGACCTCGCCCTGGATCTTGACCAGGGCCGCCTCAATGTTTTGCAGGCGAAAATCCGTGCTGGACTGGGCGATGGGGCCGGTGGTCCGGCACCCGGCGAAAGACAGAACCACAAGCGCCAAAAAACACCCTCTGCCCCACGCCGCCGAAAGCGGCCGGGACAAGAGCCTGCACAACACGCCGAAAGGTGGTATTTTCGCCCTTTTTCCCATATCTTATTGCACGGATAAGCGACATGGGGAAAATTGGCAAGCCGCTTTCCCCGCCAGGCCTCATTTCCGCGTCCGGCGGATTTCCCCGCCGGTTCCGATGCGTCTTGCATCACCGCCCGATTTAGGGCAAGAAAACCGGCGCAAGGCCGGGAGTTGCGCCGCCGCACCCCGCCCACGACTCAAGGAGAGCGCATCGCATGCCCCTGCCTGTCGGAGATGTCGCCTTTTACGTCACGGTGATCCTTCTCGCCCCCCATCTGGCCCTGGCCCTGGCTGCGGCCGGCATGCCAGTGGTCAGCGCCTCGGGCGGCTTTTTCAAGACCAAACGGATCAAGATTTTTCTGGACAAGTTCGGCCAGCAGACCACCACCTTCGCCCTGCTCGGCGGCGGATACGTCTTTTTGCTCACCCTTCTGGCCGCCGTGGCCCTGCCCTTCGCCGCCCCGGAAAGCGCCGCGTTTTTCTTTGCCTGGCCCCTGCCCGTCTTGCCCCTGGCGGCCCCGCTTTTCTTCGGCGCGATCCTTTTTCTGGTCTACCGGGGCCTGTGGCAGCGCATGAAAAACAGCAAATCCGCCCATTCCCTCATCGGCATCGCCTCGGGACTGGCCTTTTTCGCCGCACTCTACGCCCTGGTCTCGACCTTCCGGCTCTTTTCCCTGCATTCCCCCCTGCCCCTGTCGGGCTGGGATTTTTTCGTGCCGCCCCAAAACGCCTTTTTCTGGCCCATCCTGCTGGAGACCCTGACCCTGGCCCTGTGCCTGGCCGGGGGCTGCGGCGGGCTGTATCTGGTGGCCCGGCGCAACAAGGACGACTTCGGCCGGGACTATTACGGATTCACCCTGAAGCTGGCCGCCCGCTGGGCATTTTTCGCAGGGCTTGTGCATCTGGCCACCCTGGGCCACATTTATAACGGCCTGTGGCCCTTTGCGACGGCCCATGCCGCCTCGGACCTGCTTTTTTGGAGCATGACGGCCTCCCTGGCCCTGTGGGCCCTGGCCCTGGCCCTGTGGGGCATCACCTCGTTTAGCTCCTACGCCCTGCGCATGAAATGGGCCCTGTTCACGGCGGCGGTCCTGGCCGTGGCCGCCCTGGCCTGCCAAAGCGCCTTTTTCTGGCTTCTGTTTTTCGGATAGTCCCGGACCATCCCTCCGAAACGCCCCCGGCCGTACCGGTTTCTGTCCGATGTGGCCCCCGGGCCGACGGCGGCAGGGACACCCCCGCCGTCCGATCTCCCGACCGCCCGACCGCCATGGCGTTGCGGCCTTGGGGTCTTATTTCCGGGCCGACGCCGCGTCCGCGCGCACCAGTCCCAGCACGCATTCGACGTGCGGGCCGTGGGGGAACATGTCCACCGGGGTGACCACATCCACCCGGTAGTCGCCGACAAGCGCGGCGGCGTCCCGGGCCAGGGTGGAGGGATTGCAGGAGACGTAGATCACGCGCCCCGGGCGCAGCAGCCGCAGGGCGGCCAGCACCTCGGGATGGGTTCCGGACCTGGGCGGGTCCAGAAAAACCACGTCGGGCTTTTTGACCCGCAGCGACTCCAGGCTTTGACGCACGTCGCCCTTGACGAATTCACAGTTGACCAGCCCGTTTTCCCCGGCCGAGGCCTTGGCGTCGCGGATGCTCATGGCCGAGGAGTCCACGCCGATGACCTGTTTGGCCCGGGCCGCCGCATACAGGGCGATGCCCCCCGAACCGCAATACAGATCCCACACGGTCTGGGTTCCGGTGAGACCGGCGGCGGCCATGGCCGTGTCGTACAGCTTTTGGGCGCCCAGGGAGTTGGTCTGGAAAAAGGAGTCCGGGGAGATGCGAAACACGGTCTTCCCCAACCGCTCCTCGATAAACCCCTGGCCCGTGGCCGATTCGATGCGCTCCCCCACGGCCAGGGCGACCCTGGCCTGCCGGGTGGAATGCACGAAGGTGGTCAGGTCCGGGAAGGCTGCCGCCAGATGATCCGAAAGGCCTTGCGCGGCCTTGGCCGCATCGCCCCGGGGCGAGGTGATGAGCTGGACCATGGTCTGGCCCGTGGCCTGGGCCTCGCGGATGATCAGGTGCCGCCACAGGCCCTTGCCGGTTTTGTGGTCGTAGGCGGGCTGGCCGAAGGTCCGGCAGTAGTCCCGGACGGCATTGAGCATGGCCGCGCCTTTTTTGGATAAAAGCCCGCACCCGGTCACATCGCACACCCGTCCCGGGGCGTTTCGCTCATAGAGCCCAAGGTGCAGGGCCCCGGCAAAGGCGAATTCCATCTTGTTGCGATAGTGGCGGGTCACAGGCGATGGCACGGCCGCGGCCACGGTCGCCTCGGCGATCCCGGCCAGGTGGCGCAGGCTCTCGATCACCTGTTCGCGCTTCCAGTAAAGCTGCTCGGCATAGTCCAGATCCTGCCACGAACAGCCGCCGCATTGGCCGAAATGTTGGCAAAACGGCTCGACCTGCTTGGGGGAGGGGGTCAGCACCTCCACCAGCCGCGCCTCGGCAAATCCTTTCTTGACCTTGGCCACCTCGGCCCGCACCGTCTGGCCAGGCAACGCCCGGTCGCAAAAAACCACGAATCCGTCCACCCGGGCCAGCCCCATGCCGCCGAAGGCCAGCTTGGACACCTCGATATCGATGATGCTTCCTTTTTCCATGTGCATGCGTGTCGTCTCCCTGAGAGGGGGGGTATCCGGGCCGGACGCCCTTGGCAAGGGAAAGAGCGCACGGGCGGCAGGCGGGCCAGGCCGCACCCCTGCGGGACGCGGTCCGGCGTTGTTGCGTCATCAGGCGATTCCGGATACTTGGGAGAAACCCGGATCAAGACCGGCAGGGGGACCATGACCCGAAAATTTCTGGCTGCCGCCGTAGCCCTGTTCATCATTCTGACGTCGGTGGTGGCTTTTATGGGCTGGCGGGCCAAAAACGAAATCGAACAGGTCGCCACCGACCAGTTCAACGGCCAGCAATTGCTCCTGGCCCAAAAGATCGCCGACGACATCGACGAACATTTCGCCTTCCTCAAAACCAGCCTGCACAGCCTTGCCGACATCTGGCGGCAATCTCCGGCCGACTCCGCGCAGCCGTCTGCGGCCCTCGCGCCGTTTTTTCAGATGCTCAAGCACTGGAAGGTGCTGGCCATGGGCTTCGCCAGCGGCGACGCCGGGCCTGCCCAGTGGTTCGACGGCCGCGGGGCGCTTGCGGGCGACGTCGGCATTGATCCGACCCTGGCCCTGGCCTTCGCCCGCGACCCGGCCCGGGCCGCATCGGCCTTTACCGGCCGGGTGACGGTCCCGGACACCGGGCCTTTCGTCGGAAAGCGGGTGGTGGTCATGGCCGTGGGAGTTCCCGGCCAGGACGGCGACCCGGCCATGGCCGGGACCATCCTCCTTGTCCTGGACGCCATGGCCGTGGCCCGGGAATACGCCCAGGGAGTGCGTTCCGGGGCCACGGGCTACGCCTGGGTGGTGGACGACCAGGGATTTTTCCTGGACCACTACGAGGACCGCTTTGTGGGCCAGCATTCCATCGAGACCCGACGTGAACGCAATCCATCCCTGGACTGGTCGCGCATCGAGAGCCTGCTGCGCGACCGCATCCTTACGGGCCAGACGGGGACGGACTGGTACATGTCCGGGTGGCACCGGGGGGTCATCTCGGAGATGAAGAAACTGGCGGCGTTTTGTCCGGCGCGCCCCTCCGGCGCAGACGACCCGGGCAACATCTGGGGGGTCTGTCTGGCCGCCCCGGTGACCGAGGTGCAGGGGCTCATCGGACGGCTGGTGGTGCGGGAATGGCTGTTGGTCGTGCTTTTCGAGGCCGTGGTGTTTTTCGGGTTCCTGGTGGCCATGTATTTTTCCATGCGCTTTTCCCGGATGCTCGGCACGGAGGTTGAGCGCAAAAAAGAGGAACTGGTCAAGGCCCAGGAAAAGCTCATCCGCTCGGAGCGTTTTGCAGCCATCGGCCAGGCGGCGGCCCACATCTCCCACGAGATCAAAAATCCGCTCATGCTCATGGCCGGGTTTGCCCGGCAGGTCCGCAAACGCCTGCCCGAGAACGACAAGGACGCCGAGAAACTGAAAATCATCGAGCAGGAGGCCGGACGCCTGGAAACCCTTTTAGGCGAGGTACGCGACTTCAGCCGCCCGGCGCCGCCGCACATCGATTTCGGGGATATCAACACCACCGTGGAGGAGACGGCGAAGATGATGGCCGAAGGCCTCAAGGCCCGGCAGGTCACGGTGCGCATGGAGGCGGGTCAGGGCATCCCGTCCGTGCCCCACGACCCCAACCGGGTGCGCCAGGTGCTCATCAACCTGATGAAAAATGCGGCCGAGGCCATGCCGAACGGCGGCGAGATACGGGTCACCACGGATTTCGCGGACGGTTTCGCCGTGCTTCGCGTGTCCGACACCGGGGGCGGCATCCCGACGGACGTGGCCGGGCGCATCTTCGAGCCCTTCTGCACCACCAAGGAGAGCGGCACGGGGCTTGGGCTGGCCGTGTGCCAACGCATCGTCGAGGATCACAAGGGCGAAATCGCCTACGCCTCCTCGCCGGGCAAGGGCACCACGTTTACGGTGAAGCTGCCGGTGTGATCCGGCGTCCCCCCTGACGGCCGCAGGCCCCTTCGACGGCGTGCCCGCCCTCCCCCGGGACGCCGCCGGGAAACGACCCATGAACCAAGGCGCCGCCATGATCGTCTGGAAAAACGAACCCGGCCGCACGGCCCGCTGTCCGGCCTGCGCCGCACGCGACAACCAGACCCTGCGACTGCGGGTGACCAGCCCACTGACCGGCGACACCCTCTCCCTGTACACCTGTGCCGGGTGCGGCAGCCATTTCTACGATCCCTTCGTCCCCCTTGCCAGCGAGGCGCTCTATACCGACCGGCACATCCAATACTATGTCGAGGTCGGCGCGGGCATCGGCAGCATCCTGCAACCCCTGATTTCCCTCCGCCTTGCGCCTGGCTCCCGGCGCTTTCTGGATGTGGGCTGCGGTTTCGGGTTCGCCCTGGATTTCGCCGCCCATGTCCTGGGCTGGTCGGCCGTGGGCGTGGAACCCTCCCGTATGGGCACGGCCGGGAAGGCCGCCCTGGGCGCGGCCATCTCCAACGACTATCTGGAAAATATCCCGGCCTTGAAAGCTTCCCGCCTTGACGTGGTCTTCACTTCCGAGGTGTTGGAGCATGTTGGAGATCCGGCCGCCTTCGGAGACCTGCTGGCCTCCCGGCTGGCCCCGGGCGGGGTGCTGATCCTGGGCACGCCCAATGCCGAGATGGTCAGCCCCGAAACGGACGCCGCCTCCCTGTTGGGGATTTTGTCCCCGCATTTCCACACGGTCCTTTTTTCGGAACAGGCCCTGCGCCAGCTTCTGGACCGGTTCGCCTTCGAGCATGTGCATGTGGGAAGATCGGGGCACCAGCTCATCGCCCATGCCTCGCACCGGCCGTTTCGGCTGGAGCCGCTGCCGCGCCGCGACCCCCTGGTCATCCTCAAATACCTGATGGACGCCGCCGGACGCCTGGCCGGGCAGCCTTCCGTGATGATCGGTTTTTTGTACCGGGCCATGATCAGGGCGACGCACCTGGGGCTTTTCCCCCTGGGCGCGAGCATCGGCCCCAGCCTGCGCCGGGCCGTTTCGACCGCCTACGGCCTGGACCTGGACGACCTTACGGCCGTGGCGGCACGGCTTGAGGCGGCGACGGACTTCGAGGATCTGGGGGGAAGGCTGCCCTACTGCCTGTTCGGCATCTATTACGGCCTGGGCATGGCGGCGCTGCAGGTCGAGAAGAATCCGGCCCGGGCCATCGGCTGTTTCGACCTGGGATTTACGGCCTGCCAACGCTTCCTGGACATCTCCCTGGAGAATTTCGCCGCGGCGGCCCACCTCCTGTGGAACATGCGCCTGCAGGGCGGCGTGGCCCGGATCAAGGCCGGGGACGCGGCCGGGGCGCGGCGGGTGCTTAAGGAGATTTTTGCGGCCGAAACCGATCCGTCGCCCTACCGGGGGATCACGCCGCCGCCGCATGTCCTGGAGCAGGCCCGGGCCATGGGCTGACCCGGCCTAGCCCTCCCCTCCCCCGCGCAGGGCCTCAATGGGGTCCAGCGCGGCGGCCTTGCGGGCCGGTTTGAGCCCGAAGACCAGGGCGATGCCAAGCGCCGCCGTAAGCGACAGGAGGGGGATTTTCGGCGTCAGTACGAGCTTGAGCAGCCCCAGGCTGGAAAGGATCTCCCCAAGTCCAATGCCGATGCCGATGCCCAAAACCGCCCCGACCACCGTCAGCACGCAGGCCTCGCACAAAAACTGCACCGTCACCGCCCATCCCGGCGCACCCAGCGCCTTGCGCAGCCCGATCTCCTCCCGGCGCTCGCTGACACTCAAATACATGAGATTGGCCAGCACGAACCCGCCCACCAGGATGGCCACCCCGGCCGTGACCCCCAAAAAGACGGTCATGCCCCCGGTCACGGCCGACAGAAACTTCAGGATGTCCGCCGCCGAGAGCAGGGAGAAGTCGTCGGGTTCGCCTGGACCGATGCCGTGCTGGTGGCGCAGCAGGGACTTCAGATTCTCCAAATGGGAATCCATGAGCGAGGGGTCGTAGAACTTGACCCGAAGCCCCCGGAAATACTTGCGGTCCATGTTGAAACGCTGGGTCAGGGTGGTGATGGGCAGGATGATCCGGTCGTCCACCGAAGTGTCCCCGCCGCCGCCCGTGAAGCCCCGGTAGGCCAGCCGCCCCACCACCTGCACCGGCAGATCCTGGACCAGGATGGTCTTGCCCAGGGGGGAGGCGTCGCCGAAAAGGGCCTTGGCCGGGGCGTCGCCGATGAGGCAGACCTTGGCCGACCGCTCGACGTCCTCAAGCGTCAGATCCCGGCCCTCGTCCAGGGGCCAGTCCCAGGTGTCGGCATAGTTTTCCGTGGCCCCCACGACCACCGGGACCACCACGTTTTTGGCCTCGTGCCGCAAGACCACCGAGGCCTTGGAGCGCATGGGAACCACGGCCATGACCCCGGGCAGGGAACGGCTGATGGCCCGGGAGTCGTCCCAGGTCAGGGTCAGGACGCGCTGGCCCACGGGCCGGTTCTCGATGTCCCCGCCAAGGACCATCACCGCATTGGGGCCGAACCACTCCACGATTTCCAGGGCTTTTTGCCGCGCCCCGTCCACCGAGGCCACGATGACCGTCAGCGCCGCAATCCCCAGGGCCACGGCGCTGGCCACGAACACGCCGCGCAGCTTCTGGGCCAGGATGGCCGTCACGGCCATACCCAGGCTGCGCCAGGTCAGGCGGGCCGCATGCGCGGCCTCAGACCACCCGGCCGTCATGGACCAGTATCCTGCGCCGGGCATGGGCCGCCGTGGCGTCGTCGTGGGTGACCACCAGCACGGTTTTTCCGGCCCGGGCGTTGATGTCCGCCAAAAGGGCCATGATCTCCTCGCCGGTCTTGGAATCGAGCTGGCCCGTGGGTTCGTCGGCCAGGATCAGGTCGGGGTTGTTGATCAGCGCCCGGGCCAGGGCCACACGCTGCTGCTGGCCGCCCGAAAGCTGGGAGGGCTTGTGCCCGGCCCGGTCGGCCAGGCCCACCTGCTCGAGCAGGGCCAGGCCGCGCTGGCGCAGGAGGTGTTTGGGGGTGTCGGCGTACATGCCGGGCAACAGCACGTTGTCCAGGGCCGTGGCGTAGGGGATGAGGTAGAAGCTTTGAAAGACGAAGCCGATGGTGGCGTTGCGCCGGGCGGACAGGGCGTCGTCGTCGAGAGTGGCCACGTTTTCGCCGCACAAAAAATAATTTCCCGACGTGGGCCGGTCGAGAAGCCCCAGGATATGCAAAAGCGTGGACTTGCCCGACCCCGACGGCCCCTGGATGGCCGTGAACTCCCCGGCGGCGATGGACAGGGTCACGTCGCGAAGGACGTGCGAGCGCACGTCGCCCAGGAGATAGCTCTTGGAGATGTCCTCCAGGCGCACCACCGGCCCGGCGGCCGCCCCGGGGGGCGTCGCAGGGAGCGTCGAGGACGGGGGAGGGGACGGGGAATCGGCCATGGCTGTCCCCCCGCCTACCGGCCCGGCCCGGAACCGCCGGGACGGCCGCCAGACCCACCGGAACCGCCCGAGCCGCCCGATCCTCCGGAACCGCCGCCCTGGCCGGATCCGGTCGCCGGACGCGGGGCGCCCGGCAACACAATCTGCACCGCCACCTTGTCCCCGGCGTTCAATCCGGAGACCACCTCGGTCTCGTTTAAGCCCGCCAGCCCCAGTTCGGGATGCGTCTCGCGCACCCGACCCTGGCCTTCCACCACGAACACCACCTGGGTGTTGCCCACCCATTTGAGCGCCGCGTTGGGAATGACCAGCACGTCTGTTTTCTCCTCGACCACGATCTGACAGTGGGTGGTCATCTCCGGGCGAAGCTTCCGGGACTGGTCCGGGTCCAGGCGCACCAGGGCCTGGTAATAGACGATGTTGTCGCGAATCTCCGGGGAGGGATAGATCTGGTCCACGGTCCCGGAGAAAAGCTCCCCGGGCATGGAGTCCACGCGAAACTCCACACGCATGCCCGGCGCCACCTGCCCCACGTCGGTCTCGTCCACGTAGATCCACATCTCCAGCCGGGTGGGGTCGAGCACGGTGATCAGGTTGGCCACCTGGAGCCCGGCCACCACGGTCTCGCCCTGCTGCACGGTGACGCTCGACACCACGCCGTCGATGGGGCTTATGACCCGCGAATAGGTGAGCTTGGTCTCGGCCGTGCTGAGGGCGGCCTCGGCCTCCTCTTTTGAGCGTTCGGCCTTGATGCGCTCCTTCTCGAATTCGGTCTTGGTGCGCGAGAGCGTGACCTCCCGGGCGGCCAGTTCGTTTTTGGCCACCAGGGCGTCGCGCCGGGCCTGGTCCAGGACGTCCCGGGACACCAGTTCCTGGGCGAAAAGCTTTTGCTGGCGCGTGAGGTTGGTGGCGGCGTAGTCGTGCTTGGCCTGGGACAGGGCCAGTTCGGCCTCGGCCTCGGCGATGCGCTTGGGATAGACCTCGACCACCTGCCTGAGCTCGGCCTCGGTGCGCTCCAGACGGGCCGTGGCCTCGTTTTGGCGGGAGCGGTCCTCCCGGGAGTCCACCAGGGCGATGACCTGCCCGGCGCGCACCGTATCACCCACCTTGACCCGCATGTCCTCGATGGTTCCCGTGGCCCGGGCCCCGATCTTGATGATGGCCCCCACCTGGGCCTTGATGATGCCCGTGGCCTCCAAGACCTTGCGGACCTTGCCGGTGCGGACCTCGGCCTCGGCCAGAACCTTGGGGGCCTTGTCCTTGCCGCCGAGATATGTCCAGGCCGCGAGAGCGGCCGCCAGACACAGGACGAAGATGATCCAGAATTTTTTGCTGCGCATGCGGTCAATCCGTATGATGAGGGGGAACGCGGGAATGGGTGCCTGCCGCGCCGCTCAGGCTGAAAACGTCATGCCGATATGCTTCAAGGATGCGATGATTCGCCCCGGATGTAAAGGACCGGGAGCGCGGCCTGGAGACGTTACCGCGGCGGCTGGGCAACGCTTGGATCCAGAATCGTCAGTCCATGGAAATAATCGCGATAGAACCCCCTGTCCCGGGTGATGAGCCTGTGGGCATGTCTGCGGGCGTGCGCACCGATAAGGAGGTCGGCAACGACGTGACGTGGTATTGCGGCATTTTGCGCGTCACGCCGCGTACACAGCGTTTTCCAGGCCATGCCCGCCTCATGCAGCGCGACATGGTCGGATGGGACGTAGGCGATGGTTCCGGCTTCGAGAAATCCACGAAGCGCCGCTAACGTAGGGAAATGAGCGGAAAGTTCGGCAAAGACCATTTCGCCGACGAGTAACGAACCTTCCTTTGCGGCTGATTCCAGACATTCCAGGGATGCGAGGGCAAACCGCGAATTCGGGATGAGCACGTCGAGCAAGACGTTGGTGTCAATCGCCGAGTTGATCGATCCCACCACGCATCTCCGTCACAAGGGCATCAGGCTCCCGGCCTTCGAGATGTCCAAGGAATCCGAGATAGTCACGCAGATTCGCCTTGGAGCGAAAGATTTTTTCCACGAAGATCGTTTCTCCGCTCACGCGGAACCGAACGCCGTCACCCGGGCGCAAACGCAGTTTGCGGCGGACAACGAGCGGCAACGTGACTTGCCCGTCCTGTGTCATGCGAGACATGGCGGTTCCTTGAGGAAGGCTTCCTCATGTTTTTTTCCATCTAATGCGCACGAGCGGGCAAGGCAAGTCATCCTGCGGCCTCGCGTATCCACTCCGCCAGAGGCGCCTCCACCAGATGGCGGATCTCGGCCAGCCGGGCCGGGGTCTCGGCCTCGAAGCGCAAAACCAGGGCGGGCTGGGTATTGGAGGCCCGCAGCAGGGCCCAGCCGTCGGGAAAAACCAGCCGCACCCCGTCCACGTCGACGATCTCGGCCGTGCCCTGGAAATGGGCCATGGCCCGCGCGACCACGGCGAACTTCACCGCGTCCGGGCAGTCCACGCGAAGCTCCGGGGTGCTGGCCGTCTCCGGCCAGTCGGCCAGCATCTCCGACACCGGCCCGGCCGAGCGGCTGACGATCCCGGCCAGGCGCAGGGCCGCATAGGTAGCGTCGTCAAAGCCGTAATAGCGATCCGCAAAAAAAAGGTGCCCGCTCATCTCCCCGGCCAGAAGCGCCCCTGTGCGCCGCATGGCGTCCTTCATGAGCGAATGCCCGGCCGCCCCCATCACGGCCGCGCCGCCGTGGGCCGCAATGTCCTTGTACAGCAGATGGCTGCACTTGACTTCGCCGATGACCGTGGCCCCGGGATGTTCGGCCAGCACCTCCCGGGCGAAAAGCGCCAGGAGCCGGTCCCCGAAAAGAAGCTCCCCCTTTTCGTCCACCACCCCCAGCCGGTCGCCGTCCCCGTCCAGGCCCACGCCGAAATCCGCGCCCGTCTGGCGAACCTTCGCCGCCAACTGGCGCGTGTTTTTCTCCACCACCGGATCGGGATGGTGGTTGGGAAACGTCCCGTCGGGTTCGCAAAAAAGCGGCGTGACCACCGCCCCGGCCCGGCGCAGGGCGGCGACGGCGAGCGGCCCAGCCGCGCCGTTGCCGCCGTCCACGACCACCGACACCGGCCGGGCCAGCCTGATGTCCCGGGTGACGCGCTCCAGGTAGGCGGGCGCGATGTCGTGCTCCGACAAAAGGCCCCGGCCGGTTGCGAAATCCCCGGCGGCCATGATCCGGAAGATGGCGGCGATCTCATCCGTGTGGATGGTCCCCTCCCCGGCCCAGATCTTGAAACCGTTGAACTGCGGCGGATTGTGGCTGGCCGTGACCATGACCCCGGCGTGTTTTCCAAGCTGTTTTATTGCGTAATACAAAACAGGTGTCGGAACCATATGCAAAACAATGACATCAACGCCAGCGGAAAGTAATCCGGAGGCAAGGCGGGCCTCGTATTCCGGCGAGCTCTCCCGGCAGTCGCGGCCGACCACGGCGCACGAAAGCCCCTTGCGGCGGAAAGAGGTTCCCACGGCCTGCCCCAGGCGCGAAACCCACTGGGGGTCGAAATCCTCGCCCACCACGCCGCGAATGTCGTAGGCCCGAAAAACCCCCGCATGGATGTCCTTCACGACGCCTCCCTCACCCTTTTTTGAAACCAATCTCCCGAAATAAAAGAAAATCGAACTCTCCTTGACCTAACCCGAGTTCTTCCCTATCCAAAGATGCATGAATTGGGATTGGGAAAAGCTCCAGGAGCAAAAACGTCGGCAAGGGCCCCCGCCTCCGGACTTCGGTCGTATCGGAGACGAATTCAAACGCCTTGTGGATTTTAAAAGCCGCATTCCCGGCGGGCCCAAGATCATCGCCCTGGCCGTGGCCGTCTTGTGGCTGGCCAGCGGCATCTACATCGTGGAGCCCGACGAGACAGGCGTGGTGCAGCGCTTCGGGGCCTATGCCTATTCCACGGGGCCTGGGCCGCATTATCATTTACCCTACCCCATCGAGACCGTCCAGACGCCCAAGGTCTCCCAGGTGCGGCGCATCGAGGTCGGTTTCCGCACCGTGGGCAACCGCGAGGGGCAGGGACAGCAGTTCCGCGACGTTCCCGAGGAATCGCTCATGCTCACGGGCGACGAGAACATCGTGGACGTGCAGTTCATCGTCCAATATCAGATCAGCGACCCCATCAACTACCTGTTCCGCCTGGACCGCCCCGACGAGACCCTCAAAAACGCCGCCGAGGCGGCCATGCGCGAGGTCATCGGCAACGACAAGATCGACTCCGCCCTGACCGACGGCAAGGTGGAGATCCAGATCGCCTCCATGGCCCTTTTGCAACGCATGATGGACAAATACGAAAGCGGCATCGACGTGGTGGCCGTACAGCTCCAGGACGTGCATCCCCCGCGCGACGTCATCGACGCCTTCAAGGACGTGGCCAGCGCCCGGGAGGACCGGGTCCGGCTGGTCAACGAGGCCGAGGCCTACCGAAACGACATCCTGCCCAAGGCCCGGGGCCAGGCCGCCGCCATGGAAAACCAAGCCCTGGCCTACAAGGACCAATCCGTGCGCAAGGCCAAGGGCGAGGCCTCCCGTTTCGCCGCCCTGGCCGCCGAATACGCCAAGGCCCCGGACGTGACCCGGGAACGCCTGTACCTGGAGAACATGGAGGCGATCCTGAAAAATCCGGCCCTGGACAAGATCATCCTTTCCGACGAGGCCCTCAAGCAGGCCGTGCCGTATCTGCCCCTGGAGCCGGGGTCGCGCCGCGCGCCGCGTTCCGAGGCCGAGGCCGGGAAAACCGTGCGCCAGGAGGGAGGGAACTGATATGGGCAAAACCTCCATCATCCTGATCGTCGTGGCCGTGGTCGCGGTTGTGGGCATAAGCCAAAGCATGTTTGTCGTGGACGAGACCGAGCGGGCCATTGTGCTGCAACTGGGCAAACCCGTGGGCGACACCAAGGAACCGGGACTGCATTTCAAGCTGCCCTTCGTGCAAAACGCGCTTTTTTTCGATGCGCGCATCCTCGATTACGGCACCAAGGCCGCCGAGATCCTGACCAAGGACAAAAAGACCATGGTCGTGGACAACTATTCCCGGTGGCGGATCACGGATCCGCTCCAGTTCTACCGCACTCTGCGCACCCAGCAACGGGCCCAGGCCCGGCTTGAAGACATCATCTACGCCGAACTGCGCGTGGTGCTCGGACGGTTCACGCTGCACGAGCTGGTCTCGGAAAAGCGCCCGGAGATCATGGCCCTGGTCACGGCCAAGACCAACGAGCTGCTGTCCCCCTACGGCCTGGAGGTGGTGGACGTGCGCATCAAACGCACGGACCTGCCGCCCCAGAACGAGCAGGCCATCTTCAACCGGATGCGCTCCGAGCGCATCCGCGAGGCCAAGCTGTACCGCTCCGAAGGCCAGGAGGAGATGGACAAGATCAAGTCCGCCGCCGACCGGGAGCGTACGGTGATCGTGGCCGAGGCCCAGCGCAAGGCCGACGTGCTGCGCGGCGAGGGCGACGCCGAGGCCGCCGGGATCTTTGCCGATGCCCTCAAGGGCGCCCCGGCGTTTTATTCCTTTGTGCGCAGCCTGGAGGCCTATCGGGCCGCGACAGCGGAAAACACCCGGATGATCCTGACCCCGTCGGGAGAGTTTCTCAAATACATGCGCTGAGTCCGGGGCCCGGTTCCTTTCGTCTCGCCGGGACCGGGCCGCTGCGCCGACCGACGCGCTCCCCATGGCCCCGGTCGGCCTTGAAAACATAAACAAAAATTCACATGGCCGGGGTTGCCAAAGCCCCGGAATCCGTTTAGGCCCAGCGGGAGAGTGCGGTGAGAAGGATTCTCACGCCACCCGCGCCGCGTTACACCTCGGCCTCCTGCGGCGAAACGGCTCACAACAAGGAGAAGGCAGGATGAGTTACTCCCTGAAGTTCTTCCTTTTCGCGGGACTTTTCGCCGCGTTGTGCGTCAAAGGCGGCGAATGGAGCGTGGGGGGAGAGTCGACGATCCGGGAATTATTGGGCCGGGATTCGGCCCATGCCGCCCAATCCTTCGACCCCAAGCCCCTCAAGCCCCGGGAAGAGGAATTCCGGGGGATCAGCCCCGTGCCGGATTTGGCGGCGCGGCTTCCCCTGCCCAAGCGGACGGAAAGGTCCGTATCGGACACCCGATTCGGCACGGCTCGCTTCTAGGGACGCCCCGAAGGCGCCCTCCTCGAAAATGGCCCGCCCGGGCCAAGGGATTTGTATCCCCAACAAAGCGGCATCACGGCCGCTTTTTTTGCGTCCAGGCGTCTGCCGCCTCGGCCAGACGGGCCGCGAGATAGGGCAGGACCTCCGGGTCCGGCGCCTCGATGTCGAAGCAGCGGGCGTCTTCGTTTAAAAGGCCCCGGGGCACGGACTGGCCGAGTTCTTCCGGATCGCTCACCTCGTCATCGTAGAAGCACACGGACAAAAAACGCCCCTGGGGGTCTTCCACCACGTCGGCCAGGGCGAACAGGGGCCGGGGTCCGGCCTGCGGCCCGGGGAACGAGGCCCGCAGGCTGGTGGTGATCCCCTGGCGCACCACCAGCTCCAAGGCCGCGCCGCACCCGGCCATGGCCGTGGCCAAGGCCGCGAACAGGGGTTTGACCCGGCGCGGGTCATGGGTCCAGGCGTCCAGGTAGGCGAAAATGTCGGAGTTCATGGCCTGGCTCCAAGGGTTGCGGCCTGGCCGGGGGTCAGGGCCTCCCGGGCCACCAGCACCCGGATGGCGGCGGTGTCCTTCATATGCCCGGCCTGGAAGGCGGCCTTGTGGCCCGCGCCGCAAAAAAGATCCACATGATGCCCCTTCATGCAGCCCGTGTCCTGGGCCAGAAGCAACCCGGTAAAGCGCTCGGGGGCCGATCCCTCGGGAAAGCCGGGCAGCATGGCGTCCACGGCCAAAAGCGCGCCGTAGGGTAGAAACGACGGGTCCGTGGCCGCGCTGACGTACGGGGTCAGCACCACGCCCATGCCGCCCACGGGGCCCTTTTCGGCCAGCTTGAAAAAGATGTAGCTGGGATTTTTGGACAGCACCTCCTGGACCTTGTCCGGATGCTCCTCAAAGAAGCGGCGGATGCGCTGCATGCTTTTTTCTTCCTCGGCGATGTCCCCGCGCTCCACCAACACCCGGCCCACGGCCACGTATTTGTGGCCGTTGGAGCCGCCGTAGACCACGTTTTTCGTGGATCCGTCGGGCAGAAGCAGCCGACCCGAGCCCTGCACCTGGAGGAAAAAGACGTCGATCAGGCTCTTGGCCCAGGCCAGTTCATAGCCTTTGCCCCGAAGCGCGCCTTCGAAGTCGATGGCCGCCCGGGAAGGCTTTCGCCCCTTTCCGGGGCTGCTGTAGAGGGGATGGGGATAGTTCGGATGCGGGGTCAGCGAGGCCTCCAGCCAGGGTTCGTAGTAGCCGGTCAAAAGGGCCTGCTCGTCGGCGGTGACCCAGGCGAAATGCTCGGCCAGCCGGGTCGGATCCCGGTCCAGCTCGGGCAGAAGCGAGTCCAGACGCTCCAGGGTGGTCTTGAGCTGGCCGTAGGTCAGGGCCACGTCGCCCACGACCATGGCCGTGCCAGATTCGGGCTTTCCGGCCAGATGGGTCAGGCTGGCCCGGATGGCCGGGCGCATGGATTCGTAGGAGGCGATGGACTGGGTGGCCGGAGACAGCCGGACATGCCAGGGCCGCTGATCGTCGGACGGCGCGGGCGCTGGAACGGCGGCCGTGCGCGGGACGTCAGGGGGCGTGTCCGCAGGCTGGACCGGCGAGGTTGGCGAACAGGCGGCCAAGGCCGCCATCAGACACAGCCCGGCGACGAAATATCTCATGGGGGGTTCCTTTTTTCGGGCAGACTATCCACGGGGCAGGGGAAAGGCAATCGGGCCGGGGCGGCGCGTCCCGGTCACAGACGGGCGGCCAAAAGGGCCTCCATGTCGTCTGCGGGCATCGGCCGGGCGAAGAGATAGCCCTGGCAGTATTCGCACCCGAGCCGGAACAGGGTTTCCCGCTGGCGGGGATGCTCCACACCCTCGGCCACCACGCGCATGCCCAGGTTGTGGGCCAGATCCACGATGGTCTTGACGATCTCCAGATGGCGCGGGCCATGGTCCATCATGCGCACGAAGCCCAGGTCGATTTTCAGGATGTCCACGGGCAGGCGGCTTAAATGGCTCATGCTGGAATACCCCGTGCCGAAATCGTCCAGGGACAGGCGCACCCCCTGAGCCGTCAACTCTCCCAAAAAGGCCAGGCTCGCCCCCCCGACCTGCATGACGGCGGTCTCGGTGACCTCCAGACGCAACCGATCCGGCGGCAGGACGAAGGTCTCCAGGGCGTGCCGCACCACGGAGGCCAGGTCCGAGCGCAACAGATCCTTGGCCGAGACGTTGACGGCCATGTACAGGTCCGCCGCCGCAGGCAGCCGGGACCGCCAGCCAGCCAGGGTGCGGCAGGCCAGGGTCAGGGCCAGGCTGGTCAATTCCCGGATTTTCCCCGTCTCCTCGGCAATGGGGATGAACTCCGAGGGGGAGATGAGGCCGCGCTCGGGATGCCGCCAGCGCATGAGCGCCTCAAGGCCCCGGATGCGATCCTTCCCGCCGTCCGCCCCCAGTTCCACGATAGGCTGGAAGACCAGGAAAAATTCGCCGCTGGCCAGCCCATGGTCCATGTCCCGCTCCAGGGTCATGCGGGTCACGGCATGCCGGAACAGGCGTTCGGTGAAGACCTTGAACCGGTTGCGGCCTTTGGCCTTGGCCCAGTGCATGGCCAGGTCGGCGTTGCGGATGACCTCCTGGGCGTCGGCCCGAAGCCCTGCCCACAGTTCGGCCCCGATGCTGGCCGTGACCTGGATGGCCCGCCCCTCCCAGATGATGGGCTCGCAGATGGCCTGCCGGATGCGTTTGATGGCCTGCACCGGAAACCGCCCCGATTCCAGCTCCTCCAGGACCACCAGGAACTCGTCGCCGCCGAGCCGGGCCACGGTGTCGGCCTCGCGCACGCAGTTTTTGATGCGGTTGCCGATCTGGATGATCACCTGGTCGCCGAAGAGATGCCCCAGGCTGTCGTTGATGACCTTGAAGCGGTCCAGATCGATAAAAAGCACGGCAAACTTGGACTCTTCATGCCGCTTGGCCCGGGCCACGGCCCGTTCAATGCGTTCCAGGCACAGGGTCCGGTTGGCCAACCCGGTGAGGGCGTCGTGCAGGGCCATGTGCCGCAGGCGGCCCTCCATCTCCTTGCGGGCCGTTATGTCCGAGTGGGTGCCCACCACGCGCAGGGCGTTCCCCTGCCTGTCGCGCTCCACCACCTTTCCTTTGGACAAAATCCAGCGCCAGTCCCCGGAACCGTCGCGCATGCGAAATTCGAATTCGTACTTTTCCTTGTGGCGGCCAAGGTGCTCCACCTCCAGGCGCTTGACCAGCTCCACGTCGTGGGGATGAATCAGGCCCATCCAGCCTTCGACAGTGGAGGCGACGGCCTCGGGTTCAAACCCGAGCATGCGGTAATATCCGGGGCTGAAATAGACCTCTCCAGAGGCCACGTTCCAGTCCCACAACCCCTCGTTGGCGGCCTCCAGGGCCAACTTGAGGCGACTCTCCGAGATCTTGAGGGCCTGCTCGGCCTCAAGCAGGGAACGCACCGTGTTGCCCAACTCCTCCACATGAGCCCGGGCTTCCTGATAGAGGGTGGCGTTTTGCAGGCCGGTGAACAGAATGGCCGCCAGGGACTCAAGAAGCGGGCCATGCACCTGGAAATCGCGGGGTGTTATCGACCCCAGGGCGATGACCCCCCGCACCTCCCCGAAAAGCCGCAAGGGCAGGACCGCTGCGGACCGGATGCCCGCGCGTTTGCACTCCGGCCGGGAGCACAGGGGATCGGCGTCGATATCGCCGGAGTACAGGGCCATGCCGTTGGCCGCAGCCGACCCGCACAGGCAGTGGTCCACCACATGGTCGCTGAAGGCCTTGATGTCGAAATCGGGATCGTGCGATTTGTGGGCCCGCAGGATCAGACGTCCCCCTTCCTTGAGAAAAAAAAGGATCATATCCGTCTGGATGGCCCGTTCGATGGACTCCACGATATTTTTTATGGCCGCGTCCACGGTGGATGACGAGGCCAGGCGGAAACCGACCTCGTTGAGGAGCGTCAATTCGCTCACCCGCTGGTTGAGCTCCTCCTGCATGCGGGTGCGCTGGGTGACGTCGCGGGCCATGAGCATGCCGTAGAGCCGCCCATTGACCGTCTGCCGGGACAGGGAGATCTCGAAGACCGCGCCATCGGCGGCGATCATCTCGGCCAGATGCAGGGCCTCGCGCCCTGGAACCGCATCCTTGGCCACGACCTTCTCAAGCATGGGGAAAAAAACCAGGGCGCTTTCGCCGACCACCTCGTCCCGCGACTTCCCGAGCAGGCGCAGGGCGGCGGCGTTGGCCTCCAGGATGGACAACCTCTCCCAGGCCATAAGCAGGACGGCGTCCGGGGCCTGATCCAGCAGGAGGCTGGTCCGTTCCAACTCTCCCAGGCGTTTTTTGAGCTCCGGATAAAAACTTTTGCGCGAGGACCGCTCGCCAAGCCCGATCAGTTCGTCGCGGAGGGTCAGGGGGGCATCCCCCTCAAAGCGCTTGTTCATAGATGGCCGCAATGTCCGAAACGCCCAAGGACCGTGGGTTTGTGGCCAGGCAGGGGTCGGCGGCAGCCGCCCGGGCCAGTTCGGGAAGATGCGCCCGGGTGACGCCGAGTTCGCCCAGGGACACCACCGCCCCCAGCCGGGCCTTGAAGCCGCGCAGGGCCGACACCACCAGCTCCCGGGCCTCGTCCGCCGGGGCGTCCCCGGGGATGGCCGCCCCCATGGCCCGCCCCAGGGCCATGTACCGCCCCGGGGCGGACGAAAAATTCGCAGCAACCACATGGTCGAGCAGGATGGCGTTGCACAGACCGTGGGGCAGGTCCAAAAGCCCGCCCAGGGCATGGGCCATGGCGTGAACTGCGCCCAGGATGGCGTTGGAGAAGGCCAGCCCGGCGTACATGCTGCCGAGCATCATGCGCTCCCGGGCCAGGAGGTCGCCGGGACAGTCCCGGACGCGCTCCAGGTTTGCCGCCGCCAGGCGCACGGCCTCCAGGGCCAGGTGGTCGGCCAGGGGCTGGTGGGCGTTGGAGACGTAGGCCTCCATGGCGTGGGTCAGGGCGTCGAGCCCGGTGTTCACGGTCAGCCCGGGGTCCATGGTGACGGTGGCGGCCGGGTCCACCAGGGCCACGTCCGGAACCACGGCCTTGGACACGATGGCGATCTTGACCCCGCGCGCGGTGTCCAGAATGATGGCGAACTGTGAGACGTCGGCCGAACTCCCGGCCGTGGTGGGTACGCACAAAAGGGGCGGGCTCGGCGCGTCCACCCGGTCCACGCCCTCGAATTCCAGCACATGGCGGCCGGATTCGGCCACCAGCCCGATGCCCTTGGCGCAGTCCATGGGGCTTCCGCCGCCCACGGCCACAATGCCGTCGCAGCCGCGCTCCCGATAAAACGCCGCCCCCCGCATGACCTCATGGTCCCGGGGATTGGGGGTCACCTGGTCGAAAACCTCGACGGCCACCCCGGCCTGGGCCAAGCTGTCCCTGGCCTTTCCGGCCCACCCGGCGGCCGCCACCCCGGGGTCGGTGACCAGAAGCGCCCGCTCCATGCCCAGGTTCGCGGCAAAGCGTCCGGCCCTGGCCAGACAGCCCGGCCCGAACACGATCTCCGGGGCCACGAATTTCCATTCCCTCGACAACGCATGTTCCGGCATGGACGCTTTCCCCTCAAAGATGGCCGAGACCTCTGGCGCAATCACGATAATGTATTATCTTGCATAGCCTCATGCAGCGGGAACATCAATACCACGCGAATTTTCCACTGGTGCGGCCATGGGTTCCTTGACCACACGGTTCGCCTTCCGTAAGGGCTTTGGCCGGAACCACAACATGCGCACCTCCACCACCTCCGCGACCGGCCCCCGCGCCGTCGGTTTCGCTTCCATCTGGCGTCTGGCCTGGCCCCAGATCCTGACCATGTTCCTGTATTTCCTCATCGGACTTGCAGACGTGTATGTCGCCGGGCTTCTCGGGCGCGAGGTGCAGGCCTCCATGGGAATGCTCACCCAGGCCATGTTCTTTTTCATGGTCCTGGCCACGGCCGTGGCCAACGGCGCCGTGGCCGCCGTAAGCCAATCCCTGGGCGCCGGGCGTACGGCCCGGGCCATGCGCTACGTGGGGCTGTCGCTTCTGGCCGGAGGGACCATGTCCCTGGCGATCCTCGTTTTCGGGCTGGCCACCCGCGACCTGTTCGTCTCGCTGCTGCGCGTGCCCGCCGCCATGCACGAACCTTTCGGCTACATCCTGGACGTTTTCCTGCTGCTTTTGCCCATCCACTACCTCTTCATCATCAGCAACGCCGTGTTTCGGGCCAAAAAGCAGGTCATGGCCCCCCTGGTGGGCTGGGGGCTGGCGGCGGTAGTCAATGTGATCGGGGATTTCGGCCTGGGACTCGGGCTGTGGGGCCTGCCGGACATGGGCTACAAGGGACTGGCCATCAGCACGTTTGTTTCGCTGTGCGCCGGATTGGCCTTCAACCTGCTGCTGCTTCGGCGCGAGGGTTTTTTGTCCCTGTCGGCGATCCCCCCCTGGCGCTGGATGCGGCGGGGGTTTCCCTATCTGTTCAAGGTGGCCTGGCCCTCGGGGCTCATGCAGATCGTCTGGCACTCGGGATACCTGGTGCTTTACGGCATCACCGCCTCCCTGCCCGTGGGCAGCGTGGAGGCCCTGGCCGGAATGGCCGTAGGGGTGCGCATCGAATCGATTCTGTTTCTGCCGCCCATGGCCTTCAATTTCACGGCCGGAATCCTGGTCGGCCACTCCCTGGGTGCGGACAGGCCGGATGAGGCCAAACGAACGGGCTACCGGGTGGCCCTTTTGGGCACGCTTTTGGCCGTGCTCCTCGGGGCGGCCCTGTGGCCCGTTCTGGACCAGGCCGCCGGGATTTTGACGCAAGAGGAGGAGGTCCGACTCCAGGCCGCCTCCTACCTTCGGTACAACATCCTGGCCATTCCCTTCACGGTTTCCGGCCTTATCCTCATCGGGGCGCTGGCCGGGGCCGGGGCCACCCTGTACAATATGGCCGTCACCGGTCCCTCCATCTGGCTGGTGCGGCTGCCCCTGGCGCTTGTCCTGGGGCACATGGTCCTGGGGCGGGCGGAAGGGGTCTGGATGGCCATGCTGGCCTCCCAGGCCATACAGGCCACGGCCATGCTGTACGTTTATCAATTCAAGGATTGGCGGCGCTTCGCCATGCCCCGGACACGCCCCGGGGCCGTCGCGGGGACGAAACCGACGCCGCCGTGAACCGTGAGCGCGGCGCCCTTCTGGCGCACCGCGAAAGGACGATCCGACATGCTGACTTACGAGCCCGTCTGCCTGACGGGGCGCGAGGAATACCTCAAACGGTGGGCGCTTTGCCCCATGAAGACCTCGGACTACAGCTTCGGCAACATCTGGGGCTGGGCCGAGGAATACGGGCTGGAATGGGCTTTCAGCGCCACCCATGTCTGGATTCGCCAGACCCTGCCCACTCTTGTGCACTGGGCGCCGATCGGACCGTGGAACAGCCCGGACTGGGCGAACTGCCCGGTTCTGGCCGGGGGCATGGAGCTGACCCGGGTGCCCGAAGGGCTGGCCGAACTCTGGAAGGAGGCCATGCCCGGCCGGGTGCGGCTCACCGAGGCCCGGGACCACTGGGACTACGTCTATTCCGTGCCGGAACTGGTGGAGCTTCGGGGCAACCGGTTCCACAAAAAGAAAAATCTTCTCAACCAGTTTTTGCGCGCCTACCAACACGACTTTTCCGACCTGACCCCGGACTGCGTGGAGGCCACCCTGGACATGCAGCGCCAGTGGTGCACCTGGCGCGACTGCGAGGATCCCGGCACCCTTTTGGCCGAAAACCGGGCCATCACCCGGGTGCTCCAGAACTGGGACCGCCTGGGCGGCGGCCTGTTCGGCGGAGTGCTGCGGGTGGAGGGAGAGGTTGTGGCCTACACCGTGGCCGAGGCCCTGTCCGACGACATGCTGGTCATCCATTTCGAAAAGGGTCGGCCGGAATTCAAGGGCGTCTATCAGGCCGTCAACCAGATGTTTCTGGCTGATCGCGGCCACGGCTTCGCCTTTGTCAACCGGGAGCAGGATCTGGGCGACGAGGGCTTGCGCAAGGCCAAGATGTCGTACAATCCCGTGACGTTTTTAAAGAAATTTGCCGTGGCCGTCAGCCCGGCCTGACCTCCGTAAAGGCTAGGCATCCCACACCAACACCCCCGGGGGCAGCCAGACCCAGAACACGCTGCCCCCGCCGGGACGATCCGTCACCCATATCCGGCCGCCGTAGCGGGTCGCCACGCCTTTGCAGATGGACAGGCCAAGCCCGGTGCCCCGGGGTTTGTCGCGCGGATCGCCGCTACGGTCTTTTTGGTGGAATTTTTCGAAAATCCGCTCCCTGTCCGCCTCGGGCACTCCCGGCCCCTGGTCCGAGACGAAAAACCCCACCCCGCCCTCCGGCATGATCCGCGCCCCGAGCACGATCTCCCCGGCCCGGGAAAACTTGACGGCGTTGGACAGCAGGTTGCCCAGGACCTGAAGCAGGCGCTCCCGGTCAGCCATGACCTGCGGCATGTCCCCGGGGACATCCAGACGCAAGGACAAGGCTGGATGTTCCTGAAGCCCCGGCTTGAGGGCCTTCGCCGCCTCCGTCGCCAGATCCGACGGCGACAGGGGGGCGTCGCGCCAGACCATGCGCCCGTCCTCGATGTAGGTCAGATCCAGCACGTCATCCACAAGCTGGGTCAGGCGCGCCGCCTCGACCCGGATGATCTCCATGTTTTCTACGGCCCGGCGGGCCTTTTTGAGGACATCCGCATCCTGCCCGGCCAGGGGGGCGAAGGTCTTGTGATAATCCCGGGCCACCAGGCGGGCGAAGCCCATGATGGAGGTCAGGGGCGTGCGCAGTTCGTGGGAAACCGAGGACAGGAAGGCGGATTTCATGCGGTCGAGTTCACAGAGCCGCTCATTGGCCGTGGCCAGCTCCCCGGCCTTTGCCGCCAAATCCCGGGTGCGCTCCTCCACCCGGGCCTCCAGTTCCCGGGAATAGTCGCGCATGAGTCGTTCGCGTTCGCGGTGGAAGTCGATGCGGGCCACCAGCTCCTCGGGGCTTAAGCGCAACTCTGCCAGCAGGCGGCCATAGGCCTCGGACAGCTCCTCGCGCTGCCTCGGGGTGAAGACTTGGCTGACAGGCAGCGCCTGGCTGGCCGCCGCCGCCCCCACGGCCCCGGCCAGTTCGGCCTCCACGGCCTGATGCAGGTTGGCCAGTTCCAGCACGCTCATGCGTCCCTGGTCGGCCAGGCCCAACGCGGCCGCCCGGCGGTTCACCATGGCCGCCGCCTCACCTTCCGGGAAATAGGCCTCCAGGAGTCCGGCCAGGACACGGCGCTTGTGGCCGAAATCGATGTTTTTTTCCAGGTGGCTGTCGAAGGTCGCGCTGTGGTCTTTCCCCGAGGCGGAAAAGATGTCGGCCGCCCGCCGGTCCTGGCCGTTTTGGCGAAAAAAGATGCTCCCGGCCGCAAACAGCCCGACATTGACCGCCAGGGACCAGAACACGGCATGGGTAACCCGGTCCATGTCCGCCAGACCGAACAGGGCCTCGGGACGCAGGCCGGGAATTCCGAAGAGGCCCTGCTCCAGGAGGCCCCCGGGCAGTCGCCCGGAACGGGCCAGGGCCGGCACGATCATGGTGTACAGCCAGGTCAGAAGTCCGCCCCCGAGTCCCAAAATCGCCCCCATCCTCCCCGCGTTGCGCCAGAAAAGCCCAAGGAGCAGGGCTGGCGCAAACTGCAGCACGGCGGCAAAGGAGACAATGCCCATGTCCGCCAGCATCAAGGCCTCGCCCACCCGGTTTTCGTACCAGCCAGCCAGAATGATGATCCCTGCGGCGGCCACGCGGCGGACCCCGAGGAGCCTACGGCGCAGAAAGTGCAGGGGAGACGCCATGTCGGCCAGGGGAAGCAGCAGATGGTTGACGGCCATGGTGGCCAGGGTCACCGAGCTCACCATGATCATCCCCGCTGCAGCGGAAAATCCGCCCAGAAAGACCAGAAGCGTCAGCCATGGCCTGTCGTGGAGCATGGGCAGGCGCAGGACGTAGGTGTCGGCCACCTCCCTTGGCAGTCCTGAGAGCAAACCCTGAACGGCGATGGGCAGAATAAAAAGGGTGCTGCAAAACAAATACAGGGGGAAAAACCAGGTGACCATGCGCACATGGCCCGCAGACGCGTTCTCCACCACCGCGACATGGAATTGGCGGGGCAAAAACAGGGCGGCCGAGGCCGACAGGATCAGAAAACTCGTCCAGCGCACATAGCCTTCGGCCCCCTCGGGAAGCGTCGGCGGCAGGCGACCGCTGGCCCCGGCCCTGGCGAAAAGGTCGGCAAAGCCGTCGTTGACGCCAAAGACCACGAAAAGCCCCACCCCCGTCAAGGCCATAAGCTTCACCGCCGATTCGGCAGCCACCACAGCCATCATCCCCGGGTGGCGTTCCGTGGGGTCCAGGCGGCGCAGGCCGAACAGGAGCGTAAAGAGGATCATGCACAGGACCACGGCCGCCCCCAGAAGGTCGCCGACCATGGTCAGCCCCGGCCCGGCCACGATGGAGAAGGCGGAGATCACGGAACGCAGTTGCAGGGCCAGATACGGAGCCACGCCCAAAAGCGCCAGGATGGCGGCCAGGGCGGCCACGACCGGGGATTTGCCGTACCGGGCGCTGATGAAGTCGGCGATGCTGGTGCTGTGCAGCCTGTTTTTAAGACGGATCATGCGCGGCAGGAGCACGGGCCAGAAAAAGGCGGCCAGGGTCGGCCCCAGATAGGTGGTGTAAATGAGGACTCCGGACGTCACGGCCATGCCCACGCTGCCGTAGAAGGTCCAGGAGGTGCAATAGACCCCGAGGGACAGGGAATAGACCAGGGGGCTTCGGGAGAGGGCCCGGGCCCGGGGGGACTTGTTCTCCACCCACAGGGCCAGGAGAAAAAGCAGCAGGACATAGCCGCCAAGGGCCAAAACCGTCGCCGTCGCGCCGAACATGCCGCCTAGCCCCCGTTGTTTCCGGTTGGCGCACGGGGCAAAAACGTCTCCGATTCAGCCGGGGGAGGCACGTTCTCCGTGTGATGGGCGTCTCGGGGCGCAACCTCCCGGGACACAAAAAAAAGCCCGCACAGGGCCAGCATCCACCCGCCCCCCAGACGCCAGAAGGCCTCGGGCAGCCCAGCGTCGGCCAGCAGGGAGAGCACGGGCCAGTTGAACACCGTCCAGGCCAGGCCAAACAGCAGGACGGACAAGGCGCGACGCGACCTGAAGGTTTTCATGCCATCTCCGGTTAAGGGGCCACGTCCGGTCCCGACCGCCGGAAGAAAAGACAAAAAAGGCGGGCTTGATACTCCTATACCCGTTTTTGCGCCGGATGCAACGGGGATCGTCTTCCACGGACTTGCCTTTTGTCTGCAACACGCTATACACGTCCACTTCGGCAGGCAGAACGCAACCCGGAATCCTGCCGCAAAAAGGCGCATACGGCTGCATCCATGAAGAACACGGCGCGAATACTGGTGGTGGACGACTCCAAGGTCATGCGCGGCATCATCCGCAAGATGCTGGCCGCATTATCCGGCGTAAGCGTTCTTGAGGCCCGGGACGGAAAAGACGCCTGGGATCTGCTGCAGACCGAAAAAGTGGACGTCATCGTCTCGGATTGGAACATGCCCCGCATGAAGGGCATCGATCTGCTGCGCCAGGTGCGGGCGGACGCGGCCATGTCGGCGACGCCCTTTGTCATGGTCACGGCCGAGGCCCAGGACGTCAACCACTCCGAGGCCGACGAGGCCCGGGTGTCCAGTTATCTGACCAAACCGTTCACTCCGCAGGCCCTGCACACCGTCCTGGCCCCCTTCCTCCCCGAGGGCTGCACCCCGCCCGCGTCCTGACGCCTTCGGCCCTCCGCCTTTCCATCCCCAGCGCGCCGTACGGCGCGCTCCATGAGCTTTCCGGGCGCACGTTTTCAAAGAATCAGGCGGGCCGCAACCGCCCCTGGCCAGGGAATCAAACCAGGTCCGATATTTGCAAATGATGACTTTCAGGGAACCAGAACTGAAAACCTTGCCTCCACAGGGAGATACGTGGGCCAAGACCTCCGGGTTCCGCTGTCGCAGACAGGGGATCTTCGCGTATGACGTTCCATACTACGGAACGGGCAACGCACGGATCACGGAGGCCACCGAATGGTCGCCCAGGCGGGACGTCACCCAGGTGGTCCGGGATATTTATGCCTGGATTGTCGCCCATGAGCGTGACTTGGCGTCCATTGGGGAGGTGTAGAATGCAGGGGGGACCGGTTTTCCAACTGCTCCATGCTGGGGGCCATCGCCATCTGCGAACGCCTGACGGGGAACCCCATGCAGTGGCAGTATGGCGAAAAAAAGCGTAACGGGGACCATATCTGGTGGAGCGCGACACCCGGACATTTCAAAAGCACTATCCGGACTGGAAGCAGGAATACGGCATTGAACGGATTTTCGCCGAAACCCATGACGGACCCAGGGCCCGGCTTCGCGTTTCGTGACGCATCCGTAAAGCCCGGGCGGCCGGTTCCCCCCGACAGGAACGAGAACGGCGCGTGACGGTGCTGGCTATGCCGGTGAGGCCCCCCCCGGCATAGCTCGTCCAGACAGGCAACGACGAGAATTCGCGCCGATAAAAGAGGTATTCCCCGTGCAGCACACCCACGACCCCCAGGCCGCCCCTCTCCCCGGCTGGTCCACGCCGGACCGGGACTTTCCCGGGGTACAGGCGCACCCCCCGGGCGAACTCAGCCGAGGCGCGGTGCTCGATGTGGGCCTCAAATGTCCCCATTCCTGCGCCTTCTGTTATTACAGCTACTACGACGGCGGGCCGGGACAGTTCACAGGGGTGCGCAAAGCGTCCATGCGCCCGACCTCCGAGTGTCTGGACATCGTGCGGGCCATTGCGGGCAACGGCCTGACGCATCTGGACATCACCGGAGGCGAGCCCACGGTGCATCCCGGATTGCCGCAGATCGTAGCCGAGGCTGCGGCCAAGGGCCTGGCCGTACGCTGCATCACCCTCGGGCAATACCTGATGCGCGTCCGTGAAGGCCACCGACTTTTGGACACGCTGCTTGAAAACGGGCTGACGGATATCCTCTTTTCCCTGCACGCCGCTGATGCGACCGCCTTTCAGGAGACCTGCGGCGGCTCGCTGGACGCCGTGCTCTCGGCCATGGACGCCCTTGATTCACGCGGATTCCAGTATGCGTGCAACACCGTGATCATGGAGCGCAACCGCCGCGACCTGCCGCGCATCGCGCGCCTGGCGGTCTCCCGGGGCGTCTACGCCATCAACTTCATCGCCTTCAACGCCTATCATGCCTGGCGCGGCCAGGAACAGGCCGCCGCCCTGGAGGCGCCCTACACCAAAATCCGTCCCTTCCTGGAAGAGGCCGTGGCCATCCTTGACGCTGGCGGCGTAGCCGTGAACATCCGCTATGTGCCGCTGTGCGCCTTCCCGGCCCTGGCCCGGCATGTGGTGGGGGTGCTGGGGGTGGCCTACGACCCCTTCGAATGGCGCAACCGGTGCCTGAACCACGACAAGCCTGCAGCCTATTGCGCCGAACCGCTGCCCATCCCCGATTCCGGGATACGCCCTGTCTATGCCTTCACCAGGCTGGAGGCCACATCCCTGGATGGCTCGGCCCTGTGCGGCATGCGGGGCGCACAGTTCAAACTTTTCCCGGCGCAGTGCGCGGGCTGCCCGGCCCGTGGCGCCTGCGACGGCGTGGACCCGGTCTATCTGTCCCGGCACGGGGCCGGGGAATTCGCTCCATTGCAGGAGGCCGTGCAGGGGCCGTTGCTGGCCTCTCGGCTCCGTTACGGCCCGCCCTTCCTGGTCAAAACCCGGCCCACCGCCGACATGCGCGGGGCCATGGCCGCCTGCTTGGCCAAAAGCAACTCGGAAGTCCGTTAAAACGTCTCTTGCGTAAAACGTCGCCCTCGGCAATCTCTACGGCGTGGAGCGCGAAGCTGAGAAACAAACACTTACGTCGGCGCGGATCACGGATCTTCGAGCCGATAACTCCAGACCGCTGCCGGATAAGCTCAAGGCGCTGCCCGATGCCTGGAGTAGCCCCCCCCAAGAGCCTGCTCGGCAAAGCCATCAGTTACGCTTTCAAGCAGTGGGACCGGCTGCTCGTGCCCGACTACGCCCGGATAACAATCTGGCCGAAAACCCCATCCGTCCATTTGCTGCAGGCCGAAAGAACTGGCTGTTCTCCGGCCATCCGCGAGGGGCACACGCCTCGGCCACCTTGTACTCCCTCATCGAGTCGGCCAAGGCCAACGACCTGGAGCCGTACCGCTATCTGCGCCACCTCTTCGAGCACTTGCCGACGGCCACCTCAGATGCCGAACGTAAGGCCCTCCTGCCGCAATATATTGACCTCGCTCCCTAATCATACCTGCCTGAGCTTCTGCCTCATCCATCTCCATGCCGCAAGAAGGGGTTGATTAGGCGCTTACAGAGCAACGGCATGGCCGAGGCGTTCGTGAAAACCTTCAAACGCGATTACGTGTACGTCCATGACCGCCCGGACGCTCAGACCGTCCTGAGCCAGCTTGCGGCCTGGTTCGAGGATTACAACGAAATCCACCCGCACAAAGGGCTGAGGATGATGTCACCCCGTGAGTTCATCCGGATGTGTGTCGCTGACGAGTCACTGCGGAGTGAGCCGACGACCCGCCGCCGAGAATGGGCCGTCAACGAGCCCGTCGTTGGCGGCGGTGCGTGGCCAACGGTCTTAAACTGGTGTCCAGTTTAGCGGGGGCAACGCCACTTTCTCCGTTGGAGAAATTATAGCAAAATTGGATGCAACTGCAATTTATTTATGGATAAGTTCTAAGAGGGCACGTCCGGATCTAAGTGTGTGGAGGAACCTCTCTCGTTTACCCGACTATTATCTGTCTTCCCTTTGACGTCATACCCGCTGCCGGTTTTGTCCAGCCGCCCGCCTCGCGCCAGGGCCAGCACGCGCCGCACACATCCGTCGATGTCCGCCTGGTCAACCAAGCGCAGTGTCAGGTGCGGGGATCGCGGGGTCTGGTACACGTCCAAGTCCGCCATCTGCGGCGTCTGCACGCAGGAGGCCGCGGCGTAAAGGCCCTTTGGGTCGCGCCTGCGGCGCTCCTCCTCCGGCACGTCGAGCCAGACTTCAAGGTAGCCCGGCTGGTTCTCCCGGTTCCAGTCATGCAGTTCGTGGAACAGGCTGATGGTGGCCACTACCACGGTGTGCCCCTGGCGCGCCAGAAGGCGCGCCAGGCGCGCATAGACATGGGCAATGCGCAGCCTGCTTTCGCAGTCGAAGCCGCCCTGCACGCTGGCTAGGGCCTCGCGCAGTTCGTCCCCGTCTAGTAGTATAGCCGTTCCGAGGTGCTTCAAGAGCTCCTTGGCCAGCGTCGTCTTGCCTGACCCGGAAAAACCTGTAATCCAAATGACTTGCCCAGCCGCCCCGTGTTCAATCATATCTAGGCCTTGCAGGCGATCCACGCTCGTGTGGTGTAGGGAATCGCAATCTCGGCCACGCCGAGGCCACGAAGATAGACGTCGATGGCCTGGATAATGGCCGGGAAGGCATCGCCCGCCTGGCGATGCAGAGTCCCGTGCGATCTCCAGGCTTCCACCACTTTGTCGACGTTTTGGCGATGTATGACAATTCCGCTCACCGTCTGCACGTCCTTGAACAGGCCGGAGGCGCTGATGACGGCGGCCTGGTCTTCGCGCCGGGAGCCGTAGTCGTATCCGGAGATGTGCTCCTTGATGATGGCCTCGATGTGATCCTGGATGGGTTCGTCCAGGTCGCGGTGGTTCCACATGCACGTGAACCATTTCCCCTGCTTCAGGAGGCGGTAAGTCTCCTTCATGGCCACGGCGCGGTCCATCACGTTGAAGGAGGAGCCGAAGGACACAAAGTCGAAGATACCGGTCAGCTGCCTGGTGTCCTCGCCTGTCGCGTCCACCCAAGAGACGTTGGCGAACTGCGTGGTACGCTTCTGGCCATTAGCCCTCATGGCGTCGTTGGGCTCCACCGCGATGACCTTCAAACCCTTCTTCGCCATGGGGATGGTCAGGTGGCCCGCGCCGGCTCCCACATCGCACGCCAGATCCCCGGCGCGCAGGCCGGCGATAGCGAACAGCTGTTCGAGGGCCTCGGGGGCATAGTCCGGACGCTCAACATAGGCATTTGCCAGCACCGTGTAGTCCCATTCCGTTTTCATGCATTCTCCATTCTTCCTGTGTGCCTGCGGAAAGATCCTTCATTCACAACCCCGCTCGCCGCCCCAGCGCCAGTCATGCGACCAACCTGGCTCGCGCAGCATGCCGCGGTAGCTCTCCAGATCCGCCTCGTTGTCGGTCTCACACCACTTTCCCGCCACGGGAACCGCCCCGACCGTCTGGCCGTCGGTAAGCAGCCGACGCAGGAAGGCGGTCATGTCCGTTTGGGCCACGTCCGCACCGAGCGTCGCGCAGGTGGCGGCCAGCGTCTGCCAGCCCTTGGCGGACACCTTGGTCAGCCCCATATATTGCCCGCAGATTTCGCCCAGCGACGTGGGCTTGCCACCGATCTCGCGCAATAGCCCGTTTTCCTGCCGGAAGGTCTCGGCGTCCAGCAAAGGATCGCCGAAGCGCAGCCGCCACAGCGGCTCCCACAACGTGTCGTAGGTGATGGCGATGTCCTGTGGACAGGCGGCCAAGGCCGCCACATGGTCCGCATGGTAGACGATGTCCGAATAGGAAATGACTGCCTGGCCCACGCCGGAGGCGAATTGCGTCTCAAGCCAGGGGGCCGCGCACAAGAGGGTCGAGAGCATGTTGGTCTCGGCCCAGGCCGGATTCTCAGCCATCTCGTACGCCCCGGGCACCATGCCCTGGGCCTCGGGCTGCAGCATATCGCCCCGATACCCCCGCAGCAAGAGCAAGGCCTCGGCGCCGCCCGCCCTCAGCGCGTCCATCTGCCAGTGCAACAGCGGCCTGCCGGCCAGCTCCGTGAGGCATTTGGGCCGGTCGCCCGTCAGTGCCTTCATACGCGAGCCCCGGCCCGCGGCCAAGATCACTGCGACGATTCCGATCATTGCAACTCCTCGGCGAACAATTCCTGTAGCAGGGCGAGATCGTGGACGGCCGGTGCGGGTTCGCGCTCCGGGTGCCACATGACCCCGACCGCGCGCCCGTTCGTGAGGTGGAAGGCTTCCACCGTGTCGTCCGGTGCCCATACACTGCCCGCAAGCCCCTCGCCAAGTCCGTCTCCGGTGATGGTCAGGTTGTGGAACGAATTGACCTCGGCCAGGGCGCTTTTCCCCGCGGAGAGCACCGCATGGCGTACTGCCACGTGGGTGCGATCCACAGTCCTGGCCAGGGTTCCGCCGCAGAGCAGATTGATGGCCTGCGCCCCACGGCACACCCCGAGAACCGGTACACCCTTGGCGAGCGCCCAGCGGAACAGGGCCTCTTCCGTGGCGTCGCGCACGGGATGAACTCCCCAATCGTCGCCGCCCGTGAGGATGAGGGCGTTGGTGCCAAGGGCCTCCAGCATAGCCACGGCCTCGGCGCCGACGTTTGGGACGGCGCACCACGCCGCACCCGGCAGGGCGGAGGCCAAGAACGTGCTCCAGTCCTGGGCCAAGCAATCGCGCCACTCTGGATAGTTCGGCGCCTGTGTGACGCGCATGGTGAGAGCAAGGCGGAGGTTCATGTGACCGTGACCTCAGAGGGGCTGCAGCACGCAGGTGCCAGAATTGAGCAGCGCCGAGCTGGCTCGAGTGACGGTTTCAAAAAGCAGCTCGCCGATGCCGATTGCGGCGGGCAGCCCGAATTCGGCGCAACGGATCGCCATGTGTGAGTTAGTGCCGCCGAACATGGTGATCAGCCCGGCGATACCGCGTGAGAAGATCCAGTCGAAGCCGGGGTCTGCGTTCTCAATGCAGACGATGCACCCGACGATATCCACGGAGCAATGGGTATCTGGGTACAGGCGCACTAGCGGCGCCTCCACCTTGCCCTCGCCGATGAAGTTTGGCGCGCTACGGTGCTGCGGGACGATGAAAACGTCGCGGGGGGAACGGATGATGTAGCCAAGCTTGATGCTGCGGCCGAGGTTGAACAGGTCTCTGCCTTGGGTTACCAGTTCATTGAAATGGACCGAGGCGTTGCGCAGCAGCGCGTGAGAGGCCCATTCCATGACATCACGCACGTCGAGGAAGGAGAGCTCTTCGCGGCTCAGGCCGATGCCCTCGCCCCACAGGGCCAGCAGCTCAAGCATGTCCGAAAGGTTTCGGGTGAAGATGAACTTGGCCAGTTCGCGGCCGGCGATGCTCCTACGCGCGTATTCTAGCAAGCCCTCGGGTGCGATTGCGTCCAGTCGTGCCTCTTGCAGCAGAGCCTCCAATCCGGCGCGCTCCTCGGTGGAGAGGGTGAAGGAGGCCGCCGTTTCGGCTATGGGCGCTACGTCCGAATCGATGAACAGCCCCTCACGATCGGCGTAGCGGGGCGAGAGGATGTCGTAGCTGCTGGGCCGCAGGTGCCCGTAGCACGCGAGGAAATTCTGCCTGTCCATGCCTCCGCGGCACACGGACATGAGATCGCAGGACATCTCGCCGGAAATAGTGCACACCGAGGTCTTGAACATGGCCACGCGCTCCGGGGCGATGGCCCCGCGCGCCACCGCCGTGCGCAGCAGCGACTCGGCGATGAACGCGTGTCGCGCCAGCACGGAGAACGGCAGCGTGCCGAACAGGCGGCATTCCTCCGCCAGCAGCACCAGCTGCGGCAGGGGCTTGGCCTCGCGCGGCAGGCCGTGCGCCGGGATGGGCGCGCGGGCAGCCTGGCGGTTGCGCAGCTCGGTCACGGCGTCGTAGGCCCAGGGCAAGGTAGAGGAAGGCCCGAGATCCAGGCAACCCAGGGTCAGGGTGTGCAGGGCGCTACGGAATGTCTCCCGCCTGGAGTTGGTTAAAAGGCCAGGATACCACTCCGCGAGGTTCTGGTCAAAGCAGAAGTCCAGCGCGGTTTGGGCCACCTGGAACTCCACCTTGTCGTGCAGCTGCGGATGGCTGTCCAGTCGGTCCAACCAGGCGTTAATCAAAGCTTCGCTGGTGATGGTGTCGAGCCCGACGGGCAAAAAGGAATTGAAGCTCACGCGCACGTCGATGAAGGGCCGACCGGCCACCATGAGCATGAGCTCCTCGGGCGGCATGGTCCGGTAGCCCATGAGCTCCCGGGCCTGGCTCCAGACGCGCCGAGTGATGAGCTCCCGGTACAGCGAGCTGGCCAGCAGCCGGGGGGTGACGCCGATCATCTCCGCCGGGTTCCAGTCGGGCATGACGCCCAGGATGGTCCGTTTGCCGTAGAGTTCCGGCCAGTTCCCCATTCGCTCGGTGACGAAGCCCACCACGAAACCGATCTTGTCACGCACCTGCTCGTCCCCGCCAACGATCCAGCGGGCCTGAGTGCAGATCGGGCGCACCTGCAGTAGGTGCAGGATCCCGGCGGAGTCGAGGCAGAATTCCATGTCGAGGGCCTCTGACCCGCACAGGGATTCGACCCTGCGGGCCAGCGCGATGAAAGAGCAGAGCTTGCGGGAGTCGCAGTGGCTCTCCTGCGCGTCGCGGAAGACGAAGACGGTCTTGCTGGCGTTGCGGCCGCCGGTAATGGCGTCGGCCTGGCCGGACTCGTCGTAATTGATGACATAGTAAGGGGAGCCATCCGTATGTACGCGGGTCATGATGACGCCGCTGGCGACGATACCGCGCACCATGGACTGCACGAGGACCTGGTCGTCCGACCGATCCTCCCCGTAGGAGGCGATGACGGTCTCCACGGCATCGCGGAACGCGGTTCTGTCCCCGGCCAGGACATGCAGGACCGAGGTGAAAGCACCCGCCCCGGAACTTTCCTTCTGGTCCTCCGCCCTGCTGGAGCTGCGCACGGCCAACTCGCTTTCGCCGACCAGCGGCGGCAAGGACGCCATTATGGCTTCGGGGTCGGCCCGCCACTGCGCGACGGTGAAGACCCACAGAGGCGGAATGTTCAGGTCCGCATGGCGCGACAGGGTCGCAAGCGTGTCCGCTTTGGATGTGAAGAGGAAAGGAGTGCCTGTCATTCAAATCGTTCCCCGGGAGCAGCCCGCGTTCAGGGGTGCGTCGGCCAACAGAAGCATGGTCCGCGCTAAACCATGCCTGCGCCCCCGCCTGCCACAAGAATACGAAATTCGGCCAGTTGCCACAACCGATTCGCCGGAGCGCGGCATTGCCAACAGGCGCTAAGTAGCAAGAATCGCGCCTCGGGAAAAGCCGGATGGCCGCGAACCCCGCCTCACAAGTCCTGAACCAGCGAGGTCACCGCAGCCTTAAGGGCCACAACGAATTCGTCCTGTCCCGAATATACCAGATCCACTTTAGTGGCCATGGTGCCCAAGGTCCCTTCGTGGTGCGAGTCCGAGTTGAACAGCGCAGGTACGCGGAATTCTGAGCAAAGCTTCAGGGCGTCGGCGTACCACAGGGGAACCTTCCTGCCGGCGACCACGAGATGCCCCTTTTCGCAGCAATAGGGTGAGTTGCACTCGATGCCATTCACAAACCGCAAAAGCGCGTCGAGCTCCGCCGTTCTCTCCGGAGTATGGTAGAAGGGGTGGGCGACGAAGCAGAACGAGGGGCGCGCGCAGGCGTCCAGCCGGGCCTTCAGTTGGGCGGGCGTCAGCGGCGGTCCCGCGTCGAGCTTGAAATCCTCGCCAATGACTACGGCGTGGTAGCTGTCAACCAAGGACACCTCCACGCCGCGCAGGATTGCCAGCCGCTCATAGCGAGCGCGCAGCTGGTCGATCTCGGCGTGGGACCACACATGGTCGTGGTCCGTCAAAGCGATGACGGAAATGCCCAGATCGAGGGCCCGCTCGCAGGCTCTGTGGGGCTTAAGGACCGAGTCGGGCGAGTGCGCGCTCGTGTGCAGATGCAGGTCGATAAGCACGGTGACACCTCCATGCGGTGCGTTGGGGCTTGGCGACGTCCAGATCCCTACCAGCCGTCGCCGACCTCATAGCCGAGAATATTGAGCGTGTCGTCGGCCAGGGCCTTAAAGTGATTTTTCAGGCGCTCGGTCATGTGGTTGCGCCAGTCGCCCACCGTCCCCTTGCGACAGCCGTTGACCCAGGTGTTGGCATTGTTCTCCCTGCCCCGCACGAGCTGCCCGAGGGTCTGGCGCTTGAAGGAGCTGAGCGCGATGGCGTCGTCCAGGTCGTCGTCGCTCAGGGGACGGAACCGCGCGGGAAGCCAGTGCAGCCACTCCAAGGCGTCGAGATAGGCCTTCCTGGGGTCGTCGTGGATGTCCTCAAAGCGGATGAACCGAGCGTTGGGCTGCGACGCGGCGTAGCGGTAGGAGTCGAGCAGGACACCGAACGGGGGCACGGGGAAGGACTTGGTGGGCGTGGGCACGTGCATCGTCCCCTTGAGCAGCCTGAGCCCCACAGCCTCGTAGGTCATCCCCGGGTTGTCCTCGAGGAACTTGAAGATACTGCTATTCAGGATGTCGCGGGGATCGCGCAGCAGGACAAGGATCTTCAACCAGGGAAGATCCTTGAGGCATTCCAGCCGGTGCGCCAGATGCACCGTGAGGTAGTCGAAGGGCATAAGCGAGAGGCAGGCCCCCTTAAGGCACTGGTCGCGCAGGGACATGGGCGGCAGACGCCGTTTCTTCCTCCACCAGTGGTCGAGCAGTACGGGGTTGTCGCGGCCCTCGTTGTGGTGGATGTGGTTGCGTTTAAGGTGCGCCGCTAGGCTGGCGAAGGTCGGCTGCATCCTTCGCGTGCCGGCGAATTCCGGCATGTAAACCACCACGGGCGCGAAATCCAGGAACGCTTCCGCAGGCCACTCCCCCTTATCCAGAAACGGGAAAATCACGTCGGCCTTGGTTTGGGAGACGACGCACAGGTCGTTGAAGGCGTCTGTGTACCTGTCCGGACTGCAGGCCACCACGGCGTGCGAGTACTCGTCCGTGTAGCCCCCCAGGTGCAGGGTGTTGCGCTGCACCGGGTTCAGGTCGTGCCGGAACACGGCGGGGTCCGCGAAGAGCTCGAAGGTAGCGCCCTTCTCCTTGATCACCCGAATGAACTCGTGACCCGAACCGTACATGGAGACCACGGCCATGCGTTTTCTCGGCTGCCTGAGACCAAGCAGCCGCTCCGCGAGCCCGGCAGCCACCTTGGGACCGGGGCAGAACAGGAGGTACTCCAGCAGCTTCTCCACCGTGACAATTCTGTGCTCCGCGAACCCCTTGGCCACCATGAGCCGCCGGATGTCGTCCTGGTAGGCCGGGCTGCTGATGACCACATAGTCCAGTTCCTTCGGCGAGATGTCGTCGTAGGATCTGGTCGACTCGGACGGGGATCTGTCGAAAAACACCAGGTTGTCGTCGGCGGAGTACAGCTGCGCCACCTCCCTGGAGAATTTGCCGAAGGGTGCCATGCCGACCTTGGCGCTGGCGTGGAGCTTGCGCCACTCGGCGAAGATGTTGGCGTAGTCCTGCGCCACGAGGCCATGGATGAAGAACATTTCCGCGTCGGCGTCGAAGGCAGCCCGGACGCGCGCCACGAACTGCGCGTCCAGCGCCGGAAAGTCCGACCAGTCCAGTTTTAGGCCCAGCCCAACGACTTTGGGCGTGTCATGTGGCAGCGTCATGCGAGGCTCCTTGTTCTCGTTGCCGGGCTTGGTCGTGGGCGCACGGACTACCAGTTGTCGTCGGTCTCGTACCCGAGTTCGATGAGCAAGTCCCCTGCCACCTCTTTGAACCTGTCCTTGATCTCGTCGTCCCAGCGACTCCGCCAGTCTCCGCGCACGCCCTTGCGGCAGCTTTGGCCCGCGGACGGCATCTGGTCCGGATGTCCGTCGCCGGGCTTGCGCTTGCCCAGGGTCTGGTACTCAAACGTGCCAAGGTAGATGGCCTTCTCCAGCTGCTCGTCGGACAGGGCCGAAAAGGGGTCGGGATTCCAGGCGAGCCATTTCAGGCCGTCCAGGTAGGCCGACTTGGGCACGGCGCGGATGTCCTCGTAGCGAATGAACCGCATGTTCTCCGAGCGGCTTGCGGTCCTGTAGTTGCTGAGCAGCTGCAGGAATGCGCCGGTCTGCCATGCGCACATGGGGGGATTATCCGCATCAGGCTCCTGCAGTGCGTCAAGGGCTAGCTGCTTGTAGCTCTCAGGGCAATAGTTCTTGAGCAGCCAGAAGTTCCTGCTGTTGAGCATGTCGCGCGGGTCCCGCAGAAGCACCAGCACCCTGATCCAGTTAAGCGCGGCCACGGCGGAGAGGTCGAACAGGAAGTGCACTCGCGTGAACTCGTAATGGTACAGCGCCATGCAGTGCCCCACCAGGTATTCGGAACGAGCACGAGGGGGCAACTGGCCGTTGCGGTTGGCAAAAGCGTGCTGCAGAACCGGGTTATGGATAGGCTCGCGAAAGTGGATGTTGATCCTATTCAGGGTCTGCGCAAGCGCGTTGAAGGTCGGCTCGAACCGGTGGACGCCCGCGAACTCGGGTAGATAGAGCAGGGCAGGGGTACCGTCCGAACAGCTCACGGAGGGGACCGAGGAGACCCTGTGGTAGGGTAGGATGATGTCCGAGCCAGTCTTGGTAAGTAGGTACAGATCCCGGTACGCCTCGCGGTAAAAATGCGGCTGGGAACAGACCAGGATATCGTCGGGCTGCTCGGCCATCTTGGGCAGATTCACAGGGTGGACGGGACGTTGCAGAAGCGGATCGATGTTCACCGGATCAATGAAGAGGTCGAATTTGACGCTGTGGGAAGCCAAGTTGCGGACCATCTCGTGACTGCTGCAATGGTGCGTATACGCCGCAACCCTCCGCCCCCGGGCCTGGAGTCTCCGCACGTGCCCGGCGATGGCGCGCAGGCTCGCGTCTGCCTGAACGAAAAACTCGCTTTCGAACATCGACAGGCAGGTGATGATCTTGTGGTCCGGAACGCCCTCGGACAGCAGGTGGAGCCGCAGCTCATTCTGGTACGTGACGCTGGTGATGACGATGGCGTCGTATTGGGAGAAGTCCACGTCGCGATACGACTTGGCCGGCCCGCACGCCGCCCTGTCATAGAAATCCACGCTGGAGCCGGTGGAAGCCAACTTGTGGTACTCCCGCGCGAACAGCCCGAAGGGGACCGCCGCGACCTTCGCGCCGGGACGCTGCGCAAGCCAGAAGGAGAATATGGTGACGAAGTCCTCCGGCATCATTCGCTGCAAGTTGCCGCCGCACCGCTTCAAAACAGAGCCCAGAACGAATGCCGACCCAGTCTCCAAATCGCCTGCTCCGTATTCCAGCCCCAGTCCAATCACATGTGGCACTGTCCCCCTCCGCTCGTTTCGCCCCAAGGGGCGCTCATGCCTTCTCGTCGGGAACCGCAGTGCCAACGTGGCCGACATGGATGCCGACCTCGGCGCATTCCTCACTCAGCCAGCGGACGGCGTCTGCTTCCTCGCAAGTGCACTTCTTGTAGAAATCGCGGGACACCAAGACGTTATGCACGCCGGTTTCGACACACTTGTCTACGAACGCCCGCATCTCGGCCTCGGAGAGGTTCTTCGGCGTAACGATGTACTTGACGATGACACGGTTGGCGTTGTCCTTTAGGTAGCGTGCTATGTTGGCCCAGATGGACTTAAACCTGTCGCGGCCGCGGATGGCCTTGAAGGTCTTGGCGGTTCCGGCGTCGACGCTCACAACGATCTCCATCTTGTTCCTCCGGAGCGCAGACGCGATGTGTTCGGAATACAGGGTCGCATTGGTATAGACCCGGCCTTCGCTGTCGCGGGGCAGGAGCCGCTCCATCAGATGGCCGAAGTCGGGATTCAGGGTCGGCTCGCCATTGCCTCCCCAGCAGTAGTTGAACTTCGGCTCCAGGTAGTCGTTGTCGAGGATGTGCTCGACGATGGCGCGCGCATTGTACAGGCACGCCTTAAACTCGTGCTTGACAATGCAATATGAACAATTCATATTGCACTTCACGCTGTAGTCTATATTTAGCCAGTCATATTTCTTCGTGGTCGGCTTGCCGGAATTCCACTGCAGGTCTGGGCAGGAGGCGCAAAACTTGTTCGACCCGTCGGCGATGCCGGCGATGATGTGCTTCCGAATGGCATCGAGCCTCTCTAACGACTCCTCCGGGCCCTTGGTTACCTCAACAAGATCCGGCATCCAGCAGCACAGCGACAGGCCGGTTGGCCGGAAGTACACGCCCATGAGCAGCGGGCACCAGCATTTCTTGCCCTTTGTGCTTTTAACCTTCCTACGGGTCGCCTCAAGCAGTATCTTATGCTGGTTCAGATATTTCACCACGCTTCCGGGCGGCAGCTCCGCAAGGGGGAAGACCTCCTGCTTCTCGATGAACAACCATACGCGGTCGAGATCCGCGGATTCCAGATCACTGGCGATGACCCGGTGATACACCGAGGCGATGACGATGAGGGGCTTTGACTTGGCCAGCTCCGAGTCCCAGTATTCATCGACCTTGTAGACAGGCAGCCCGCAAAATTCACCCGACTTGAATGTGTCGAGAAAGGCCTGCACGGTGACGTGCTTGGAACGCCGCGCGCTACGCAGCACGTGGCCACCACGCCCGCCGGCTCCGTATATGACGATCTGCGCGCCTTGTGGAAGTTCCTTCACGGACTGAATGAATTTTCTCTCCATGCCAACCTCGATTTGTAGGGAGGTCAAGTGTCGTGCAGGGGACGCCTCCTGCCCCCACAATCACGGAACCACGTAGGCGAACATTCTGCCTGCCTGCTCCATATCGTCCCGAGTCACGATTTGGTAAAGGGCTGAATGCTCCATTTCCAGGCCAACGAACTTGGGCAGGGTCATGCGTAGCCTCCCCCAACTGGCGAGGCAAGCGTTCACCGGACGGAACAGCGGCTGTATCAGTTGCCGGTCCAGGCCCTTGTGGCACCACACGGGGTAGAACTTCCGCGTACTCTCCCGCAGCATGTAGAGCTGCGGGTCAACCTGCGTGATGGGCAGCACCCTGGCCGCCACGGGATCATCGAGCAGCCGGTGGTACAGCAGCTCGTAGTGCCTGCTGCGGATGAATGGCAGATTCCAGGCGACGAAAAAGGTCAGGTCGGCGGCGGCCCCGATCTCCGCAGCCATGGCCGACTCCATGTCGATGCAGCGTACCTCCATGTTCAGGAAGTTGAAGTGGTGCTGGCTGCAATAGCCCGGAACCCTTCGGACCTTCGCGCCGCCCACATCGGGCAGGCTGCAGAGCTCGTCGAAGTCGCCCAACACGAAGGCCTCGTCCACGACGCCGCTGCCGAGGCAATTCTCGACAACCATTTTGAGGACCGGCGTTCTTGCTATGGGCTCGGCCCACAGCTCCCGGACAGAGGGCGTCAGGTGTTCCAGTGCGAGGATTATTGCGGTGACTTTCATGCTTTTCGTGTGGTATTGTTGCAATGACTGCGGACGCAGTATTCCGCAATAGGGATGTCCTGCTCATTTTGAAAGTCGAATCCCTCCCCGGACAGGACTTCGTGGTACAGCGTCTCCAGCGAGCTGGAATGAGGCACCGTATGGTTCATGATCCCCACCCCGACTATCCTGTAGAGCTGGGGATTGGTATCAAGCGGCTGTTCCTGGTCGTTCCAGAAGGGAAAGAGGCGCCCATCCTTCGGGCTCACCAAGCAAAGCCCGCTCTCCACGCGGCAGATGCCCTGGATTCGTAGAGCCCGCTCCCGCGACTTGTGCAGCGCCTGCATCATGTCCACCAGGCTCTCTGGCCGGAAACAGATGCAGTTGCAGTTGTAGGAGACGAGGTAGTCGCTCTTGCGGCCCAGGTGCTCGTACATCTGCCTTCCCTGCGTCTGGTTCCACTCGGAGATCGAATGGTATCCAGAGAAATAGTGGACCATCTCGCGGGGCCTGTGGAGCGCGACGGCACCGCACTCCTCGGTAATGCGCTTGAGCTCCGCGTCTTCAGTCCATACGAACACCTTGTCGATGAATCCGGCGCTGCGCATGATGTCAATGGCCCAGGCCAGCACCGGGCGCCCTTGGACCGGGAAGGCGTTCTTGCGGTAGAACGTGGACCCGCCCCCACGCGCGACGATGATCCCAACAACAAATTTATCCGAGAACATACATACCTCGCGGCTGTGCAGCACTTCGCCCGGCGGTCTGGGCTCCGAGAAAAAATATTCGCTCCGGGGCTGCCCCCGTCAGGAAATCGGGCCTCGCGGCCGGAACAAACAAAACTTCTGGATTATTACTCAGAGCGTAAAATTCCTAACTATGCGGCCTTGGCATAGGCGACATGTTTCCCCTCAAAATACTTCTTCACTTTGTAAGGGCGGCGTTGCCGACTGTGGAGGAACCCTCTCAGCTTGCCCATCAACTCGGGCTTGTCCTTCACCCTTCCGTCACGAAAGAGGTGCGTTTGATGTCCTGACTCGCAAGCGCGTCAGGATTCAACTCAGGGCTATATGGCGGCAGAAGGAAAAGCCTGATCTTGTCTTCGTGTTCGGCCAGCCAATCATTGACCTTCTTCGCTTTTCGTACCGAGTGCCTGTCCACAATGAAGAATACTTTGCGTCCGTCAAGTCGCCTCACCATACGACCCAGAAATTCCAAGAATACTTTCACAGTGAAGCGCCCTTCAAAGACCATGAAGCTGAGGTCACCCAGGTTGGTGATGCCGTGATCGCGTTGCAGCCAAAGCGCTTGCCGCTGCATTTGACGACAGGTGTCACCCCCTTCTCGCCCCAAGTGGTCCCTGCCTGATGGTCAGAGCGTAGTCCGGCTTCGTCGCCCCACCAAATTTTGGCCTTTTCGGCCTTGGCCTGCTGCTGGATGGCGACGTATTTGTGCTCAAGCCAGTATTTGACCTGGGCTGGATTCTGCTCCAGCGCACTTTTTGCCGGTTTCTGAGGAGTCAGCCCCCAATCCTTGAGGTGGCGGCCTACGGTCCATCGAGACAAGCGGATGCCGAAACGCCTTTCGATGAGTGCTCCGACCAGATCGCGGGTCCAGAGCAAGCCTGGCAGTCGCAATTGATCGGGATTCTTGCCCAGCACCGACTTCCTTATGGACTCCATCTGTTTGTTTGTGAGCTTTCCACCCTTTGGCCGCCCCTTGGGCTTGCTTGCAAGGCCAGCTTCACCTTGCTGGCGGTAGGCCTTGACCCACAAGCATACCGAGGTGCGTGACGCTCCATAGACCACAGCGGCCTTGGTCTGACTCATTCCTCCCTCTACAACAGCCTTAACGGCTTTGCGTCGAATCGCGTCCTGAGCCGAATGGGACAGGTTTCTGGCGTCACCGGAATCCATGAAGGCAGATATCAAATACCGAGCGCTTTGTTAAGTATTTTGTGCTCTCATTTCTGTCCGGTTAAGTCAGAAGCAACCGTTGCCCAGGATTATTAGATTTTAGTCGTTGTCGTCGATGGTCGACGAGGTCGAGTATTTCACATTGCTGAAACAGATTTCGTTACACCAGCCGGACCAGGTAGTGCAGGCTCAGGCCGATCTCTGAAAGGAACCTGAATCCGTAGCCGCGTTGGCTTAAAATCGCGTTATGCCACCGTCGAGGTGATTTTGGATGACCCTTTCAGGCCTCTTTGCTCAACCCACCCCGGATATGCGGGGTCTTTTCCCGATACCCGGCTTTGGGCCAGAGATCAGGGCGGATTGGTGCGATTTTCGGACATATGTCTCCCTTGGACGAGTTTCCGTCCGTGTGTTTTCAGACTTGCGCCAACCGTCTCTGCAGGCCGACAAGCGCTTCGCCGAATCCGCCGCTGGACGCCACTTTCAAGACAATCCGTCGCGCATGCCGGACCAACCGGCCGCACAGGTACATCATGCCCTGCATGATGGTGCGCAAACGGCGGCGCGTCGCCTTCTTCAGCCCGATGATCCCGGAGTTGAGCAGCAACTCGCCCAGCACGCGGAGCATATTGTTCACCAGGACGCCGAGTTGGAAGTACAACTCGTTGACCGCAAACTTCCCGGAGGGAAGGCGTTCCAGGTCGAGTTCGCTTTTGAGCTCCGCGAAGTATTGTTCGCACGTGCCCCGGTCGCGATACAAGCGAAGGATATCGGCATCGGACACCTTCTCGAGGTCCGTCCAGACGCTGAAAACCGTGTACTCCGGCAAGAGCAGGGCCTGCCCCTTCTTGCTGGTCCTCTCGGTCACCTCGTAGACCAGCCGGACAGCTCCGATTTCTTCGCGCTCCCGGCGGGTGCACCCCGTGTAGACGGTTTTGCCGGGCCTGGGAGAATGGGCTCGCCCTTCCTGCATGGCCAGGTTGATCAGGACATCGGGCCGTTCCCGGCGCAGGTTGTGGCGAGTGATGAAGCTGTCCCCGGCCTTGAGTCGAGCCGCCATGAGCGCCACGTCGTCGAAGGCCGCGTCGTCCACCCAGAGCAGATGGGCCTTGGTCAGCTTGCGCACCCGCTCGCGGACCGCGGCATGGAAGTCCAAGGTCCCTTCATGCAGAGGGTGATGACTTCCTGGGCAAAGCTTGACTCCCACGATCAGACCGCCTTCGAGGAACGAGCAAACCGGGGCGTAGCCGAGAACCCCGCTATAGCCCTTGGCGATGCCCTCCTTCTTGGTGTCGCTGTTGTCGAGGATGGTGGAGTCGGTGTCGATCCGCACGCCGACAAAGGAAGGCACGCTGACGATCCGGGGTTTGAAATCCAGCTTGCGCAGCATGCGCACGGAGCATGTAGGCATGGCGTCGTGGACATTGCGGTCACGACTCATGGCCTCGAAACGCTGCCGCAGAGTTGCCTGCGACGGGATACGACGACCAACCCCCAAGGCTGTCGTGAAGAACTCGCTGTCCTTGAACTGCCGCACGTGGTCGAACCCTACCTTGCCTATGGCGAGGAGCCCTCCAAGGCACCGCAGGCTGTCCTTCACAGCGACCTGATAGTTCGGGGACTCCCGCTTGGCGCAGATGGAATCGATATCGCTGCTGCGCATGAGTTCGCCCATGGCTGCAAGCCCGGCATTGCCGATGATCGGTTCCCCAGTGATCTCAAGGGCCAATTTCCCCATGTGGCGCACCTCGCGGGTGAAGAGGCATTCGCTCAATCCTGTGAGGTCAATATGCCAAAATGTTTTAGCTTTTTCAATTGCCAACTGCACTTCCAAGGCAATTTGAACTGATGCTGCTTACGGATTCAGGTATTTATTTGCGGAACGCAACACTAGTCATGACCCTTTGAAAATTTTCTACTAACCGCGGACTGAATATTTCGCGAGCCCTCCCCCCTGTTCCCCACAATACGAGCTTGACCATATGCGTTGACCTCCGGCTATGATGTTATCTTTGTGAATTTTTTGGCCTAACAACGCACCACAACTTCTGGGTAAAAAGCAACTCGCATCATTTCAGATATCTTCTTTGATTCGTTTCTGGTAATCAAACAAATGTCGTAACAACCCCACCTCCTCTTCCGTGTTTAGTGTGTAGCATGAGGCAGGCTCTACGGGCAATCCCATAATATTTGGAATAGTGCTGAGCAGACGTGTCCAGTGTGTCAGAACAACCGGAACAACTTGGTAAAGCTGGTGGTACATCTGTCTGTCAATACTCCGGTGTTCCCAAACAGGAAAAAACTCCTTGCTCTCAGGAACCTTCGTATAGAGGTGTGGATCGACAGGACAAATGGGAACAACGCGAGCCATGATCGGATCGTCCAGCAACTTGTGATACATGCGCTCCAGTATTCGCCCAGAGATCAATGGTGTGTTCCATGAAACCTGAAATATCATGTCGGATTGAAGCTCAGCAGCAAGACAAAGGTCAAACTCTCGATACAACACATGCTGTTCGATATCAAGATAGTTAAATGGATGGCCACGATAGAATCCTGGACATTCAAAAATACGCACGCCCAGAGTCTCGTGCTTCCCGATGAGCGACGGCAGATCCGTCACGACGCACAAATCGTCAATAACTCCGCTTTCCCTGCAATTTTTCAGGACATGATCCAAGACCGTTCCATCCTTGTCCAGGGGAACATTCCACAACGCATCAGCAAAAGGCGTAATCCAGGACAAGGCCAGGATCATGGCGTTCGTTTTCATTTGGTCGCCCCATCTACTTCATCGAGTCTTGACTGCATGTAATACTCAGCAAAAGGGATATCCTGCCTGCTCTGGAAGTCGAAACCTTCGTACTCCGGAACTTCGTGGTACAGGGTGGCGACATCACCGGTATTTGCCTTTGTCCGATGCACGATGCCTACGCCAATCAGACGATATAATGGAAGCAACGTGTCTCCCAGCGGCTTATCCTTGTCATTCCAGAACGGAAATAAATGCCCGCCAGTCGGCGTATGCATGCACAGCCCACTTTTGATGCGGCAAACTGGAAGAATACGGAAATATTTCTCATCCGCTAACCGCAGGGCGTCGTACATGGCCCTCAAACTTTCAGGCCGCAAACCGATGCAATTGCAATTGAACGGCACGATGTAATCGTATTCGCCGTCCAGATGTTCCTTGATCTGCCGGTCCTGCAGGTGCTGCCACTGGCCAATGGTCCAGGCGCCGGAATAATAGTGGACCATGTCCCTAGGACGTTCGAGATGAATGGCGCCGGCCTTTTCCGCGATATCCGCAAGATTTTGGTCTTCGGTCCAAACATATATATGGTCTATAAATCCTGCCCGCTGCATGGTATCGATAGCCCAGGCAAGCACCGGGCGACCGAGTATGGGATAGGCGTTTTTGCGGTAAAATGTGGAACCGCCACCCCTGGCCATGATGAATCCCACATTAACAGGTCTTTTTGCCATATCATTCTACCCCCTCAAACCTATTTATCATGCTTTTCGCCTTCATGATTGCTGCCGAGAAAGAACCGTTTCATCCGCTTCTTGATGGCCGTTGAGACAATCCTTCCCGGCGTCGGAGGCGGTGGGACGAAATACTGTTGGGGAGGGTCGATGCGCATCAACCGTTCTTCCCAGGGACTACGGTCATAATATTTCCGCGTGGAGCAAAATTTCTTATGCTTCTTGAGGAGGTTTCCCTTCAGAGTCGCAAATTTTTCTCCGTGGTTGCGCAACACATCCTTCATCTCCTTGTAGGGGAGGATGCGGAAAAGCATGATCAGAATGCCCATATGGCCAAAAATGGGCTTGAATTGATCGTAATGGTTCAAAACATGCAACGCCATTGCCTCCCGATAATCCTTGTGTGGAGGATGGCGGGAAAAATCACCCATTGCGTTGATCGCCCCCAGAAGAGGGTTTGCGCTGAAGTTATTTGCACCATGGCGTCGATAGCATCCGTAAATTCCAGGTATAAGTATGGAATTCCCCACCTGCTGACAAAAATGTGCAAGGTAATAGTCCGCACAGATGCGAAACGTGACGCCCGGGTCGGGCATGATCAGATCAAGTGTGCTGCGACGAAAGACCATGGAGCTGGCCGTAGCCCAAGCCCACCAGGTATCATGGAACAACTGCTGGGGCACATAACGATATTCGCCTTTCCCTAGATGGTCGGGATGATCTCCGCAAATGATCTCGCCGTTTTCATTGATCTGGTATTGATTGGAACTGGTGAAGGCCACGGCCTTCTTGCCTAAATGCACGCGCATATGGTTATCCAAAAAATCCGGGAGCAGCACGTCGTCCGCGTCGAGCATCATAACGAACGCCCCCCTGGCCCGGGAGAGCCCCTCGCGGAAGGCCTCCATCTGGCCGCCGTTTTGCGAACGTCGCACATACTGTATGGCTTTGCCGTCGACATGCCTGGCCACATAAGCTTCCAGTATCTCGATCGTACCATCCGTTGATGCATCGTCCACAATGATCATTTCCCAGTTGGGATAGGTCTGCCGTTGCACTGAATCCAGACATTGGATAATATATCTCGCATAGTTATACGAGGTAATAATAATCGAAACCATTGGAAAACGTATATCTGCTTCTGTAAGACGAAAGTCATCGCATGAAGTGAGTATTGTTTGCAACGGCATATCGTTCATAGAATGCCCTCTCAAGTAAATTTTCACATCCATGTCATCATTCATTTTTGGCCATGCGTCTCACTAAATCGTAGCCTGCGGCGGAAAACTGGCTGTCAGGTAAAGAAACAGATCGCAAAGAAAACCGTTTTCGTACATCCTGTACACCTCGGATTCGCTGAGAAGATTAAGGAGACCGGAAACAAGTTCCCTCTCGCATTCCACCTGATAGGCATTTAGAAGTCTCTTCGCCTTGTTGTTTAAAATGTCCTGCAGCATCCAGCGTGAGATAACCTGTGGCGTAACATCGAAAATATTCTCCGGTGCAACCCTGACATCCCAAACAAGATGAGTGAAAATACGTGGGAAAAAGGCGCTACATACATAATAACGGGCGTCTGTACGGCGGGCCTCCCAGGAATCGATGGGAGCATGATAATCGAGCCCAAGAAACCGATGGACAAAATCGCCCCGCTTCCCCTTACCCACCAGGAAGAGATCCTCCGCTGGGGGCGGCATGTCCACATACGCCTTGGACAGTAGGACTGCGGGGGCCACGCCCTCGGCAATCCAGCTCCTCGGCCTGCCAAAGACTTGGGAAAGCTTCCTGGCTGTCCGAACGTAGTCGGAAGCGGCGGGCAGCGCCACGCGCTTGTCCACACGGGCCGCCACCATGGTGTCGGCATGGACCGGCTTGGTCAGGTTGCCGTTTCCCAAAAGGGTTTCCACAAAGATGCGAACGCCCAGGTGTTGCATGTTCAGCACGTCGTGAGCTACGACCAGCGCTCCATCCCGAAGCTGCGGCCAAAAGGCCAGGATATCCTCCCGGATACCGCGAAAACTATGGTCGCCGTCCACGAAAAGCATGTCCACCTCCAGGGCCTCACGACTTGCGACGGCCGCCCCTGTTCCGAGGTGGAAGGTGAAGTTCCGATGACTGCGGAGGTCATTCGGGATTTTGTCCTCAATGTCCACGGAATGCAGCACAATACGCCCGGCGGACGCCAAAAGCATAATGTGGGCTGATCCGCCCAGAAAGGCCCCAATCTCCACCACGACGCTGCCCTGCGGCAGGCTGGCCGCGCACAGGGACAACAGGAATTTTTCATTGTCGCTCATGTAGGCGTTGGAGGCCGCAATTTCAAAAAGCATGCTTATTTCCCCGCATTTTTTGGGCAGTACCCGCTCGTGCGGATGGGATGATGCGGCCCGGAGAGAGGGCAAGGCCGAATAAAACATCTGGCAAAATCCATAGGCTCCCGAGGGAGTCGACGCGCTCTTTGCGGTATGATGCCGCAGGGAGACAAAAATACGACCTCGGCTGCGCGTCATGTCTGCTGTCCTATGAGACCGTCGTGCCCGGGGGGGGGCGCTCCCGCAGGCCCGAGATACCCGACGACGGCCCCAATATCTTTGTCCTTCTCGTCCGGATTCGGGCGAGGATGTTTCCGAAAGACAATCTTGTCGAAAAAAAAGCCCATGAGTTTTCGGATTGATCGCTCGGTGAAATACTGCATGCACCATTTGCTCTCATAATCATCACGATTGAGTCCGACATGCACCACAAGTCGCCCGCCAGGAGCGAGCAGACGGACCCAGGTGGCCAGTTCTGTTCGTGGGCAAAGGCAATGCTGCAGTACATGCAAGGCAATGACAAGATCGAAACATCCCCACATGGGCATACATTCCTCAACGGTTCCCACCCGCAGATCCAATCCCAGATGGCCCCGTCCGAGGGGCACCGCGTCTTCGTTCAGGTCGCACCCCACAACGTGGTGCCCTTGGGCGGCCAGTTCCGCCAGAAACCGCCCCTCCAGGCAGCCCACCTCGGCTATCCGCATCTGAGGACACAGCTCCTGCGGGCCACCGAGCCCACGGCACAGGTCGTCCATGCGGCAGTACAGATAGCTTTGCCACCGACTAGGGTTTCCGATGTCTTCAAAGGTCAGGCCCGCGTAGCTCCCTTCGAAGGCCGGGCGTCCCTGGAAATAATTCCGCAACTTCTCTGGCGAAATCGGATCGGCCACAAAGACATGCGAGCACTCGTAACACACCGCGATCCGGCGTTTGTCCGGGGAAAGCACCAAGAATTCATAGGCGCCGCCGCAAACCGGGCACCCAGGAAGAAGCCTGCACTTCATGATATGTTCCCAACCTCCCTGACAATGCATGGGTCTACACGTTGAGAAAGGCTATGCGGTTTATCGTTCTTGGTTCATTTGAGAATCTTGTTTTCATGCCACCGTCTGCCGCCTGCCGCCGAACTACGAAGCCCAGTCTGCATCCTCTGACTCGACAATCTTGTCCTGTTCGTTGATATAATGCCTTGGGTCGGTGATCGATTCATCCGCAACGACAGGAGCAACCTCGCCAAAACCGAAAAAGGCCGCGTAGTCGCCGTGGAATCCATCGCAGATGGCCTTGGCCGCGCAGTCATCGCAGGCCGGGGCGAACTGATAGCCGCAGTGTTCCCGAGCCCGGATGAAGGCGCTGTGGCGGTATTCGTCCTCAATGCGGATATCCGGATCATCCAGATAACCGGGCACGGTCTGGAACATGGGCGAACGGTAGTTGGCTTGGCGCAGGCTGATCAAGGGAGACAGCTCGCCGTCGCGCATACGCTGGGGCTTCATATCTGTCCAGGACCATGACGCATAGTCCCATTCGTGCAGATCATAAGGAAGCTGTTGGAAGTTGTAGAGATGCTTCCGGTAGCGCTCAGGAACCTGGCAAAGAGGGAAGTAGCGGACGTTGACCTCAATGTTGGCATCGTTGAGCTGATCCATGGCGGCTACAAGCGGCGGCGCCACCTCGCTGTAGGCGGCCACATCATCCCGGGAACGCTCGCCTCGCTGCTGGTCCTCGAATGGGTTGAAGGCGATGAAGTTAACCGCGCGAGCCCCAACCTGCCGGGCAAGATCAGCCACGCCCGCCAGATGAGGCAGGGCGGAGTTGGTAAGCACACAGTTAAAACGCACGGGCATTCCCACGGCCACGCAATTGTCCAGGGCGGCCATCTGTTTCTTGTGCGCCCCGGGCACCCCCACCACATCATCGTAGTTCTGACCCAGGCCATGGACGCTCACCAGCAGATCGCGCACGCCGACGTCCTTGAGCGCCTGGCACTTTTCGCGTCTGGCCAATACCAGGGCATTGGTGATGAGCGTCGGAAGCAGGCCGATCTCGGAGCAGTAGGCGCACAACTCCTCTATGCCCGGATAGATGGTCGGTTCACCACCCTGGATGTCAATGGCGCTATTGCCATAGTGATGGCGTAGATTGTCCATGATGCCTTTCGCCTTGTCCATGCCCATAAACGGATGCTCGGGATGGTCCTTAGCCTCGATCCGGGTCTGGAAATAGCAGAACCGGCAGCGCAAGTTACAGGTCTGTCCAAGCCAGACCACTCCGCGGCGTGTCAGCACCCTTTTCTTCGTCGTGGCGATGCAGGAATTTCTCATAGGGCCTTCTTTCGTTGATTTTATGACCGACGCACAGGCTGTCGGCGAGGTACTCGCGAAAGCGTAGGACTTGTTCCGCTATGATGATAAGCGGGGTTAAATCATCAAGCCCAGGCGGGAACGCGGATGCGTCTTTATGCGCCGCAAACCGGCCATTGGGAACCCTGAAGCCATAAGGGCACACTGGGGAGGCATGGCGGCATCCCCCTCCCTCCGGATGAAACATGGCGATCCTGAACATTTCGCATATTCGTAACTCACTGCCAACATTTCCGTCTCCACAGATTAAGCAAAAAACATACCGATATTTTGAGTTATTTTAATAAACAAGCATATCCCGGGATGAACTTCCTCCCTGTTCAGTGAGCATGAATCCTGCGCCGCCTCCTTTGCGCTACCCCTTTCAACTCGTCCGAGAGGGGGTCGGACATGCTTCAGAATGCCCGACCGCTCCGGCCTCTCCGTAATCTGATCCGCGCCCTGAATGGCCTCCGGCAGACAGCCCGACAGGATTTTCCCAACAAACAGGCGGCGAAAGGCAAAGAACTCTGGCAGGCCTGCGCCAGGACGTAGCGACCCCTTTCCGACAAGGCGAATACAGCGCCTCCGACTGGCTGACCCTCTCTGGGGTGAGAAAGCAGGCTGACACATCGGAGTGTCATTTTACAAATAACTCCTCGGCCGTCGGCACGGAGAGGATCTTGAACTTCTCGGATACGGGTGTGCGCCACTTTTCCCACTGCATCTTGGCTGCCAGCCAGAGATAATGGCGCAGAGGGCGTTTGAAGACGGCCGGATACCGGGCCACCAGGTTCGGCAGTTCCCGGGGCTTGATCATGCGCAGGACAAGCCGGATGAGACCCGGCCCCATGTAGATGGGGTAAAACAGATCGTAATTTCCCAGAATATGCCGGATCATGGTCATGCGGAATAGGTCATGGGGTGGATGTTTGTCCAGGTTTCCCACGGAATTGATATTTCCGAACACGGGATTAGAACCGAAGTTGTTGGCCCCGTGGCGGCGGTAGCAGCCATGAACGGAAGGGATGAGCAACGAGTCGCCGATGAGATGGCAGAAATGCGCGATGTAATAATCGGCGCATATGCGAAACGTGGCGCCGTCACGAGGCATGATGAGATCCACAGTGCTTCGCCGGTAGACCATGGAGCTTGAAGTCGCCCATATCCAAAATCCGCGCTGAAACGTGGTCTTGCGCACATGGCGGTAATAGCCCTTGGATTGGTGGTCCATGTGCTGGCCGCCGATGATCTCACCCGCACCGTTGATCTGGTACTGGTTGGAGCTGGTGAACGCCACCGTGGCCACGGAGAGATGGGCATGCATGTGAGCTTCAAGGAAATCGTCCAGCAGGACATCGTCAGCGTCAAGCAGCACCACGAAGCTACCCGAGGCCACCGTAAGCCCTTCCCGGAACGCCTCCATCTGGCCTCTGTTTTCCTGCCCCTCAATGAGTCGGAACCGCCCGTTGGCCTCCGGAGTCTGCATAAAGGCGCGCACCCGGTCCACAGTGGAGTCGGTGGACTGGTCGTCCACGATGATGCATTCCCAATTGTCGTAGGTCTGACGGGTGACTGATCGCAGACATTCCTCAATATAGGACTCATAATTGTAGCTGGTGACAATAAGACTGACCAACGGACGGTGCATGTTGGCCCGGTTCAGGCGCTGGTCGCGGAGGGCTTGCGGCAGCGGCGCGGGGGGAATCGCGGATGTGCAGGCGCGTCGGGCGATGAGGTCGTGGATGTTCATGGATGCTCGCAAAAGGAGTTAAGGCTGTGTGCAGACATCGCGCGTCTGAGCCTCGTCCGCACACCGGATGGCGACGACGCAATCATAGAGGTTTGCCTTCCTGACGGGCCTGGGAATCGGAATCCAGACGGTCAGCGAGGCGGGATCGGTATTGCAATTCAGTCGCCCGCTCCAGCTCGGACATGTACCAGTTGGGGCCAGGGTTCCAATCCTCGGCCAAACCGCCACCATAAATTTCCACCCGGCCCTGTAGGGCCTTGGGGGAACGGATGGCCCGCAGCCTCTCCAGGTTGCCAGGGCTCACGTCGTCGATTTCCTGGCTGCTCGGCCGACGCATAAGGGGAATGGCGCAGCCGCAATTCGGGCAGGCTTGTAGCTTCTGTTCCGTATAGTCCTCGGGGGTACGTTTCCACCAGCCTGGTTCTATGGGCCAACCGTTGGGCCCATCGAACAAGATGTTGAAGCTGGCAGCCACTTCGCAAAAAAATGCCCCCTTGGGGGTGATGGAGGCGGACCAAAATTTCTGGATCCAGCAATCGTCGATGAGACGCCACATCTCATCCGGGTCGGCGATGACCTCACGAGCGGCGACCAGAAGCGGCTGGTGCATGATCTGATCCACGCTGTGGTCGTTAAAAAAGTAATTTCCGTACACCTCCCGGATCAATGAACCGTATTTCCTCCCCAGGGCTTGAGGAACGGTGGACCACAATCCGCGACGTTTTTTTTCAGGAATGCGTTCGGCCAGGTATTCGGCCATCTCGGCGAAGCGGGGATGCAAGAGCGGTTCTCCGCCAATCATGCCCACCATGCCGGGAAAATCCACAAGCGAGTCCACGGCCTGCCGGAAGGTATCCATGTCCATGAAGAACGGTTTCTGATGATGCCCCGTGAAACGGGTGCAGTTGGAGCACCGGTTGTGGCAAGCGTTTGTTACGTCAATCTGGATGATTTGCATCTCCGATAGGGGGATCATATCTGAAGTCTCCTGTGTAAAAAAATAGTCCCTCCGCTATACCGAGTTCGTGAAAACATGGCGATGGGGGGGACAGACGCTCCCCCCGGGGATGTCAATTCTCCGCCGTTTCCACCGATAGCACCCATATTTCAGCGTAACGGAAACATGCTCTCGCCCAATTTGCCATTACCAAGCCCCGCCTTTGGAAGCAGTCGACGCGGAAAATGACGCCGACACACTCCTTCAGTGTGCAATTTCGTGCAAATACCGAGCCAGCTCCATGACGGTCCACTCGCCCCAATACTGGTCACTGCGGCCAGGGAACAAACGCTCGTTCGCACATCCTGAACAATTCTCGTGAGATGGCATTATTTCAAATGGATAGCCCCAGAGCGGCTGCACCACATGCCCGACCACTGTTCACTCAAGGATGGGCGAACAGTGGGCCTTCACCGCTCGAATTCGACGTATCGCCGCACATTCCAGCGGGCGCATGGTTGACGCCGGGTGATTAATCCGTCGCCCGAGGCGACATTGTTACAATCTCAGGCTCCCAGGCCGGGTCAGCCCGGCGACGGCAAGGCGGCCTGATGGGCTCGCGCCCTGGCCACCAGCACCTTGGATTCCTCAAGCAGGCGATTCCAACTGCTGGGATGATGGATATCCACCTCGCGCCGGGCATGATCGCGCACGTACATGAGCACCTTGGGGATATGCCGGAACACGGCCCCTCCCTCGGCGAACCGCAAGAAGAGCTCATGGTCGTGGGCCAAAAGAGATTCATCGTACCAACCGAACCGCTGGTGCAACGCGGTACGGTAGAGCTTGGCCACGCCGCACAGATACCAGTCGGCAAAGCACCGCGAGAAGGAATAGTCGGGCAGGGCGAACCGACGGACCCAGTGCCCGGCGTCGTCCACAATGGCCATGTCCGCGTAGACAAAGTCCGCCCCGTCATCAAGTTGGGCCGCCATTTCAGAAATCATTGCAGGCAGCAGGCAGTCGTCGGAGGGAACATAGGTGCAGTACAGGCCGCAGGCGGCGGCGAACCCGGTGTTAAGGGCCGCCGCCAATCCCCGGTTCTGCGGATGGGTGATGACCCGCAGGGTGCGTCCGTCCTGGGGATATCGCGGGTGATAGACCCGCTCGATGACGTCGCTTTGGGCATTGTAGCAGGAGGCATACGAGGCCTCGTCCTCGGCCACGGCTCGCGTGAAGGCGGCGAGGGCCTCTGCGGTTCCGTCCGTGGAGCCGTCGTTGACCACGATGACATCCAGGGAGGGATGATCCTGAAACCAGATGGAATCCAGACAGGCGGTCAGATACCGGGCCTGATTGTACGTCGGCACGATGATGGAGGCCAAGGGGGCGCGATGTGTCACAGATAGTCCTCCCTGTGCGGTTAACCCCACGTATTTTCAGACTTTCTACTGTTTCTCCTAACCTCCCGACCATCCCCCTGTCAATCGGATTTCACCGTCCGGGCCTATCCCGGGCAGGCGTTTCGCGCTCCCAGTGTCACCTTTCCGACGCCAGAGGAAGCGCCTTATCCGGCTCCTCCGTCGGTTTGTCGGCAAGATAAAGCGTCACCGCATCACCGGGTTCAAGGCCGGTTTCACGGGCCGCGCTTTCCCGGTTCATGGCCAGCTCGAAATGCCCCTGGCTCCCGGCCAAAAGCCCAAGCGCCCCAGGCGGCACGGCGGCATAGGCCGCAGCCCGGACAATGCGCGGCGCGCCCGGCAGTTCCATGCTCACCCCTGCGGCGTCCCGCACCACCTGCTCATATTCCGTAATACGCAGATTCAGGATGAGATTGCCGAACCGATCCACATGCAGCACCTTGGCCTGCAACCGCCCGCCTTCCAGGGTCGGGTTCAATCCGGGCAGGAGAACCAGCGAGGCCGGATCGACCTCATATCCGCATTCCAGCACAGGCCTTCCGCCTGCCAAGGCCGCAGCCAGGGGGGCGAACACATCGCGTCCATGGAATGTGGCGGAGGCCGTTTCCGGAACCGGAAAGGCCCAGGCCCCGTCCATCGTTCCCCGCAAGAGCAGCAGGGTGAGCAGGCCGTTGTCCGGAGCCAGGACCAGACGACCCTTGCGGCGAAGGCCCACGATGCGCCGGGATGTGCCCACGCCCGGGTCGACCACGGCCACGGTCACGGACCCAGGCGGCATCCAGGGCAGGCTGGCGTCCAAAAAGAAGGCCCCGGCCAAAACGTTGTGCGGCGGCACGCCATGGGTCAGATCCACAAGCGCGACCCCGGGCAGGCATGCGGTCAAAACCGCCTTCATCTGCCCCACATAGGGGTCGGCCAGACCGTAGTCCGTGAGCAGGGCCACCACCTTGGGACAGCCGTCGGTTTCATGCTGGGGCAGGAACATGCGACCTCCCTCTCCGCCTGGACGCTGGCGGCAGAAGGTTGACACCTACCTCAAAGCCAAAGGCTTGGGTAGTCGCTTCCAGGGTGTGCGGCAAGGCTTTTGGTCTAGACGGCGGCGGGCTGGGTCTTGGGGCGCTGATCCAGGGTGATGGAGAAGGAAACGGCGTACAGGTGGTGAAAAAAGTCCACATATTCCACATGGACGTCGCTAGGGACGGTGATGCGGGCCGGGGCGAAGTTGATGATGCCCTTGATCCCGGCCTCGGCCAGGAAATTGGCGGCGCGCTGGGCCCGATCCGGAGGCGTGGTGATCAGCCCGATCTCGATGTCCAGCTCCCGGGCCGTCTCCTTGAGCCGCCTGGTACAGACCACCTCCAGGCCGATGACCTCCTCGCCGATCTTGAAGGGATCACAGTCGAAGGCGGCCACGATGTCAAAACCCCGGTACTTGAATTCCCGGTGCCGCAACAGCGCCTTGCCCAGATTGCCCACGCCCACCAGGGCGCATTTCCACATGCGGTCGACGCCGAGGGAACGCTTGATGGCGGTGATGAGATCCTGAACGTGATACCCGACCCCGCGCACGCCGAATTCCCCGAAATACGCCAGGTCTTTGCGGATCTGCGAGGGATTGACGTTGCAGGTTCTGGCCAGAAGCTCCGAGGACACGACCTGGGTTCCTTCGCGCTTGAAGGACTCCAGCACCTGGACGTACATGGCCAGCCGCTTGATGGTTGCTCTTGGGATGTGGTCGCTTTTCACGATGATATGCCGGTGTGGGAACAGCTAACGATGTGAAACTTTTAACAAGTGCTGTTTTTAAAAAAGGAGGCCGGGCGCACCGGCCTCCTTTTCCCGAATCGGTATGTTCGCAATTAACCCATGTAGGGGTTGGCGAACAGCAGGATCAGGTTGATGACCAAGCCGTAAATGGCCAGGGACTCGAGGAAGGCCAGACCGAGAATCAAGGTGACGGTGATCTTGCCGCTGGCCTCGGGGTTGCGGGCGGTGCCTTCGCAGGCGGCCTTGATGCCCAGGCCCATGCCGATGCCGCAGCCGGCGGCGGCGACGCCCTGAGCCAAAGCGGTGGCCCAGGAGATGGTGGCGACGACGGCGGGATCGCCAGCGGCGAAGGCGACGCCAGCCAGGGCGAGAAGGGCCACGGTGTTCAGGGCGGTCATCAGAATCTTGCGCATTGGTGCATCCTCCATAAACGGAATGCGGTTAGTAGTGTTGTTGGTCCTAAGGACCATTTCCCCCGATTCTAATGGGCGTGTTCCAGCGATCCCTTGAGGTAGATCATGGACAGCATGAAGAACACGAACGCCTGGATGGTCTTGGCCAGAATGAACATGAAGTACATGGGGAAGGTGGAGACCACCGGGGCCAAGGCGAAAAGCAGCACCAGGACGATTTCACCGCCGCGCACGTTGCCGAAAAGACGCAGGGTGAGCGAAAGCGGCCGGGCCAGGTGGGAGATCAGTTCCACCGGAAGCATGAGCGGAATGAGCCACCAGAACGGTCCAAGGAAGTGCTTGATGTAGCCGGGGCCCCACAGCTTGAGTCCCCAGAAGTTGTAATAGACGAAGACCGTGAGCGCCATGGCCGCATTGGTGTTGATGTTGGCCGTGGGCGCGTCGAAGCCGGGCACAAAGCCGATGAGGTTGCCGATGAGGATGAAGACGAAAAGCCCGCACAAGAACGGAAAGACCTTGCGCCCTTTTTCGCCGATGTTGGCGACCACGAAACTTTCCAGGCCGCCTACCATGAATTCGAAAAAGTTCTGCATCCCTCCGGGGACCATGGCCAGCTTGCGGGTAGCCATGGTGCCGAGCACGATCATGATGACCATGACCACCCAGGCGTTCACGACGTTGCCCGGGACGTTCAGGCCAGCCGCGTGAAAGGCCTCCTCGACGATCAGAAGGGGATGCGGAAGTCCACCAGCCATAGCTTATGCCTCCTTTCCATTTGGCGCTTCCCGCGTTCCGGAGGCCGCGATTTTGACGGCGCCCCAGCACAGAAAATTGACGACGATGATTGAAACCCCGGTCAAAAGCGCGACGGGCCGCGCCCCTGCCCACACGATAAGCGCGTAAAGGACCGCGCCGGTCAGCCCCAGCCGCAGATAAAACCGGGTCAAGGTGGCCAGGACGGCCTCGGTCCGGTTGGGCTGGGAGGTGATGCGCACGCCGAATCCGGCCAGAAACCAGAAATTCAGCGTCGCCAGGACCGCGCCAGCGCCGTACGACCACGCCCACGCCGAAAACCCCAGAACCGCCAGGCAGAACACCGTGGAAAATCCGGCCAAAAGGATCTGGTTGCGCACCAGCATCCTGATGTCCGGATTGACGAACCCCCTGCGGAAAAGCATCCGGTCGAAGGAGGTCGCAAGCGAGCTAGCCCTGGTCGTCATGGTTCGTCGTCGTGTTCTCTTCCTGGAACTTTTTGGCTTCCAGGTAGATGTTCCGAAAACCCGCGGCAATGCCGAACAGCAAAAACAACAGAAGCAACCACGGCTTGGTGCCAAGCCACACGTCCAGCCAATATCCGATGAAAAGCCCCACAAGGACGCCGGAAACCAGATGCAACCCCATGACCGAGGCGTTTCCTACGGCATCCCACGTCTTTTTATCTTTAAATATCGGCGACTTGAGAAATTTGTCCAGCACCACGTCCTCCCCCGTCCCAGGCCTTTCCGCAGCCGCTTGCCGCCACATGCGACGGAGATCGTGCAAGACTTCACAAGTCGCGAAGCCCTAACACGGCCAATTCGGGAAAGTCAACGGTGTTTGCGGTTTTATCACGCAATTTCCGCCCTGGGAAGCCCCTTGCCGACATTGCGGCGACCCGGCGGGGGGGGGTTTGCCCTCACAGGGGAAACGACACCGTGATCTGCACGCCCTGCGAGGCCGGGTCCGTGCGCACCTCGCCGCCGAGCTGCCCGGCCAACCCCTGCACGAGTTCCAGGCCCAGGCTGTCCAGACTGGCGTTCTCACGCACCCCGAGCCCCACCCCGTTGTCGCGGACGGTCAGATCGGCCCGGTCTCCCTGCAAGCGCAGGCGCACATGAACCGCACCCTCCCGGCCGTCCGGAAAGGCGTGCTTGATGGTGTTGGACAACAGCTCGTTGACGATGAGCCCCAGAGGGACCAGGGTCGGCGGGGCAAGACGGGCGGAGGCGATGTCCGTGGTCAGTTGCAACCGGCTTTGGCCAAATCCCAGGATGTTGAACAGGCGTTCGGTCAGGGTGCGCAGATATTCCCCCGCGTCCAGGAGCAGATCCGGCTGCGAGCCGCACAAATTTTCGTGGACCTGGGCCACGGCCATGACCCGCATCCGGGATTTTTCCAGCAACTCGCGGCAGGCGTCGTCCGAGGCCACATCCGATTGCAGCCCCAAAAGCCCGGCCACCACGCTCAGGTGGTTCTTGATGCGGTGATTGGCCTCGCGCAGGCGCAGCTCGGAGTCCTCGGCCTTGGCCTGGAACGCGACCATGGCGTCCTCGACGCCGCGTTCCAGGCGTTTGCGTTCCAGGGCGATTTCGATGGCCGCCTTGATCTGGCAATTCTGGAAGGGTTTGAGGATGTATCCGTACGGATGGGCGGCCCGGGCCCGGGCGATGTGGTCGTCGTCGCCAAACGCGGTCAGAAGCACCACCGGGATGCCCAGGTTGCGCTGGATGTGCTCGCAGGCCACGATGCCGTCCAGGCGTCCGGGCATGACGATGTCCATGAGCACAAGGTCGGGATGCCCGCGCGAGGCGAAGTCCACAGCCTCTTCCCCGGCCCCGGCCGACTCCAGCACCCGGTACCCCATGGCCCCCAGCATGTCCTCCAACTGGGCGGTGATGACCGGCTCGTCGTCCACAACCAAAATGCTGCCCCGCGCCGTCGCGTCCATTTCCACTTACGCACCCCCCGCGACCCCAAATTCCACGGTCACCGCCGTGCCTCCATCACTATCGATTTGCAGACTTCCGCACAACTGTCTTTTGACCGTATCCCGGATAAGCCGCAGCCCGAAGGTCTTGGTTCGGGCCATGTCCATGCTCTGGGGCAGCCCCCGGCCATAGTCGCGGATGGAGATGACCGCCCGGACCGGGGACCGCCATCCGATGCGGATGTCCACCCGGCCCGGCTCACCCGGGGGATAGGCGTGCTTGAAGACGTTGCTCAGCAGTTCGTTGAGCAGCATGCCGCAGGGCACGGCCTTGTCCAGGGGCAAGGGCAACTCCTCAAGGTCGAAGGTCGGCCTGATGCCCCCGGCCTCATACATATCGGCCAGCTGATGAAACAACATGCGGCCGTAGGCCGCGATATCAATGCGCCCGATGTTGCCGCTGCGGTACAATTCCGTATGAATGAGCCCCATGCCGTGGATCTTGGCCTGGAGATCCAGGCAGACGGCCCGGGCCTCGGGGTCGCGCATGCGGCGGCCGGCCATGTCCGTCAGGCTGGAGACGATCTGGAGGTTGTTTTTGACGCGGTGGTGGATTTCCGCCAGCAGGCTCTCTTTTTCCGCCAAGGCCTCACGCAGCCTGGCCTCGGCCTTCTGGCGCTCCTTGATCTCGGCCAACAGCCTGGCGTTGGCCGCCTTGAGTTCGTCCATACGCTCAGCCACCCGCCTCTCCATCACCCGCCGCCAGCACACCCCTTCAAGGCTCCGAAACTTCTTGGACAAGGCTGACGGCTCCACGGGTTTGATCACATGGTCCACGACTGGCCCGTTTTTCGAGCGATTCCCTTTTTTCGATATCAACCAAACATCATTTTGCAAACTCGATGCCCTGGCCCGAACCTTGGAGACGGCCCGGGAATGACAACCCCAAACCTTTGGAGTAGATTTCTGACGGCTGGACGATGGAAGTTTCCCACGTCGGCTCATGCCGCAAGGAGGATTTCATGAAAACCGTCATCGCGTCCCTGGCCCTGGCTTTTCTCGTGGCCGCCACCGCCCCCCTGGCCCTGGCCCAAAGCAAATACTATTGCGTCAAGCCTGACGGCGCCCCTGTATGCGCCATCCTGGTCACCCCCGGCGCCCGCCACGACCCCAGCGTCCTGTGCAATCTGTCCTGCTCCGCGTGCAACCTGACCTGCGCCGCCATATTACGCCTGGGCGACGGGGCCATGGGAATGGAAGACCAGATCCCCGTGGTCCAGGTGCGCCCCGAGGCCCTCACCGGCCGCGACATGCAAAGCAACATCGAAACCCCGGAATATTGCAACACCCAGTACCAGAACTGCCTGACCAACTGCCGCCGCGATCCGCAGTCGTCCGCAAGCGCCACCGCCTTGCGGCAGTGCGAGGCCTATTGCCAAAGCGTGCGCTCGGGCTGCGGCATGGGCAACTCCGGCCGGTAACACCTGTATCGACGAGGGCCGCCGCATCCCGCACCCGGGGCACGCGGCGGCCGCTCCCGCCCAAAAGACGCATCCATGCACCTGACCGGCTCCGTCATCCGCCCCCCCAGCGAGGCCGACAGCATCCTCATCCAGGCCACCCTGGGCTGTTCCCATAACACATGCGCCTTCTGCGGGGCCTACACGGGCAAACCCTTCCGGGTGGTCCCCGAGGCCGACGTGGAGGCCGCCCTGGACTTCGCCGCGACGTACTGCCGCCGCCAGCGCCGGGTCTTTTTGTGCGACGGCGACGCCATGGTCCTGTCCGTCAACCGCCTGACGCGCCTTCTTGGCCGCATCAGGGAGAAGCTGCCCTTCGTGAACCGGGTCTCGGCCTACGCCAACGCCAAAAGCCTGCGCACCAAATCCGAGGACGAACTGGCGGCGCTGCGCGGCCTGGGCCTGCATACCCTGTACATGGGTCTTGAATCCGGCGACCAGGACACGCTGTCGGCCATGGGCAAGGCCGACACCGCCGCCGACATCGTGGCCGCCGGGCAAAAGGTCCGCCGGGCCGGGCTGCGTCTTTCGGTCACGGTGCTTCTGGGGCTGGCCGGGATCGAACGATCCGGCCTCCACGCCGAGCGCACGGGCGCGGCCCTGTCCGAGATGGACCCGGATCAGGCTGCCGCCCTGACGCTCATGCTGGTCCCGGGCACCCCCCTTCATGCCGACTGGAAGGCCGGGCGCTTCGCCTTGCCCGACGCCCGGGGCATGCTCGGCGAACTGGCCACACTTTTGGCCCACACCCATCTGAGCCGGGGGCTTTTTCTGGCCAACCACGCCTCCAACTTCCTGCCGCTGAAACTCCGACTGCCCCGGGACAAGGACACGGCCCTGGCGCTCATCGGCCGCGCCCTGGCCGGCGACGTGCCCCTGCGGCCGGACTACGTCCGCGCCCTGTAGGGCGACGTCCCGGGAGGGGGAACCCTTTTGAAAAAGGGTTCCCCCTCCCGGACCCTCCCCTTCCGAAAACTTTTGGCGGCTTCGCGTCTGCCGTATCCCCGGAGGCAAGACAGCCTGGGGGGCTTCCCTTTTTCCCCGACACCAGGATACAATTTCCCGCATGTGGGACACGGATGCGGCACGGCGCTACGACGCCTGGTTCACCACCCCCCGGGGGGCCTTCGCCCTGCGCCGGGAGGTGCGCCTGCTTGAGCACATGGCCTCGGGCTGGCCGCGCCGTGGGCAGCGTCTCCTGGAGATCGGCTGCGGCACGGGCATCTTTCTGGAGGTGTTGCACCAGGCCGGATTCGACGTGGCCGGGCTGGACAAGTCCCCGGCCATGCTGGAGGCCGCCCGGGCCCGCATGGGCGCCCTGGCCGACCTGCACCTGGGCGACGCCGAGCATCTGCCCTTCGACGATAACGAGTTCGACTTCGCGGTCATTTTGACGGTGCTGGAGTTCTGCCCGGACCCGGGACTGGCCCTGCGCGAGGCCGCCCGGGTGGCCCGCAAGGGCCTGATCATCGGCTTCTTGAACCGTCTGTCCCTGCACTGGCTGTTCACCCGGGGCCTGCCCGGCAGCCGGGGCGGATCGATCCTCGGGCAGGCCAGGTGGTTTCTGCCCTGGGAGATGCAGCAATTGGCCATGGAAAATCTGGGGCGGCGGCCGTACGTCTGCCGCAGCGTGCTCCCCGGCCCCATGGCCACCTGGCGCGACACCCCGCCCTGGCGGCGCCTCAACGCGCCGATCCTGCCCCTGCCCCTGGGGGCCTTTTGCGCCGCCCGGGTGGACCTTCTGGGCGACCCCGTCACCACGCCCCTGCATGCGCTCAAGGCCAAGCCGGGCATCGGCTGATCCTGCCGCCGCGCCGCCTCCCCTTCCCGACCCTGCCTTTTGACAATCGGTCCGGTTGCGACTAACATTTTTCTTCTTTTTTGACGGCGCGAGCGCCATATCCCCCCAAGCGATCGGAACCCATGGACAAAATTCAAAAAATCAAAGGTTTCGCGGACCTGTTCGCACCGGAAAGCGACGTCTTCTCCCACATCGAACGCACCGCCGCCCGGGTCTTTGCCCTCTACGGCTACCGCGAGGCCCGCATCCCGCTTTTGGAACGCACCGAGCTTTTCGCCCGGTCCATCGGCGCACAGACCGATGTGGTGCAAAAGGAGATGTATACCTTCCCGGATCGCAAGGGCCGTTCCCTGACGCTTCGGCCCGAGGCCACGGCCGGGCTTTTGCGGGCCTATGTGGAGCAAAAGCTTTGCGCCGCCGAGGGCGTGGCCAAGCTCTTCGCCCACGGCCCCATGTTCCGCTACGAGCGGCCCCAAAAGGGACGCATGCGCCAGTTCCACCAGGTGGACGTGGAGGCTCTGGGCTCGCCGGAACCGGCCCTGGACGCGGAAATGCTCATCATGCTCGACCACTTTCTCACCGATCTGGGCATCACGAACACCACCACCCAGCTCAATTCCCTGGGCTGCCGCCAGTGCCGCCCCGTCTACCTCGACGCCCTGCGGGATTTTTTGCGCGGCATGCACAAGGAAAAGCTGTGCGAGGACTGCCTGCGCCGCAAGCTTATCAATCCCCTGCGCGTCCTGGACTGCAAAGTCCCCGGCTGCCGGGAGCTGACCCTGGACGCCCCCAAAATCACGGACTACCTGTGCCCCGACTGCCTGGATCACTTCGACGCGGTCAAGGGCCTTTTGGACGCGGCCGGGATGGCCTATGAGCTGGCCCCCCGGTTGGTGCGCGGCCTGGACTACTACGTGCGCACCACCTTCGAGATCGTCTCCGGCGACATCGGGGCCCAGTCCTCCATCGCCGGGGGAGGCCGCTACGACGGGCTGGTGGCCGACCTGGGCGGCCCGGACACCCCGGGCATCGGGTTTGCCTGCGGCATGGAGCGGCTGGCGCTGCTGGTTTCCGGCCTGCCGGACGCAAAACCCGACTTCGACGTGGCCATCCTCGACCCGGCCGCCCTTGAGCCCGCCCTGCTCATGGCCCAATCCCTGCGCCGCCTGGGATATCGCGGCGAGACGCCCTACCGGCCCGGCAGCGCCAAAAGCGGCCTGCGCCGCGCCGGACGCCTGGGGGCGCGGCTGTGCCTGATCCTGGGCGAGGCCGAACTGGTCCAGGGCGTGGTCCAGGTCAAGGATCTGGCCGACGGGGCCCAGTCCGCCGTGTCCATGGACGCCCTGGCCGAGTTCTTCGCGGCCCGGATCGGCCGACCGCAAGGGCTGCCAGGCTAAACTCCCAACGAACCGCAATAAACTACAACCAAACCCGCGACCCCGCGACAGACCATACGGAGCATGCACACCATGAGCGACGCCCTCCCCCGCGAAACCGCCCTGCTTGACGATCTGGGCGACTGGCGGCGCACCCATTCCTGCGGCCAGTTGACCAAGGCCGCCATCGGCCAGACCGTGACGCTGATGGGCTGGGCCCAATATCGCCGCGACCACGGCGGGCTGATCTTCATCGACCTGCGCGACCGCAAGGGGCTCACCCAGGTGGTGTTTTCCCCGGACGACGCCCCGGCCGCCCACGACAAGGCCCACGACCTGCGCGTGGAATACGTGCTGGCCATCACCGGGCTGGTGCGCGCCAGGCCCGAGGGCATGGTCAACCCGAACATGGCCACGGGCGAGATCGAGGTGGTGGTTTCCGATTTCAAGCTTTTAAACACCGCCGCCACTCCGGCCTTCCCCATTGAGGACCGCACCGACGCGGCCGAATCCCTGCGTCTCAAATACCGCTACCTGGACCTGCGCCGTCCCAAGCTGGCGGCCAACTTCCTGGCCCGGCACAAGGCCTCCATGAGCGTGCGCCGCTACCTGGATGCCCTGGGATTCCTCGAAGTCGAAACCCCCATCCTGACCAAAAGCACCCCCGAGGGGGCGCGCGATTTCCTGGTCCCCAGCCGGGTCAACCAGGGCTCGTTCTACGCCCTGCCCCAGTCGCCGCAGCTTTTCAAACAGATGCTCATGATGTCCGGCATGGACCGCTACTACCAGATCGTGCGCTGCTTCCGGGACGAAGACCTGCGCGCCGACCGCCAGCCCGAATTCACCCAGATCGACATTGAAATGTCCTTCGTGGACGAGGCCCAGGTCATGGAGATGGCCGAGGGCATGGTCATGGGCATCTTCCGCGACGCCGCTGGCGTCGAGCTGCCCTCGCCCTTCCCGCGCATGACCTACGCCACGGCCATCGCCGACTACGGCCTGGACAAGCCGGACATCCGCTTCGACTTAAAGCTCAAGGACGTGACCCATGTGGTGCGCGAATCGGGCTTCCGGGTCTTCGCCAAGGCCGAACTGGTCAAAGGTCTGCGCGTGCCCGGCGGGGGGGAGCTTTCCCGCAAGGAGATCGACGACCTCACGGAATACGTCAAAATCTATGGAGCCCAAGGGCTGGCCTGGATCAAGATCAAGCCCGGGGAATGGCAATCGCCCTTCGCCAAGTTCCTCTCCGAGGCTGAACGCGACGGCCTGGCCCGGGAACTCTCCCTCGAAGAGGGCGACATCGTGTTCTTCCAGGCCGGCCCGGCGGACATGGTCAACACCGCCCTGGGCTATCTGCGCTTAAAGCTCGGCGAACGCTTCAATCTCATCCCCGAAGGCGCCTACGCCCCGGTGTGGATTACCGATTTCCCGCTCTTCGAATACGACCCCGAGGCCAAACGCTTCGTGGCCCGGCACCATCCCTTCACCTCGGCCGCGCCCGGGCATCTGGACATCCTGGAAAACGAACCGGAAAAGGCCCTGGCCCGGGCCTATGACCTGGTTTTAAACGGCTACGAGATCGGCGGCGGCTCCATCCGCATCCACACCCCCGAGGCCCAACGCCGCATGTTCGCCGCCCTGGGCCTTGACGAGGCCGAGACCTCCGAAAAGTTCGGGTTCTTCCTGCGCGCCCTGGAACACGGCACGCCGCCCCACGGCGGCATTGCCTTCGGCCTGGACCGCATTATCATGCTCCTATGCGGGTCCAAATCCATCCGGGACGTCATCGCCTTCCCCAAGACCCAGAAGGCGGCCTGCCTCTTGACCGACGCCCCCAATACCGTGGCCCCCGGCCAACTGCGCGAATTGGGCATCAAGACCCGCAAGAAGGAAGAATAAGACCATCGGGGGGCGCCGCCCCCCGGGCCCCCCGGCAGGGGGCTAAGCCCCCTGCACCCCATATCGCGTGGCGTCCCCGCCGGGCTGCTGCACATCCCGGGCGGGGACGCCGCGAATCCCGGGCGCAAGGGCCTGATCCCTTCGCCGGAAGACCCGTGTTTCCGTGGCGTTTCCCCGGCCGCGACGCGGCCGGGGAAACGCCACGGGGACAGGGGGTCCGGGGGGAATGATTCCCCCCGGGCGGGGTACGGGGCGGCAGCCCCGATCCAGTGGGCGGGGCGGCAGCCCCGAAGAAGGAGTAAAATGACCAGGGACATCGTCAAATATCCGCATCCGGTTTTGGCCCAGAAGGCGGCGCGCATCGAGGAGATCACGCCGGAGATCATGGCCTTGGCGAGCGACATGGCCGAGACCATGTACGTCAACCAGGGCATCGGCCTGGCCGCCAACCAGGTGGCCGAGCCGGTGCGGCTGATCACCGTGGACATCTCCGGCCCGGACAAACGCGAGGAGCTTTTCGCGCTCGTCAACCCGGAGATTGTTTCGGCCGAGGGCGAGACGGAGACGGAGGAAGGCTGCCTGAGCGTCAAGGACTACCGGTCCAACGTGGTGCGGGCCGAAAAGGTCCGGGTGCGGGGGCTTGATCTGTCGGGCAACGAGGTCTGCCTTGACGCCGAAGGGCTTTTGGCGGTGTGCCTGCAGCACGAGATCGACCATCTGGAAGGCACGCTTTTCATTGACCGCATAAGCCGCCTGAAAAGGGCCTTATACGATAAAAGGGCGAGAAAATGGGCCAGGAAGGCGGATCAGGACTAAGGGCGGTCTTCATGGGCACGCCGGATTTCGCGGCGGCCGTGCTGCGCGGGGTGCTGGACGCCGGGGCGTGCCAGGTGGTTGCGGTCTATACCCAGCCCGACCGGCCCTGCGGCCGAGGCCAGGCCTGCCGCCCGGGCCCGGTGAAGACCCTGGCCCTGGAAATGGGCCTGCCGGTCCTGCAACCGGCGGATTTCAAATCGCCGGACGAGGTGGCCCGGCTGGCCGCGTTTGAGCCGGACCTGCTTTTAGTGGCGGCCTACGGCATGCTTCTGCCCCAGGCGGTGCTGGACGTGCCGAAAATCATGCCCATAAACGTCCACGCCTCGCTTTTACCCGGCTATCGCGGCGCAGCCCCGGTGCAGCGGGCGATCTTAAGTGGCGACACCGTGACCGGCGCGACCATCATGCGCATGGTCAAGGCCCTGGACGCCGGGCCCATCCTGGCCCAGCGGGCGCTGACCATCGGCTTCGACGACGACGCCGGGACGATCCTGTCCCAGATGGCCGCCATGGGCGGGACGCTTCTGGCCGAGACGCTCACCCGCATGGCCGCCGGGCCCATCCTGGAGATTCCCCAGGACGAATCCCGGGCCACCTATGCAGCCAAGATCGGCAAGGCCGAGGCCGAGATCCGTTTCGACCGCCCGGTCATGGATGTCCATAACCGCATCCGGGCCTTTTCCCCCAAGCCCGGGGCCTTTTTTCATGTCCGGCTGCGGCCGGGCGCGCCGCCCCTGCGGGTCATCGCCGCCCCGGGACGGCCGGAATCCGCCCCCGGGGGAACGCCCCCCGAGGGGGCCGCGCCGGGTACGGTGCTGGGTCTTGCGGAGGGAAATCTGCGCGTGGCCTGCGCCGACGGGGTCTACCTGATCCCCCGCCTGCGTCCGGCCGGGAAAAAGGAGATGACGGCCGAGGCCTTCGCCTGCGGCTATCTGGGCAAATGTCCCGAGGGGGCCTCCCCGGTCTGCGGGCCGGGCGATCTGGACACAACGGCTGCGACGTGACAACAGACTCTAGGATGGAACACGACGAACCCTCGAGAAAGCGCCTGTTCATCGGGCTTTTGACCGGCACCAGCCTGACGGTGTGCGTCGCGTTGGCCTTTTTATGGATCATTCCCTTCGTGGGCCTGCAAAATATCCACCCCGGCGCGCCCTGGATCATGGGCATCCTGCTCGGGGCGGTGATCCTTTTGGTCCTCTGGGCCTGCCTGAGTCTGGTGGCCAGCGTGGCGCTCGGGCGCTCGATCCTTTTTTCCGAGCGGCTGCGCGGGGTCACGGCCAAGGTCTTTTTGCCGCTGATGACCCTTTTCGGCTGGATGCTCGGCATCTCCAAGGAAAAGGTGCGCGGCTCGTTCATCAAGGTCAACAACGAACTCGTCTCATCCGACGCCGGGAAATACGAACCGAAGCAGATCCTGGTGCTTTTGCCCCATTGCCTGCAAAACAGCCGCTGCAACCGGCGTCTGACCTACGACATCCAGAACTGCAAACGCTGCGGGAAATGCCCCGTGGCCGGACTGTTGGACCTGGCCGACCATTACGGCGCGCATCTGGCCATCGCCACCGGCGGCACCATCGCCCGGCGCATCGTGGTCCAGAAACGGCCCCGGCTGATCCTGGCCGTGGCCTGCGAGCGCGATCTGGCCAGCGGCATCCAGGACACCTACCCCATCCCGGTCTACGGGGTCCTAAACGAACGGCCGCATGGCCCCTGCCTGGACACAACCGTCAGCCTGGCGGCCCTGGAGCAGGCCCTGCGCTATTTTCTCAAAGAGCTGCCCGAGGGACCGCCGGTGGCGGAGCTTCTGCCCACCCTGGGACGGGGCGGGCTGCGGGGCGGCAGACGGGCGGGCCGTAAAGCCGAGGAGGCCAGGACGCCCGGGCAGCCTCCATCCGCTGCCTCGGAGGCCCCTGAGGCCCCGGGCGCTCCTGACGCCCAGGCCGCTTCCGGCGGGCCGGGGTCTTCATGACCGCGCAATCCAAAGCCAAGGCCCCCCGTCCGGCCGCCTCGAAGCAGGCTGCGCCTGCCGCCACAAGCCCCGCCGCACCCCTGAAAAAAAACCATGGAACCCCTCCGGCCCGGGCCGCCGCCCTGGAGGCCCTGGCCAAGGCCCTGCCGACAGCCGGAAAGCGGCCAAACCGGGCCATGGATCTGCAGGCCGCCCTGGATACGGCCCTGGCGCATCGGGACATGGACCCCCGGGATACGGCCCTGGCCGTGGAACTGGCCTATGGGTTCACCCGGCTGCGCGGCCGCACGGAATTTCTGCTCTCGCGACATCTGAAGAATCCGGCCGGACTGCCGCCGCCGGTGCTTTCCGCCATGGGCTTGGCCGCCCACGAAATCTTGCATCTGGACCGCGTCCCCCCCTACGCCTCGGTGGACTGGGCCGTGGACCGCATCAAGGCCCTGGCCGGGTCGCGGCTGGCCGGGGTGGCCAACGCCGTGCTGCGCCGCATGGCCGACGAGGCCGGGCAGGCGGCGGACATGGACTGCTGCCGCACCCCCGGGGCGGACGCGACCACGGTGCTTTCCCGGTACTATTCCTGCCCGGCCTGGATCGTGGCCCTGTGGCGCACGGCCTATGGCCACGAGACGACGTTGCGTTTTCTGGCCGCCCAGGCTGCGGCCCCGCCCACGGGGCTTAGGGTCAACGCCCGCAAACCGGGCGCACGGGCCCTATTCAAGACGCTGGCGGCCCTGCCCGGCTGTCTTATGACGGTGTTTCCCACCCTGGCCTTTGCCCCGGGCACGGATTTTTCCCACGACGGCCTGAACCTGGACGCCCTTTTGGCCGCCGGGCGCATCTCCCGGCAATCGGCGGCGGCCCAGCAGGCCCTGGCCGACCTGGACCCGGACGGCTGGCCCGGCCCGGTCTTCGACGCCTGCGCCGGGCGCGGCGGCAAGACCACATATCTTCTGGAGGCCACGGACCATGCCGTGTGGGCCGCCGACATACACCGGGGCAGGCTGCGGGCCCTGCGGGCGGAAACGATCCGTCTGGGGCTGCCGGACATCCCGGTCTTCGCCGCCTCGGCCCTGTGCCCGCCCCTTGGCCGGGCCCCCGGCACGATCCTTCTGGACGCGCCGTGCTCCGGGCTTGGGGTGTTGTCGCGGCGGCCCGACGCCAAATGGAAACGCACCCCGGCTGACGTGGCCGATCTGGCCCGCATCCAGCACGGACTGTTGCACGCCGCCATGAGGCGCGTGGCCCCGGGCGGGCTGGTGGCCTATGTAACCTGCACCCTGGCCCCGGAGGAAAATCGCGGGCTGGTGGACCGTTTTCTGGCCGAGACGCCCGAGGCGCGGCTGGAAAGCCTGCACGAGGCAGACCCCGCCTCGCCGCTTGGAGAATTTTTCTTCGCCGCCTGCCTGCGCAAACAGGCCTGAGCCGGCCATCCTTAGCTGAAAAACGCCTTTGCCCGATTGACGGCGGGCGGGGCATATGAAAAAAACAGTCGGCTATGGCGACACAACCGTTTCCCTTTCCGCGCCAGGACCACAAGGAGCCCGCATGAGCTGGCCCCACAAGGATCTGCTCGACGTTTCCCAGCTTTCCCGCGACGATGTGGCCGTGGTCATGAAGACCGCCGCCTCGTTTCGGGAGATCAATGCCCGTCCGGTCAAGAAGGTGCCCACGCTCAAGGGCCGAAGCGTGGTGCTTTTTTTCGCCGAACCGAGCACCCGCACCAAGACCTCCTTCGACATGGCCGGGAAGCGCCTGTCCGCCGACACCTTCGCCCTGACCAAGTCCGGCAGCTCCCTGGTCAAGGGAGAAAGCCTCAAAGACACGGTGCTCACGCTTTTGGCCATGAACCCAGACGCCATCGTCATCCGCCACGGGGAATCCGGCGCGGCGGCCTTTGTGGCCGAACGGGTGTCCTGTGCGGTGATCAACGCCGGCGACGGCCGCCACGCCCACCCCACCCAGGCCCTGCTCGACGCCTTCACCCTGCTGGAGAAGTGGGGGACGCTTGCGGACAAGACCGTGTGCATCCTGGGCGACATCGCCCACAGCCGGGTGGCCCGCTCCAATGTGATCCTTTTGTCCATGCTCGGGGCCAACGTGCGCCTGTGCGGGCCACGCACCCTTTTGCCGCCCTCGGTAGACGGTTGGGGGGTTGAGGTCCATTCCGACCTGAAAAAGGCCGTGGCCGGGGCCCACGCGGTCATGTGCCTGCGTTTGCAGCTTGAGCGCCAGCAGGCCGGGCTGTTGCCGGATCTGCGCGAATACGCCGGGCGTTTTTGCCTGTCCTCGGCCACGCTCACCGGGGCCGACCCGGACGTGAAGGTGCTGCACCCCGGCCCCATCAACCGGGGCATTGAAATTTCCTCGGAGCTGGCCGACGCGGGGCAAAGCCTCATTCTCGACCAGGTGGCCTCGGGCGTGGCCGTACGCATGGCCCTTTTGCACCTTTTCATCACCCGCAAGGACCGGGGTGACAAGGAGTAGCCCGTGGCCCTTCCCGATCTCGCCGTCACCAACCTGATCCTTCCCGAGACGCCCCATGCCGTGGATCTGTTATGCCGCAAGGGACACGTCCTTGGCGTGTCGCCCCACGCCCCCGGAACCGCCTACGAAAACGCCCGGGTCATCGACGGCCGGGGCCTGACGCTTTTGCCCGGCTTGACCGACGCCCACGCCCATCTGCGCGAACCCGGCCAGGAATGGAAGGAAGACATCGCCTCGGGCCTGGCGGCGGCCGCCGCCGGGGGGTTTTCCAACGTCATGTGCATGGCCAATACCTCCCCGGTCAACGACACGGCCTCCATCACCGAACACATGACCAAGCGCGCCGCCGAAACCTGGCCGGGCGGCCCGCGCCTTTTTCCCATCGGGGCCCTGACCAGGGGGCTTTTGGGCAAGGAACTGGCCCCCATGGCCGAGCTGGCCCAGGCCGGATGCGTGGCCTTCTCCAACGACGGCCGCCCCGTGGCCGACGCCGAACTGTTCCGCCACGCCATGGAATACGCCTGGGACCTGGGACTTCGCGTCATCGACCACTGCGAGGAGCCCACCATGTCCCCGGGCGCGGGCATGAACGAAGGGCGGGTGTCCTCGCGCCTGGGCCTGCCCGGCCAGCCCGACGTGGCCGAGGCCATCCAGGTCGCCCGGGACGTGCTCCTGGCCGATTATCTGCGCATTCCCGTCCATCTGGCGCATGTGAGCTGCCGCCGCTCGGTGGAAATCATCGAACGGGCCAAGGCCCGGGGCGTGCCGGTCACGGCCGAGACCTGCCCCCATTACCTGCATTTCACCGAGGCCGAGGTGGAGGGCTACAACACCCTTGCCAAGGTCAGCCCGCCGCTGCGCACCCGGGACGACGTGCTGGCGCTGATCCAGGCCCTACGGGAAGGGGTCATCGACATCCTGGCCACGGACCACGCCCCCCATGCCGCCCACGAGAAGGAAACGCCCTTCGGCGAGGCCCCCTGCGGCATCTCGGGCCTGGAGACGGCGCTGTCCCTGTCGTTTGTGCTCACGGACAAGGGCATGCTCGACGCCGCAGACATCGTGCGGCTTTTTTCCTCGAATCCGGCCCGCCTCTTCAAGCTGCCGCACAATACGTTTACGCCCGGCGATCCGGCCGATTTCGTGCTGTTTGATCCCCGCCAGGCCTGGAAGGTCACGCCGGAATCGCTTTTCTCCAAAGGGAAAAACACCCCCTGCCTGGGCCGCACCCTGACCGGTCGGGTCATGGCCCTTTACATCGGGGGACAACCGGTCTTCACGCGCGGGGAATGCGCCCCGGCCGCCACGGCGGCCGCATCCCGCCGCACTCACGGGAGGAGTTCATGAATCCGTCTTTCAAGGAAGCCGCGACGCTGTGCAAAACCATTATGCGCAACGGCTACGACGCCTACGTGGTCAACGCCCGGTTGCAGGACAAAGCCCACGGCCAGGGGAGCGTGGAGATCGACATCTGCACGGACATGTCCCTGCCCGACCTGCAAAAGATCTTCCCCACGGTCGAGGCCACCGAGACCGACACGGCCTTCGCCGTCTTTCGTCCCGAGTCGGGAATCATTTTCTTCTATCCGGCGGACACCGAGGACGGCTCCCATCCCGAGGACTGCGTGGCCATGGTCACCCCGAGACTCCTGAAAAAACTCCAGGACACCGGGGAAATCCCCCTGCATCTGGCCTGCCCCTATCTGCCGCGCCCCAAGGAACTCCACGACGGGTTCGCGGACCTGGAATCCGGCGAGATACGCCTGGTCGGCATCCCCGACCAGACCCTGCGCCAGAACTATCTTCGCGCCGTACGGGCCCTGCGCTTTTCCGCCAACTACAACCTGCCCATCGAACACAACACCTGGATGGCCATTTTACGGGCCGCCCGCCGGGTGCTCGATTACGCCTCCACCAACGACATCATCGACGAATGGCGCAAGGTCGAGGCCGAAAACATGGCTGCCTTCGTCAGGCTGCTCTACGAATCCATGATCCTGCACGGGCTCATCCCGGAACTGGCGGCCATGGCCCGCATCCGGCAGCAGAAAAACGAGACCGAGGAAGAGACCGTTTTCGACCACACCCTCGACGTCATGGCCCACTATCCCCAGGAGCTGCCCTACGACTGGTACGGCGCCCTGGCCTGCCTGTTCCACGACGTGGGCAAGCTGCACACGGCGGAATTCTTCGACGGCCGCTGGACCTTCTACCAGCACCACCGGGTGGGCGCGAAAGTCACGCGCAAAATCCTCTCCCGGCTGCACTTTCCGCCCGAGGAAGTCGATCTGGTGTGTTTTCTGGTGCGCCACCACATGCGCTTCCACTTCATGCTCACCGACCGGGGCATCCGCCGCTTCAAGGCCCTGGACGAATACCCGCGCCTGATCGAAATGGTGCGCGCCGACATCAAGGCCCGGGGCGGCAGCTACAAGGAATTCAACCACAACATGAAGATGCTCGACCGCTCCGACACCCCGGAGGACATGCTCGAGCCGCTTTTAAACGGCGGCCGGATCATGCAGCTCACGGGCCTCAAACCCGGACCCGCCGTGGGGCTTCTGCGCGACGCCCTGCTCAAGGCCCAGATTTCCGGCGACGTGACCAGCGTGGACGAGGCCGTGGCCTTCGTCGCCCGGCACAGCGCCGCCGACAGCCTGTAAACCGCCCGGGCCGGGCGGGGGAGTTCTCGCCCCTGCCCGGCCCGCCTGGCCGCAAACACGCCGCTTCCCCGCCCCCACGGGCACCCCCCCCTCCTCATCACGGCGATGGTTTCCGACGCCAGCGGGGTTTAAACCCCGCCAGCTTCATTTTCTCAAAAAATGAGACGCTGCGGCCCACGCCTACGGGTGGTGCGGCCAAAGCCCCCAGTCGAGGTCGCGGGGCTAGCGGATGTAGTTCGGCAGGTTGAGAAACAGTTCGCGGGTATAGGTGACCATCTTGTCCATGAGCCAGGGGAAGGCCAGCAAAAGGGCCAGAAACATGGACAGGATCTTGGGCACGAAGGTGAGCGTCATCTCCTGGATCTGGGTGGCGGATTGCAGGATGCTCACGAACACGCCCACCACGAGGCTCACGGCCAGCATGGGCAAGGCCATGAACAGGGCCAGCTCGATGGCCTCGCGGGCGATGGCGATAACGGTTTCCGGGGTCATGAGGATGTTCCTTTCGGCCATATGGCCTGTCAAAGGGCGAAGCTGTTGACCAGGGAGCCGGTCAGAAGCGTCCAGCCGTCCACCAGGATGAAAAGGAGCAGCTTAAACGGCATGGACACCATGGCCGGGGGCAGCATCATCATGCCCATGGCCAAAAGAATGCTGGAGATCACCATGTCCAGGACCAGAAACGGGATGTAGATGAGAAAGCCGATGGTGAAGCCGGTCTTGAGCTCGCTGATCATGTAGGCGGCGGCGAGCATGATGGTCGGCACCTGATCGCGGTTGTCAGGCCGCTCCATCTTGGTGATGGTGTAGAAGATGGAGAGATCCTTCTCCCGGGTGTGCTTGAAGAGGAAGGCGCGCAGGGGAACCTCGGCCTTTTTTGCGGCGTCCTGGAGAGAAATTTCCTCGCGCATATAGGGCTGCAAGGCCTCGTCGTTGATCTGTTTTCCCACGGGGTACATGATGACCACGGTCATGAAGATGGCCAGGCTGGCCAAAATCTGGTTGGGGGGCATCTGGGCCGTGCCCATGGCTTGGCGCAGGAAGGAAAAGGTGATGATGATGCGGGTGTACGAGGTGACCGTGAGCACGATGGACGGAGCCAGGGAAAGCACCGTCAGGAGCATGAGGATTTCGAGAAGGGTGGAGACCCGGGCCGGTTCGGCCTGCCCGGCGGACAGGTTGAGCGTCAGCGACGGCATGTCCTGGGCCAGGGCAGCGGTCGGCAGAAGCAGGAGAAGGCTAAGGAGAACTGTCCGGAGGATCGGCCTTTTCGAGGACTGCGGCAAAGTCGGTTTCCCGGTCATGGTTGTCATCGATCTCGGTCAACAGGTTGATGGACTGCTCGGTGACGCCGAGCACCATGACCTTATTCAAGAACCGGACCAACACAACACTCCGCTTGGGCCCAAGAGCCAGTTGCCCCTCAAAGGTCAGGCCGGTGTTCTTTCTGGCCAGGGGCAGCCCCAGGCGCGGGCCGAAACGCCGCAGGACGTAAAAGGCCGCTAAAATGACGCCCAGGAGCAGCAACAGCGCCAGGGCCATCTGGGCGGCCACGGAAGAAAGCCCGTAGGCGGACTGGGCGGCGGCGTCAGGCAAGCTGTTTGACCCTCTCGATGGGGCTTATGATGTCGGTTAGGCGCACGCCGAATTTTTCGTTGATGACCACGGCCTCGCCCCGGGCCACAAGCTTGCCGTTGACGTAGATCTCCAGCGGCTCGCCCGCCAGCTTGTTGAGCTCAATGACCGAACCCTGCCCAAGCTGCAACAACTCGTTGATAAGGAGCTTGGTGCGCCCCAGTTCGGCGGAGACGTCCAGGGGGATGTCCAGGATGAAATCCAGGTCGCGCCTGGCGCCGCCTTCGGCCCGGGGGGCCTTGGCGTCCTGCGTCAAATCCTTGAACTGGGCCGTGTGGCTTTGACGCGAAAACTGCTCCTGCTCCCGTTCCTTCTTGAGGTGCTGCTCCTCCTCGTCGGCCAGGGCGGCGGCCCATTCATCGGCCAAGGCGGCGTCCGTCCCCGAAGAGGCCGCCTTGCCACCCGCAGCAGGCGCAGCGTCCTCGTCCTCGTTTTCCTGTTCAGCCAGGGCGGCGGCCCATTCGGCGGCCAGCTGGTCTTGATCCTGATCGTCTGAGCCCATGCGTCGTCGCCTCTCGTTCGGATTGCAGGTTTCCGGCGCGGTCACGCCGCCACCGCCGCGTTGCCTACTGAATCACGAAATCTGTGAAATACACGCGCAGGACCACCGGCTTGCCAAGCACTTGGTTGATCCGGTCGGCCACATCCTTGCGCAGGATGATCTTGCCTTCCACCCCGGCCAGCTCCTCCACCGATTTGGAGGATAAAAGCATAAGCAGGGCGTCGCGAATCTTGGACATGGACCCCTGGATGGCCTCAGGCCCGCCCTTGACCTCCAGGTCCATGGAGAGCTTCAGATACCGCCGCCCCGAGGGATCGGCCAGATTGACCACAAACGTGGGAACGGTGACCAGGGATTGCGCCGGGGCGGCCTTGCCGCCGCCATGCCCGTCGGAACCGCCATGGCCGGACGCGGCCTCTCCGTGGGCCTCCTCCTTGGCGGGGGCCTCGGCGGCCGGTTCGGCATGCCCGGGCGCCTCCCCCCCCTCGGCCGGGGCCGTGGGCGGGGTCTCGGCCGGGGCGGCCACGAAAAACTTCAGATAGGCGAAATAGCCCCCTCCGGCCAACAGCAACAGCAAAACGGCCAGGATGATCCATTTGAGCAAGCCGGATTTTTTCTTTCCGCCTTCAATTTCTTCGGCCATCGTCCTCTTCTCCCGGGCTGTCCCGCGTCAGACGGGTGTACGGCGGCGCGCCGCACGCTCAGGCGTGGCGCGGGCCAAAAATATCCGTCCCAATCCGGACGTGGGTGGCCCCTTCCTCCACGGCAGGCTCCAGGTCGCCGCTCATGCCCATGGACAAGACCGGCAAGGCCCGCCCCAGGCGCGTCGCCAAGGCGTCGCGCAGGACGCGCAGGGCGGCGAAGGCCGGACGCGCCGCCTGGGGGTCGTCCAGGGCCCGGGGCAGGACCATGAGCCCCTGAAGGTCCAGGTTGGCCATGCCGACCACGGCCTCGGCCAGTTCCGGGGCCAGGGACGCGGCCACGCCCGCCTTTTGCGGCTCGTCGTCCACGTTGACCTGGATGAGCACCGGCTGCACCACGCTGGCGGCCAGGGCTTTATTTTGCAAAGTCCGGGCCAATTCCACCGAGTCCACGGTATGGATCAGGGCAAAGCGGCCCACGGCGAACTTGGCCTTGTTTTTCTGCAATCGTCCGATGAAGTGCCACTGGATGCCCGCATCCGCCAGAGCCTCCATCTTGGGCAGGGCCTCCTGCACGTAGCTCTCGCCGAAAATCCGCTGTCCGCACGCCCGCAAGGCCGCCACAGCCTCCGCCGGATGAAACTTGGACACCGCCACCAGGGTCACCCCGGCCGGATCGCGCCCCGCCTTTCCGCAGGCCCGGACAATGCGCTCCCGGACCCGGGCGAGGCGTCCGTCAAGGCTCAAATCATCGTTCATGGCGAAAGGCTAGCACATCCGGGGGCAAAACAAAACGTCCCGGGGAAACGCCGCGCCCCTATTCCCCAAGTCCCAATTCGCGCACGAAGCCCTTGTCCCCGGGCCAATCCGGCTTGACCTTGACCCACAACTCCAGATGCACCCGTCCGCCCACAAGCTCCTCGATCTCGGCCCGGGCCTCGGAGCCCACCTTTTTGAGCATCTCCCCGCCCTTGCCGATGACGATGCCCTTATGCGTTGTCCGGGGCACGTAGATCACGGCGGAAATGTGGGGCATGGCCGGATTTGTCTGCTCATCCCAGGACTCGATCTCCACGGCCACGCCGTACGGCAGCTCCTGGCCCAGGGCCAGAAAAAGCTTCTCGCGCACGGCCTCGGCGGCCATGAATCGCACGGGCGCGGTGGTGATCTCGTCTTCGCCGTACTGGGGCGGCCCCTCGGGCAGGCGTGCGGCCACGGCCGCCACCACCTCGTCCACGCCCTGTCCCGACAAGGCGCTTATGGGAAACACCTCGGCCTGGGGGAAGATCAGGGCCATCTCCTTGAGCAGCGGCAACAGGCGCTCCTTGGGGCGCACCGCATCCACCTTGTTTAAGGCCACGATCACGGGCATGGGGTCGCCGCCCAGGGCCTTGGCCAGGGGCCGGGCCTCGGCCTCCAGCAGATTGGGCTTTGGGGCCAGGGCCCGGGCGTCGAAAAAGAGCAGGGCCACGTCGGCCATGGGCAGGGCGTTCCAGGCCGAGCGCAAAAGCAGCGGGCTTATGCCCCGGCTTTGGCGATGCAGGCCCGGGGTGTCCAGAAAGACGACCTGGGCCTGCTCCGTGGTCAGGATGCCGGTGATGCGGTTGCGGGTGGTCTGGGGCTTGGGCGAGACGATGGAAATTTTCTGGCCGATCACGCGGTTGAGGAAGGTGGATTTTCCGGCGTTGGTGGGGCCGAGGACGGCCACGTGGCCAAAGCGGTGGGACATGGGATTCTCCGGGCAAAAGGGCTTGGGGCGGAATGTCCGCCCTGAAAACGGTTGTTCTCGAAAAACGTCACGCGGGCAAGCGGGAATCCGGGCCGGTGGGCGAAAAAAAGCCCGGGAGGGATGCTCCCTCCCGGGCTCGGCTTTTTTTCGGACGCGGAACTAGATGACCTTGTTCAGGGAATATTCGATGATGCCTTCGGCCCCGAGCTCGTGCAGCTTGGGGATCAGGTCGCGCACCAGGCTCTCGGAGACCACGATCTCCACGGACAGCCAGTCCTTGTTGTACAGGTTGGCCACGGTGGGCGCGGTGAGACTGGGCAAAAGGTTCATGATGGCGGGCATCTTTTCCTCGGGCACGTTCATCTTGAGCCCCACCAGGCTTTCGGCCCGCAACGCTCCCTGCAGGAGCATGTCCAGGTTTTCGATCTTTTTACGCTTGAAGGGATCTTCCCAGGCGGCCTTGTTGGCGATGAGCCGGGTGTTGGTCTGAAGCAGTTCGGCGATGATGCGCAGGCCGTGGGCCTTGATGGTGGTGCCGGTCTCGGTGACCTCCACGATGGCGTCAGCCAGGCCCTCGACCACCTTGGCCTCGGTGGCGCCCCAGGAGAATTCCACGGCCACGGGCACCTCGGCGGCCTCGAAATAGGATTTGGTGAAGCTCACCAACTCCGTGGCGATTTTCTTTCCGGCCAGATCCTGGGGACGGCGATACGGCGAGTCGGCGGCCACGGCCAGCACCCAGCGGGCCGGGCGGTTGCTGACCTTGGAATAGACCAGGTCGGACACCACCACCACGTCGGAATTGTTCTCCAGGATCCAGTCCTTGCCGGTCAGGCCCGCATCAAGGGTGCCGGTCTCCACGTAGCGCGACATCTCCTGGGCCCGGCACATGCTGCACTGGATGTCCGGGTCGTTGATCTCGGGGAAATAGTTGCGGTGGTGCATCCGGATCTTCCATCCGGACTTTTCGAACAGGGCGATGGTGGCGTCCTGGAGAGAGCCCTTGGGGATGCCGAGTTTGAGCTTTTTTGGCTGGGTCATGTTATTTGTAGACCTCCTTGGGATCGAAGATGAGCGGCGAACAGACGCGGTCGCCGTCCGGGGCGATTTCCGTGAAAAAGCAGCTTTTGTAGCCCGTGTGGCAGGCCGCGCCGCCAAGCTGCTCCACCAGGACCAGGACCGTGTCCTTGTCGCAGTCCAGGCGTATGCTTTTGACCTTCTGGACGTGGCCCGAGGTGCCGCCCTTTCGCCACAGGGCGTTGCGGCTTCTGCTGTAGTAATGGACCTCGCCCGTGGCCAGGGTTTTTTCCCAGGCCTCCTCGTTCATATAGGCGAGCATGAGCACCTCGCCCGTGTCGGCCTCCTGGGCGATGCAGGGGACAAGTCCTTTGCACTTGGCGAAATCGGGTCGGGACATGACGGAGTTCCTTTTTTCCGCGAAAATGGGGAAGGTCTTTGTAGTGAAAAGCGCGGCCGGGCACAAGGGGCGCAGGTGACGGATGCGTGGCCGCTTTGTCACGATGTCGGGGCGGGACTTTTACGCCACTCCCTCGTTGCGCAACTGCCCGCAGGCCGCCGCGATGTCCGCGCCCTTGGACTTGCGCAGGGTGGCCGTGAGGCCCTTTTGGCGCAAGACGTCCTGAAACGCCTCCACCCGGGCCGGACTCGGCGCGCCATACGGAATGCCCGGCACGGGGTTGAACGCGATGAGATTCACCTTGGCCTTGACGTGGGACAAAAGCCGCACCAGTTCCCTGGCCTGGGCCGGGGAGTCGTTGACCCCGTCCAAAAGCAGATATTCGAAGGTCAGCCGCTCCCGGGGCTTGAGCGGATAGTCTTTGAGGGCCGCCATGAGCTCGGAAAGGGGCGTGGACCGGGCCACGGGCATGATCTCGGCCCGAAGCTCCTGGTTGGGGGCGTGCAGGGACACGGCCAGCGATCCCAGGCCCGTGGCCCCGAAGGCCAGCAGGTTCTTGACGATCCCGGCCGTGGACAGGGTGATGCGGCGGCTGGAGAAGTCCAGGCCCTGGGGATGGTGCAGGGCTTCCAGGGCCTGCAGGAGATTGTCATAGTTCAAAAGCGGTTCGCCCATGCCCATGAACACCAGGTTGCGCAGGGCCAGGGCGGACTGCCGGTCCCAAAGCCACTGCCGGGCCACCAGGATCTGCCCGAGGATCTCCCCAGGGGTCAGGTTGCGGCGAAACCCCATCCTTCCCGTGGCGCAGAAGGTGCACCCCAGGGCGCACCCGGCCTGGGTGGACAGGCATTGGGTGTAATGGTCCTTTTCCGGGATGAGCACGGTCTCCACGGCCTCGCCGTCGGCCAGGCGCAACAGGAACTTGGCCGTGCCGTCGCGCGAGGCCTGCTCCCGGACCACCTCGGGCCAGCGGACCTCGGCCCGCTCGGCCAGCGCGGCCCGCAGGGACTTGGCCACGTCGGAAAAGGCGGCGATGTCCCGGCAGCCTTTCTGCCACAGCCATTGCCATATCTGGCGGGCCCGGTACGGGGCCTCGCCCATGGCGGTCAAAAAGGCCTCCAGCTCGTGGAAGGACAGGTCGATCAGGTTCACAGGCGTCGTCATGCGTTGCCCCTCGGGGCTGCCGCCCCGAACCCCGCCCGGGGGAAATCATTTCCCCCGGACCCCCTGATTTCCCGGGCGTCCCCCCGGCGGCGCTTCGCGCCGCCGGGGGGACGCCCGGGATCAGGCTGGCCGGAGAACATGCGTTCTCCCGCACGCGGACGCGAAGCGCGTCAAAGTTTTTTGGAAGGGGGTCCGGGGGGAACCTTTTTTTCAAAAAAGGTTCCCCCCGGAAAATCTCCTATCCCTCCCCCTCCTCCCCTTCCGGATAGACCATCGCACTCATGGCCAAAAGCACCGAGTCAAGGCCGATCCGGTCCCGGGCCGACGCCAGCAAGGTCTCGCCAGGCACGGCGGCCCGCAGGGCGGCCAGCGTTTCGGCGTCCAGCAGGTCGATCTTGTTCAAGACCCGGATCTGCGGCCTCTCGGCCAGCTTCGGGTCGAAGCGGGCCAGTTCCTCGTCCACCACGGCAAATCCGGCCATGGGGTCGTCTAGGTTTATGTCCTCCACGCTCATGAGGTGCACCAGGGCCTTGGTGCGCTCCACATGCTTGAGGAACTGGTGCCCCAGCCCCAATCCCTGGTGGGCCCCCTCGATGAGGCCGGGGATGTCGGCCATGACGATGCGCCGTCCCTCGGCGTCCTCGATGACCCCCAGGTTGGGGGACAGGGTGGTGAAGGCATAGGGCGCGATCTTGGGCTTGGCGTGGGACACGGCGGCGATGAGCGTGGATTTTCCGGCGTTGGGCAGGCCGATGATGCCGATGTCGGCCAGCACCTTAAGCTCCAGGCGCAGTTTCTTTTCCTCGCCGGGCTCTCCGGGCTGGGCGAACCGGGGGGCGCGCATGGTGGCCGAGGCGAAGTGCATGTTGCCCTTGCCGCCGCGGCCGCCCTGGCAGGCGATCCAGGTCTGGCCGTTTCGCACCAGATCCATGGCCAGGGTTTCCGCACCGTCCTCGGCGATTTCGTAAATCTGGGTGCCCGTGGGCACATCCACCACCAGATCCGGCCCTGCGGCCCCGTAGCGCTGCTGCCCCATGCCGCCCTTGCCGTTTTTGGCCCCGTAGATGCGCTTCAGGCGCAGATCGTAGAGGGTAAGCAGGTTGTCCGAGGCCCGAAAGACCATGTCGCCGCCCTTGCCGCCGTCGCCGCCGTCGGGGCCTCCCAGGGGTACGAATTTTTCCCGCCGAAAGGAAATGCTTCCGGCCCCGCCCTTGCCCGATCTGACGGTGATCACCGCCTCATCAACGAATCGCATGGAGATATCCTGACGGCCTGTTCGCGATGCTGGCGAACAATGCCGTGTGATGGTTAAGATTCATGAACCAACGCCAAAAAATAGCGGCCTGCGCATGGCCGGATGCGGCGTCTTGGGAAATTCCCTGTTCCAGACGGGCCGGGGCGACGCTAGGGCTTTAGGTCGCTCAGTTTTTTCTCATTGCCCACCACCACCAGGAAATCGCCCTGGCGCAGAGGCTCGTCGGCCTTGGGAATGTAGCTGTAGTGTTTCTCCCCCTGCAGGCGGTAGGCGATGACCTGGACTCCGTACGTGTTGGTCAGGGCCAGTTGCCGCAGGGTCTTCCCGGCCCAGGCCTCCACGATCAGTTCCTTGATGGCCACCTGCTGGTCCATGGGCAGAAACTCGATCAGCCCCGGGTTGGCCAGCCTGTGGGCCAGTTGCTTGGCGGCGTAGCGTTCGGGGATGAACACCTCGTCCACGCCGATGCGGCGCAGAATCTTCTCGTGGTCCGTGGACACGGCCTTGACCCAGATTTTCGACGCCCCAAGCTCCTTGAGGTACAGGGAGATGAGGATGCTGGCCTCCATGGAGTGCCCCACGCTGACCACCACGTGGGCCATGTCCGCGACCCGGATCTGTTCCAGGGCCTTTTTATCCGAGGCCTCCAACTGATAGACCTGGGTGAGGACGTTTTGGGCGTTCCGCACCTTTTCCGGGTCGGCGTCCAGGCCGAGCACCTGATGCCCCATGCCTACAAGGTTTTTCCCCAGATAATAGCCGAATTTCCCCAATCCTATAATGCCGATCTGCAAAACGGCCATGGCGTTTTTCCTCGTCTTTTCTTCCGGAAAATCCCGGGTCGGGAGACAGGCCCCCCGCGCCCGACGCCGGAGGCGGCTACCCGATGAGCATGCCCTGCTCCGGCCACTGGTAGCGCGGACGCTCCTGGAACCCCTGGAGCACGGATAAAAACACGATGGGGCCAAGCCGCCCCACAAACATCAGCACGATGATCACGATCTTCCCGGCGGGCGTGAGATGCGGGGTCAAGCCCGTGGAAAGCCCCACCGTGCCAAACGCCGAAACCACTTCGAACAAAATGTCCATGAACCGCCCCGGGGCCAGGTGGTGGGCCATGGTGGCCCCCTCGGTGAAGCACAGCACAAGCAGGGCCGCGAGCACAATCCCCAGGGCGAAGATGGTCAGGGTCATGGCCCGGTTCAGGGTGCCGTCGTCCACGGCGTAACGGCCGATGACCGCCTGCCTGCCGCCGCGCATCTGGGCCCGGCCGAAGGCGGCCAGCACCCGGAAGGTGGTGGTCTTGATGCCCCCGGCGCAGGAACCCGGCGAACCGCCGATGAACATCAAAAGGATCATGATGATCAGGGAGGCCTCGCCCATATGCCCGATGTCCAGGGTGTTGAAGCCTGCGGTGCGGCAGGTGACGGACTGAAACAGGGCGGCCAGCACGGCGTCTGCCTTGTCCGTTCCGGCCGAACCGGTGTTCATCTCGCCGATAAACAGCAGGACGGCGCCAATGGCGATCAAAAAGGCGCTGGTGGTGAGGACCGTGCGGGAATACCAACTGAGACGGCGACGGGGAACCAGTCGTTCCCGGGGGCGCAGGCGTTCCCGTCCCAGGCGGTACATCTCCACGAGGACCGTGAAACCGAGACCCCCCAGGACGATCAGGGCCATGATGACCAGATTGACGCCCGCATTGCCCCGGTAGCCCATGAGGTTGTCGGAAAAAAGACCGAACCCGGCGTTGCAGAAGGCCGAGACGGAGTGGAAGACCGCCGAGAACGGGGAAAAGCCCTGCGGGTCGAGGAGGTGCAGGGCCAGGGCGCCGACGCTTTCGATGACCGCGACGCAGGCCACGACACGCAACAGAAAATGCCCCAGGTGAAAGGACGGATCCTGCATCAGGCTTTGACCCACGGCGATGTGGTCGGTGAGGGAGACCCTGCGCCGCCACAGATAGAAAAAAAGGCTGGCGTAGGTCATGATGCCCAGACCGCCGAGTTGGATGAGCAGCAGGATGACCACCTGGCCGAAGGTGGAATAGGCCGTGCCGGTGTCCACCACGGCCAGACCGGTCACGCAGGTGGCCGACGTGGCGGTGAACAGGGCGTCGAGGAAGGAGACGTCCGGCCCGGCATGGCTGAAAGGGCTGCACAGCAGCACCCCGCCAAGAACTATGGCGGCAGCGAAAACGTAGATGGGCAGGGCCAGGGGTGAAAGGAACTTTTTGATGGACATGGGTATGCCCGTCACGGGCTTAAAGTGCCATACGCCAACTCGGGCCGGAAACATAGCCCCGGAAAGGCTGGTCTCCAAAAAAGGTGGGGGGCCATGAAGGCCCCCGCGCAGGAGTTGAAGGAGAGGTCAGAACAATAGGGAGGTATTGTCTGCTCTTCTTAATTATAATCCAAAATTCGTACCACCCGGCACATGCCTGCTCAACAGAATAAATAATACATTATTTCAGCGTGATAGCCAACAATGCATTCTCTTTGCACCGCGATCGCTCGCCCTGATCCAACACTATTCCGGTTTTTCGCCACTTCTTCCTGAAAAAATGGAGCTGCGCCCTACCGGGTGGCCAGACCATATTTACGTAAAAGATCGTACAACCGCGAGGGCGAAAGGCCCGACAGGGCCGAGGCCCGGGTCACATTGCCCCCCGAAGCGGCCATAAGCTCCCGCAGATACCGGTGTTCCGCCTCATCCAGGGCCATGCGGCGATATTTTTTCCAGGCGCTGATGGGCGCGGACAGGCCACCGGCATCCCCCCCTTCGCGGCTTTGCCACGCAAGGGAATCTCCCGGGGCTTCACCTTGACGGTCGTTCAGGCCCTCGCCGGACATTTCGCCGCCCCGAGCCTGGGCAGGATCGCCCCAGCCCGCCCCGCCCGTCTCCTGACCAGAGGGGGTGGCCGCACCCGGCCGTCCCCCGGCGCCGGCGCGGATGGCCCGGATGCGGATATCGTCGGGGAGATGCATGGGATACAGCACGGGCTGGTCCCTGTGCTGCAACAGTACGCGCTCAAGGGTGTTGAAAAGCTCCCGCACGTTTCCAGGCCAGGCATGGGTCGCCAGGGCCGCAAAAAATTCCTCGGAAAACCCCTTGGTGTGGATGCGGTAGCGTTCGCACAGCCGATTCATGTGATGGATGGCCAGGGGTTTGATATCCTCGGGCCGGATGCGCAGCGGCGGCAGGGAGATGACCATGGTCTTCAGGCGGTACAGCAGATCCTCGCGAAAGCCCCCCCGCTCGGCCATGATGCCCAGGTCGCGGTTGGTGGCCGCCACCAGCCGGAAATCGCTCTGGGATTCGTGCTTGGCCCCCACGGCCCGAAACCGGCCGTCCTGGAGCACGCGCAGAAACACCTTCTGGATGGCCGGGGACAACTCCCCGATCTCGTCCAGGAACAGGGTTCCCCCGTCGGCCAGCCGGAACAGGCCGTCCCGGTCCCTGTCCGCTCCGGTGAACGCGCCCTTGACGTGGCCGAAGAGCACGCTCTCCACCAGGGTTTCGGGGAGCGCGGCGCAGTCCACCACCACGAAATTGCTGTTGGCGCGCAAGGAATTGGCGTGGATGGCCCGGGCGAAAAGCTCCTTGCCCGTTCCCGTCTCCCCCGTGACCAAGACCCCGGCATCGGATTCGGCGGCCTGGGCCACCAGTTCCAGGCATTCCTCGATGGCCCGGCTGCCGCCCACGATGCCCTCGCGCTTGAGCACGGCCCGGGGCCGCTTGGCGGCCTTCTGGGCCCGGTATTCCAGGGCCCGGGCCAGGGGCAGGGCCAGGGAGGCCGGGGTCACGGGCTTTTGCAGATAGTCCCAGGCCCCGCTTTTGATGGCCAGTTCCGCGCCCCGGGGATCTTCCTCGCCGGTGACGATGATGACCTCGGGCGCGTCCAGGCCCTGCTTCAGATCGGGCATAAGCGTCAACCCGTGCCCGTCGGGCAGGCGCAGATCCAGGAACACCACATCCGGGCGTTCGGCCCATAGCCGGATGCGCCCCTCCTTGAGGTTTTCCGCGCAGGCCACGTCATGGCCCATGCGCGTCAACACCCGGCTCATGGTTTCGCGAAACACCGCGTCATCATCGAGAAGCAAAAGCCTGGCCATGTTTCCCCGTTTGCGTCCTGTCCCGCAGACGGGTCGCGACGCCGCGCCCGTGCAGCCCCGCGACCCGCTTTTGCCTCAATCGTTTTTGTGGCGTGCGCCATGGGCCGCAGACATGACCGTCTTCACATAGCGCCGCAGAAACGGCGAATCGATTTTCTTGAGTTTTGGGGCCCAGACCGCCCGGCGCCGGGCCAGTTCCTCGTCAGACACATTGAGGGCCAGCACGCGGTTCGGAATGTCGATCTCGATGAGGTCGCCCTCCTCCACCAGGGCGATGGGGCCGCCCTCGGCCGCCTCGGGAGAGATATGGCCGATGGCCGCGCCGCGCGTGCCGCCGCTGAAGCGGCCGTCGGTCAGAAGGGCCACCTCGCCGCCCAGACCCATGCCCATGATGGCCGAGGTGGGCGAGAGCATCTCACGCATGCCCGGTCCCCCCTTCGGGCCTTCATAGCGGATGACCACCACGTCCCCGGGCTTGATCCCTCCGGCCAGGATCACCGGGATGGCCGCCTCCTCGCTGTCGAAGACCCGGGCCGGTCCCGTGCGGCGCATCATGGACGGGGCTACGGCCGATTGTTTGACCACGCCGCCGTCCGGGGCCAGGTTGCCGCGCAGGATGGCGATGCCGCCCTCGGGGCTGTAGGGGGCGTCCACCCGGATGACGTCCGGATCCTTCACGCAGGCCTTCAGGTCGGCCAGGTTTTCGCCCACGGTCTTGCCGGTCACGGTCAGGGCGTCCTCATGAATCAGCCCCATCCCGGCCAACGCCCCCAGGACCGCCGGTATCCCCCCGGCCTGATCCAGGTCGGACAGATAGTGGTGACCAGCCGGGGACAGCTTGCACAGGTTGGGGGTCTTGCGGCTGACCTCGTCGAAGGCCGTCAGGTCCACGTCGAGTGCGGCCTCGGCGAAAATGGCCGGAAGGTGCAGCACGGTATTGGTGGAGCAGCCCAGAGCCATGTCCATGGCCATGGCGTTATGCACGCTTTTTTCGGTGACGATCATGCGCGGGGTGATCTTTTTGGCCAGAAGGTCCATGACCTGCATGCCCGCCCTTTTGGCCAGCCGCACCCGGGCGGCCGAGACGGCCGGGATGGTGCCGTTGCCCGGCAGGGCCAGGCCGATGCTCTCGGACAGACAGTTCATGGAATTGGCCGTGAACATGCCCGCGCAGGAGCCGCAGCCCGGGCAGGCCGACTCTTCCAGCTCGGCCAGTTCCTCCGCCTCCATCTTCCCCTGGCTGACCTTGCCCACGGCCTCGAACACCGTGATCAGGTCGCAGCTTTTGCCCCGGACTTTCCCCGGCAGCATGGGGCCGCCGCTGACCATGATGGCCGGGATGTCCAGCCGCAGCATGGCCATGAGCATGGCCGGGACGATCTTGTCGCAGTTGGGGATCATGACCAGGGCGTCGAAGGGGTGGGCTGAGGCCATGATCTCGATGGAATCGGCGATGATCTCCCGGCTGGGCAGGGAAAACCGCATGCCCGCGTGGTTCATGGCCAGTCCGTCGCAGACCCCGATGGCCGGGAAGGCCATGGGGGTGCCCCCGGCCATGCGGATTCCGGCCTTGACCGCGTCGGCCAGGGTGTTCAGGTGGATATGGCCGGGAATGATCTCATTGGCGGCGTTGACCACCCCGATCAGGGGCCGGTCCATCTCCTCGCGGGTCAGTCCCAGGGCGTGTAAAAGTGAGCGGTGCGGGGCCTTCTCCAGGCCCTGGGTCATGAGTTTTCCACGCATGTCGGATCGTCCTCCTTTGGCGGGACGGTGTTTCGGCGCAATCGCGTCTCGGGAGGGGAAGGATTCCACAGAAGGGTTGATTTAGGCAAGGGCTGCCTGGCCCGGGAAAACGCCCTGGCATCACGGGCAGCCAGGCCCGGACGGCCGCCGCCCGCGTCTGGAACACGGCGCAACGCACCGGTATTCCATACAGGCCCGGGGATGCGGCCGCACCTCGCGACAGGGGCCCTCCCGCCCCGGCCACGCATCCGGCCGCAGCATGACGCCGTCCTCTCAAAAATATCCGCTATTCGAGTCGCAAACCGCTCTGAACGCCCGCCACTCCTCACGGCGGCGGCCTGACCAACCCCGGGAACACCAGGGCGAAGCTCCCGGCATCCCGCGTCAGCCCTCTTTCAGACCGGCTTTTCCAGCCGGGACGAACCGCACCAGCCCCTCGCCTTCCGAAAGGTCCAAACGGTGCGTGGAGCAGGAAATACACGGGTCGTAGGCCCGCACCAGCATGCTGAGCTTGAGCTCCACAGCGGCCTTGTCCTCCCGGGCGATCAGCGGGGTCAGGGCCTCCAGATCCTTCTGGATGTTGGCATGGTTCTGGTTGGTGGGAATCACGCAGTCGGCGTGGGTCACCCGCCCGTTTTCGTCATATTCGTAGGCGTGGAACAAAAGCCCGCGCGGCACCTCCACCGCGCCCACGCCACGACCCGGCGCACACCGCACGACCTGCGGCTTTTCGGCCTGCACCCCGCGCTCCAGAAGCCTGTCCGTAAGCGTTATGGCATCTTCAATCGAATGAACAACCTCGACGACTTGCGCTAGCGATATGTAATACGGATTGTAACTCGGTGCTTTCAGGCCGAGCTTTTCCGCCGCCTCGCGACCGGAGGCGTTGAGCTGGCCGCTGTTGATGTTGAAACGGGCCAGAGCCCCGACCATGTACGGCCCCTCCACGCCCTTGGACCATTTGGCCGTGGACGACGGCACGCAATATTCCCGGGCCACGTCCTGATACAGCGCGGCCGGACGCCTGGGGGCGGCCGTCGAGGCCACCTCGCCCCAATACAGGCCGTATTCCGAGGGCGAGGACAGGCCCACATATTCCGTCTCCCGCGTGAAATCGGGAAAATTGCCTTTGACCGCCGCAAAGAGGTCCACCACGGCCCGCATCTCGGGCACGGCCCCGACGAGGATTTCCCGAAGCTTGAGGAGATCCTCCTCGCTGGGCAACTTGGCCATACCGCCGACCATGAGCCGCTGGGGATGGGTGGTGCGTCCGGACACCAAACGGCAGAACTCGTTGGACATGGCCCGGGACTTGACCAGATGCAACAGTTCCTCGCGATGGGTGGAGGCCAGGGGGATCACCGAATCGACCCCCAGAAGGTCGGGAAGCACCAGATAGCCGACGTGCAGCAGATGGCTTTGGATGTTCTCGCCGTGCAGGGCCAGCTTGCGCAGAATCAGCGTCTGCTCCGAGACCATGACCCCCAGGGCCTCTTCCGTGGCCTGGAGCGAGGCCAACTGATGGCCGATGGAGCAGATGCCGCAGATGCGCGAGGCGATATGATGGACATCGTGATAGGTACGCCCGAGCATCATGGCCTCGAAAAAGCGCGGGGCCTCGGGCACCTCCCAGCGGCAGGAGGTCACGGTCCCGGCCTCGTCCACCTCGGCGATGATGTTGCCGTGGCCTTCCACCCGGGTCAGGTAATGCACATTGATCTTTTTGGCCGTACTCACGGCTTTGTCCTTGGCTGGCTTGGCCATGGTCGTTCCTCGCGGTGGAAAATCGGTTTGCAAAGTCGCGCGGCGCCCTCGCCGGACGGGTTATAACCCGGCCCGGGTGTCGCCCAGAAAAAAACGCATGAGATCCTGCACCTGACGCCGGTCGAACCCGGCCCGGTCCATGACCTGCCGGGCCGCGTCCAGATTGGCCGTGGGGAAAAGCCCCCGGCAGCCCCAGCAATGGGCCCCCTCGGTAACGCAGCAGGCCCCGCACCCGGCCCGGGTGATGATGCCCAGACACATCTTGCCCATGTCGAAACGGCAGACGTTCCCGGCCATCTTGCATTCCACGCAGACCGGATAGTCCGGCAGCCAGGGCGTGCGGCCGAGCAGCAGTTCCTTGACCACCCTGGCGAACTCCAGCCGGTCGATGGGGCAACCCGGTATCTCGGCGTCCACAGTCACCACGGCGGACAGGGGCCTGGCCGCGTAGGTCCGGTACCATCCGGCCTGGGGCCCGTAGACTACGTCGCGGTAAAACCCCTCGCCCATGAAATTTTTCAGGCAGTTGATGCCGCCGATGGCCGCACAAGCCCCCAGGGCCACCAGCACCTTGGCCTTGGACCGGATTTCTTTTATGCGTTCCTCGTCCTCGGGACGGGTGATGGACCCCTCCACAAAGGCGATGTCGTAGTCGTCGCCGTGTCCGGTCTTGATTTCGCGGAAGCTGACCACCTCCACATGGGCCAGGATGTCCAGCAACTTTTCCTCAAGGTTGGCGATCTGGAGCTGATCGCCCTCGCAGCCCGCAAAATCGAAAAAGGCGATGCGCGGCTTGGCGGACAAAAGACACGTCTCGTTGGACGTAAGCGTAACCGGTTCGGTTTCCATGGCAGGCCTTCTTTTACAGCTTCATGGTCGGTCGTGCTGATCCACGGGCGGCCGAACCGCCCCTTCCCCAGGCCGTCAGATGGCCTCTTCCAGGCTTTCGATATCCGTATAGCGGAACACAGGGCCGTCCATGCAGGCGTTTAAGCTGTTGATCTGGCAGTGGCCGCACTTGCCCAGGCCGCATTTCATGCGCCGCTCCAGGGACACCCAGATGCGCTCCGAGGGTATGCCCATCTCCCGGCACTGGCGAAGCACGAACTTATACATGACCGGCGGGCCGATCATGGCCACATGGGTGTTTTGCGGCTCCACCCCGGCCTTGGGCAAAAGCGTGGTGATGACCCCCACGTTGCCCTTCCAGTTCGCGTCCGGCATGTCCACGGTCTCCAGCACCTCCACGTCCCCGCCCTTGGCCAGGGCCTCGATCTGGTCGATGAAGATGCGGTCCCTGGGGGACCGGGTGCCGATGAGCACGCTGATACGGCCAAATTCCTGGCGGTGGCGCAATTGATAGTGCAAAAGGCTGCGGATGGGGATGTAGCCCAGGCCTCCGGCCACCAGCAGGGTGTCCTTGCCCACGAATTCATGCACCGGAAAGCTGGTGCCGAACGGGCCGCGAATACCCGCCTTGGCGCCCACAGGTAGCTCGGACAGGGCCTTGGTCACGGTCCCGATCTTGCGCACGGCGATCTCAAAGACGTTGGATTCCTTAATCGGCGCGGAACTGATGGAAAACGGGGCCTCGCCCACGCCAAAGATGGACACCATGATGAACTGCCCGGGCTTGTGGGCCAGGTTCTTGCCGTTGTCCAAGACGAATTCATACAGGGTCACCAACTCCGACAGGGGCGATTTGGACACCAGCGTGGCCGGGCGGGGCACGTAGGGGGAAAACGTCCTAGATTTCATGGCGGCTTTCCTCCCACAGGGTGTTGAAGATCTCGCAGGGGTCGGCGATCTTGCTGGTGCAGGCCCGCACGCACCGGCCACACCCCACACAGCCCAGTTCCCCTATTTTATCGAAGATGTATTTTCCCTTGCGCATATACCGATGCCGGTAGCGTTCCGAGGCCTGGGGGCGAAAGTTATGATTGCCCGCCACCAGGGCGAAACCATTGAGCATGCAGCCGTCCCATTCCCGGAAGCGGTGGCCGGTTTTGAGCTTCTCGTCCACCTCCTCCCGGATGTCGAAACAGTAGCAGGTGGGACAGACGGTGTTGCACGAGCCACAGCCCAGACACTTCTCGGCCTTGCGGTGCCACAGGGAGGCGTTCCAGGACCGGCCCATGACATGGGGCGTCTCGTGCCAGTCATAGTTCAGCTTGCGCCGCAGGCCGAGGTTCCTGGCCCGCACCTGAGCCTTGCGCGCGGCCTCGCGGCTTCCGGCCGTGGCCGGGGACAGGGGACCGGCGGCCAGCAGCAGTTCCTCGCCCTTGCCCGAGCCGATCTCCACATGGAACGTGCCCGGGCCGATCTTGGTCCAGTATAGGTCGTATCCCTGGTCCACCTTGTCCGCCCCCACCGAGGCCCAAAACGCGGTCTCGGACACGGCCATGGGGGTCAGGGCGAAGATCACCGTGGCGTCGCGCCGGGAAAAATAGTTCTGGTCCACGCTGCCGCTTTCCATGAGCTGGTCGAGCTGGGTCACGGCCTTGACGTCGTAGGGATGCACCCCGAAAAGCAGGATATTTGGCGCGGCGAACACGGGCTTGGCCGAATAGGTCTCCAGATCGAAGACGACCATGTCCTCGCGCGGCGGCATGAAGAACCGTTTGAGCGGGTTGTAGGCCACGTCGTATTCGAAGGCGATTTCCGTGCCCGGCCTCCAGGGCCCGAAATCGTAAAAACCATTGTCCAGGGACACGGGGACATGCACCTGGCACTGGGTGCTCCAGGCCGCCAAAAGCCCCGGGAGCTGCTCCATCTGTACGGTATAGGCCGTCATGGTACCTCCGCTTTTCCGACGGGAAAGACGATTTTCCGTCCGCAGTGCGCCAGCGGAACCCGCTGTCTGTGTGCGTCACGATACGAACCCAGTCTGGATTCAATACGTCTGTTTGCGAAGGGTATCAAGCGTAACGCGTTGAATTAATCGTCAAATTTTTTGCAGATGAGGTGCCTGTACCGAATACGAATTGAAGATATGGAATGCATGCCATGCGTTTTAGTTTTATTCATGTGCGCTTTGCACGCCATGAATTTTTACACGTGACACGACTTTTTCATAATACTTTGCGTCTTTTTCCAAATGGAGCGGTCGGTTGCGCCGCTGGTTGACCCGCATGACCACGCATTGCAGTTTGCGCATACGCTGGTAACGCTCGTGTTCGTCCGGGGCGTTAGCCAGCAGGTCAGCAGCCGACAGGATCTCTTTTTCCTCAAGTATCTCAGGTGGCAGATACCCCGCATTTTTCATGATCTTGTAAGCCATGCGCAAATCTTCCGGAACCATGGAGTCGTCCTCGAAAACCAGCTTTTGCCCGGCGCCCTCCAGGTTGTCGAACTCCCCCCTGTCCATGGCCTCAACAATGCGCCGCTCAGCAATGACCGCAAAAACCGCCATAAGCGAGCTCACTTCGCCGACTCCGCGAAACATTCGGCCAAGGGACCGCCCATCCCAGCCGACAACCACGCCGCCGCCTCGGCGGCGATGCGGGAGACCGCCTGGGACGCGGCATCGGCAATGCCCTCCGGAGTTTCAGCGGCAATGGGGGTTTCAACCTCAAACGCACGCGACCCCACCAGCCGCCTGGCATCCTTGGTCCAGACGTCCAGCCGCACCCCCGCCACAAACCGCAAGCCGTTTTTCCGCTGGACGTTAAAGGCCGTCACGTTGCCCGACAAAACGGCCTGATGCTCGACCCGGGGCCTGTATTTCAACACCCCTGCCACCCCGGGCAGGCAATTGACCGCCCGGATGATCCCCGCCCCCACCACATCCTGGGGCGCGCCCTCCCAGTACCACCGGGTACTCGGGGCCAGCACGCTGCCATTGGCCACCAGCACCGCCGGGCGGTCCAGATTGTCCAGGGCCGTCAGTTCCATGAAGGCCACCACGGCCGACGGCGAGACGTTCATCTGCGGCAACCCCTTGTCGCACCCGGCGGTCACCGCCTCCACCCGCAGATAGTGCTCCACCGGGGGCGCTGACCCCAGACACCCGGTCATGAGCAGCAACCCTGCCAACACCGCCGCCTGGATGAGCATTTTCACGGCAAAACCTCCTTTGGCGGCCGGATGACCTGCCAGGGGCGTTCTTTGACCCGGGCCGTCAGATCCTTGAGGTCACGGCTGGTGCGATTGAGATTTTCCAGGATGCTCTCCACCTGGCGCTGATCATAGTCCAGGCTCACCCGCAGATCCTCGGCCACCTTGCCTGCCGTCTGGGTATGCGTGCGGATTTCATTCAAGGTCATGGTCAATTCCTTCTCCACCACCCCGACAGCCGTTTCGGCCCGCTCCAACGTCTTGCCCAGGGCGGTGGCGGCGGACTCGCCCTTGCCGACCAACCGCGCCCAATCCGCGCGAAACGACTCCACAGCCGTCTTGGTCTCGGCCAGCAGTTGCGGCCCCTGCTCCAACATGCGGCTGACCAGCTCCACGTTTGTCGGCGAAAGAAGCCGCTCGATGTTATCCGCAATCTCATCAATCTTTGGCTTGACGCTTTGCAGCATATCCCCGGCCACAGCCGCCAACTCCTGCATATCCATGGTCCGGGCGGCGGGGATCTCGCTTCCCGGTTCAATACGCGGCCCCGGTTCCCCTTGCAGATCCAAAAAGACGTAATAGTCGCCAACCAACCCCTTCTGGGCGATCCTGGCCTGGGTGCCCTGATACAGGGGAAAGTCCGCCTTCACCCCAAGCGTCACCCGGATCAGACGCGGATCGTCCGGATCGAGCTCGATCTTTTGAATGCGCCCGATGTCCATGCCGCCGTATTTGACCGGCCGCCCCGACACCAGATCCTTCACCGTGGCGAACCGGACATGATAGGTCACCAGGTTTTCCCAAAACCAATGCCCGCCGAGGATCACCATGAACACGGACAGGATGCCAAGCCCCAGCGCCAATGTCAGCGAGGCCTTGACGTATTCTTTCTTTTTTCCGCGTTCATCGAGCATAGCCACTCCCCTTGCCGGTTTTCATAGGGTTTTTTCGGCGGCGTCAGGGCCGCACTGCGCATGGAAGGCCTTTTCGGCCGTGATGACCCGGCTTTCCCGCGTGGGCATGCGGCCAAGGAACCTGACGATGAAAGGATCCGTGTTTTTTTTCAACTCCGCAAGGCTCCCCTGGAATAACATCCTGCCCTTGTCCAAGACCACCACGTAATCCGCGATGGTGAAAAGACTCTCCAGATCGTGGGTGACCACCACGATGGTCATGGGAAAGGTCGCCTTGAGCTCCAAAATGAGCTGGTCCAGGTCGGCAGAGGTGATGGGATCAAGACCCGACGTAGGCTCGTCGCACAAAAGGATGGCCGGATCGAGGGCCATGGCCCGGGCTAGTCCCGCCCGTTTGCGCATTCCCCCGGACAACTGGCGGGGGAAATACTGCACAAAGGGTTCAAGGCCCACCAGCTTGAGCTTCATGCGCACCACTTCCTCGATCATTCCCTCATCCAGGCTGGTATGTTCGCGAAGCGGCAAGGCCACGTTCTGCCCCAGGGGCATGGAGCCCAAAAGCGCCCCGTCCTGGAAAAGCACCCCCAGTCGACGACGCATGGCCATGGCCTCCAGGGGGCTCATGGTATACAGATCCGAGTCGCCCAACCGGATGCGCCCGGTCTTCAGACTGACCAACCCCAGGATGTTTCGCAAAAGCGTGGACTTGCCGCACCCCGACCCGCCCAGGATGACGCTGATCTTCCCAGCCGGGAGCACCGTGGTGATGTTCTCCAAAACGATGCGGTCGCCATAGCCGACACTGACGTTTTCGAGAACGATCTCCGGTGCGTTGAGCCTGCCTTGCTTGCGCATTCCAACTCCCCACCCTGGCTTTTGAAACTCTTCGGGCGCAACCCCTGGCACTCTGAGGGCAATGATGCAGCGTCCTCCCAGCCTGCGGCCATGCGGCGCAATCCCAGCCACACCGCGTCATTCCGCCAAAAAAACGCGTTCTCGCCGCTTATTCCCGGAGTGCTCCCAGCCGACACGGTGTCCCCGCGTGGCATCCGTTTGGATGCGCAGGCGTTTACCGCAGGATATAATTCAATGCCGTAAAAAAAAGATCCAGCAGGATCATGATAAAAATCGACTGCACCACGGCCATGGTGGTTCTTCTGCCCACATCCGCCGCCCCTTCCCGGGCCATCAACCCCTGGGCGCAACTGATGAGGGTGATGGCCATGCCGAAGGCCGCGCTCTTGACCAGTCCCGACATGACATCGCTGACCCGCAAAAAGGTGGCGGTCTGCTCAAAATAGACCTTGCCGCTCAATCCCAGGGCGGTAGCGGAAAAAATGCCGCCGGCCATGATGCCTACGAAGTCGGCCCAGAGCGCCAAAAGCGGGGCCATGATCAGCATGGCGATACATTTCGGCCAGATCAAAAAACGAATCGGATCGATGCCCATAACGCTTAAGGCATCAATCTCCTCGGAAATCTTCATGGTTGCGATTTCGGCGGTGAAGGCCGCCCCGGCCCTTCCCGCCAGGATGAGGGAGGTTAAAAGCGGGCCGAGCTCTGTTACCAGGGAAAAACCCACTAAATTAGCTACATAGCTCAACGCGCCGACCTTCTCCAACTGCATGGCCGCTTGCAACGCCAAGATGATGCCCGTACACCCGGAGATGATGCTGACGATGGGAAGGGAATCGGCCCCGACCCAGGAGAGATGGTCCCAGGTGCGTTCCCGCTGGTAGGGTTTGGAGTGGTAGCGCCGCGTCAATGAAAGCCATAGGCATCGAACAAGGCCGTTGACCACCTCGAAAAAGACGCCCAAGACCTCTCGCACCAGCGGCCTCCCTCCAGGCGACCCGGAACAACGGGCCACCGCATGTCGGTCACAAACTATAATCCGAAAAGCTCTCCGATCTGCGTTAATTCAAAAAGCTTACGCACCTGGTGCGATATGGCAGTAATCGTTATTTTTCGTCCCTTGGCCTTGAGCAGCTTGCGACCTTCAATCAAAGCCGCCAACCCGGAACTGTCAACATAGGACAGATTCCCGAGATCCAAAAACATGTCCCCCCGGGTCTGCTCGATAAAGGTCACGAATCGGTCACGGACGGCAGGGCTGACCGTAAAATCCACCTCGCCGCCTATGCTGACCGTATTCGTACGTGGATCGCCCTCCCAGGTCCAGGTCTCGCTCTCTCCACGGCTTTGTTTCCCATCAGACATCGTTTTCCGCCTTTCGTTTCCACAGGCCAGGATAGTTAAATATTTAAGTTATTTACTTAAATTGCAGACTTTACGTTGACTCGGCCTGAAGCCAGCTTTCAACCAGGGGTTCCCCTTGCCCGCCAAGACCGGCCAGAATTTCTTTTTGGCTTACCGTGGCGCTCCCCACCTGTCCCACTACTATCCCTGCGCAATAATTCGCCAATATACAGGCGTCAAGCAAATCAAGACCAACACTGAGCCCGACGGCCAAAGCGGCGATGACCGTATCGCCCGCACCGGTCACATCAAAAACCTTACGAGCCATAGTCGGGATATGACGCACATTTCCCGGGCCGGAAAAAAGCGCGATCCCCTCGGGGCCCAGGGTGACCACCAACGACTTGCAACGGATTTTCTTGAAGATGGCGAGCCCGGCCCGGATGATCTCCGTCCGGCCGGTCAACCGCCAACCCGCCATCTCCCCGGCCTCTCTGGCGTTGGGAGTCAGCAGGTCCACCCCCTGATAGATGTCCCTGTTGGGCACCTTGGGGTCCACCAGCACAAGCGGTTTCGGCGTCAGTCTGGCCGCCGCCTCCAGAAGTGCCTGGATGATCGGGCGTGAGACCAGCCCTTTGGCGTAATCCGAGACGATCACACAGGCATGGCCTGGCAGGAGACGGATCAGGGCCTGAATGACCGCGTCCCGGACCCGGCTGGAGACCGGCTCATCGCTTTCCCGGTCCACCCGGACCACCTGCTGGTTCTGCGCAATAATCCGGGTTTTGATGGTGGTCGGTCGCGACCCGTCAGGAACAATGACCGATTCGAGGCCTTCCCGTTCCGCAATCTGCAAGACAGCCTTGCCAGGATCGTCTTCCCCGCACACGGAAAGAAGCGTCGGGCTGGCGCCCAGGGCGGCAAGGTTCTTGACCACATTTCCCGCCCCACCCAGGGTGTGCGCCTCGCTTCGCACCCGGACCACCGGTACAGGCCCCTCTGGCGAGATGCGCTCCACATCCCCCATGAGATAATGATCCAGCATGAGATCGCCCAAAACAAGAATACGTTTCCCGGTAAATCCGGGAAGCGCCTTGGCGATCAGTTCCATGCGGGACGTTTTGAGCATGACGGCTATCCGTTTGTGAGACCAAGACGCGTGACGATTTCTTTCCGGGCGTCTTCCGAGGCGAAATGAAAGGTGATGCGTCCCCTACTGGGGGTGCCGGAAATCTGCACCTTGGCGCCATACAAGGATTCCAGATCCCGCTGCAGGTCATGAAGTTCCCGATCCAGAGGGGTCGCGGCGCGGCGCTCCGCCTTGGATTTCTCTTTCTTCTCCCCCCCTGCTCCAGCAGCGGACTCCACCGTTAAACTCTCCAGCGGATTGGCCAAATCAGGCAGTATGCCGTGGGTTTTGGCGTAGGACGCCATATCTTCGGCCTGACGTACGGACATGCCAAGCTCAAGAATCCGCACCCACAGGGCATTACGAAGTTCTTCCTCCGTTAGCGAAAGAAGCGCCCGGGCGTGCCCGGCGAAGATGCGCCCCGCGGCCAGATCCGCCCGGATGGGTTCGGCAAGCTGCATCAACCGCAGGGTGTTGGCCACGGCCGATCGGCTTTTCCCCACGCGTTCCGCCAGCTCTTCCTGGGTGACGCCGAAACGGCTCATAAGCAAGGCAAAACCGGCAGCCTCTTCCATGGGATTGAGGTCTTCCCGCTGTAAATTTTCAATGAGCGCCAGGGCAAGGCTTTGTTCGTCATCCACTTCACGAACCAAGGCCGGAATCACCTCAAGCCCCGCAGCCGTACATGCCCGCCAACGCCGCTCCCCGGCCACGATTTCATAGTCGTGCGTCCCATCGTTGATGGGCCGGACCATCACCGGCTGCAACACACCCTGCTCCTTGATGGAACGAGTCAGGTCCGCCATGGCCTCGTCGGAAAAGTCCCGGCGAGGTTGCTCCGGATTCGGGCGAATCCTTCCCACCGGGATCTCCATGACTTCGCTTGCCGTTTTGGCATCACCCATGCCGCCCAAAAGAGCCTCTAGCCCTCTTCCCAAACCACGAGCCGATTGCGCCATATTGACTCCCTTGCCGCCCGCCTCGCCGCATTTGGCGACACTTTAAACGGCACGATCCAAAAAGCTTGACAGTCTTGCCTGAAACCTTACCCTCAGGTGCGCAGGAAAGACAACCCTAACGCATCGCCTGAAGGTGAAACCCTTCCATCCAACGACTTCAAGGAGTACTTCATGTTCGCGTCGCCCAAAGAATTTCTTTCGCTCCACGACGACTCCGGCCGTACGGTCGGAGTCTTTATCGGGTCTGAACTCTGGGAAACCTGCAAAAACGAGTTGTTACCGATTCTGAATAGGGCGGCAAATCCCGAACCGATCATCACCCAGCTGCCTCGCGAACCCCTGAAAGACTGGGAAGCGTTGCTTGAGTATTGGGATTTTACCTATCCGCCCGCGTACGATCTTGCCTGTGAACACTGCGGCGCCTCAACAGATGACTGGCGGGCCGATGCGCCCCGCAAATTTTGGCTGACCGCCGCAAACTTAGGCGGCCTTGCATCCTTTCAGTGCCTCCATTGCAAATCCCGGATCATGAAACGGCACTTCAAAAAACATGTGAGCATGGAATGTCGGCCCTATGTGGATAAACCCTAATTTCACATCCCGGCATCTCGCGCGCAAACCCCCCTTCCCCTTGCAGCCGGATGACTCGGATCACGACGTACAACTTCTTGGGCCAGGGAAAGATACGCCTCTGAACCGCGCGACTTGATATCGTGGGCAAGGACAGGCTTCCCAAAGCTTGGCGCCTCAGAAAGTCTGACATTGCGCGGCACCAGCGTGTCAAAAACCAATTTCGGGAAACATTTCCAGATTTCCCTTTTTACATGCCGATTCAGCTTGTTGCGACCATCGTACATGGTGAGCAGCACGCCAAGCAAGGTCAGATTTTTATTGAAGCGTTTGTGAACTAGCTCGTAGGTCCGTAAAAGCTGCGCCACACCCTCCAGGGCATAATATTCGCACTGCAAAGGGACCAAGAGTTCCGTAGCAGCACAGAGTGCGTTCAACGTAACCAAACCCAGCGAGGGCGGGCAGTCCAGAATAATATATTCATAGTCGGCAACCAATTCCTGAACCACCGCCCGCAGGAAAAATTCCCGGCTTGATTTGCCAACCAACTCAATCTCGGCCGCCACGAGATCCGTGCTCGAGGACATCAACGACAAAAAGGGGAAACTCGTCTCCAGGACCGCCTGACGAGCCCGCATCGGCTCGTACAAGACCGTATACAAATTCTCCGCTGTTTTCTCTGAATAGATCCCCAATCCACTGGAAGCATTCGCCTGAGGGTCACAATCGACGAGAAGCGTTTTTTTTTCCATGACCGCAAGAGACGCGGCTAGATTCACAGAAGTGGTTGTCTTCCCCACCCCACCCTTCTGATTGGCAACCACGACGACTCTAGCCATAATCTGCTCCTGGCGTTTGATCACCGAAACACAACCTTGTTTCCACCATACTCATCGGACTTTGCAGACCAACCGTCTTACCCCTTCAGACCATGTGAGGTCATGTTTCACGTGAAACATGACCTCTAGTCACGAAAGGAACGGTGACAATAAACCTGCGCATCTTGGAGCGATTCCACAAGCATGACGCTGTTTTCCACATCACTTTTTTTAACGGCGTTAAGTAACTGATGGGATAAATGCGAAAAGTCCTCAGCTTCGCCGATCCAGGCATCATCGGCAATTTGGTGCATTCGTTGACAAAGTCGAAAGAACTTGTCCACAGCTGCTTCATCGGGCAAGAGACCTTCGTCAGTTCGAGCTGTGATCTGTTCAAAAACCACCGCCATCTCATGCTTTATCGTCAAGAGATCCATGGACCGTCCCCATCTCCTGTGGAGCAATGCTGAAAGGTTAATGTGGAAATTTCTTTATGGACTATCTGCGCGCCATGTCAACTTAAACGTGGAAATAGTCACGATACCACTCAATGAACTTCGCAATTCCAACTTCAATCGGCGTGGATGGCTTAAAACCCACATCCGCGATTAAATCATCGACATCAGCGAAAGTCATCGGAACATCACCTGGCTGAAGCGGTAAATATTGTTTTTCAGCCTTTTTTCCAAGTTGATCCTCAATAACTTCTATAAAACGGCCAAGCTCAACCGTATTATTGTTGCCAATGTTATAAATTTTATATGGAGCGACACTTGATGATGGATCAGGAGCATTTGAATCCCAATGAGGATTTGCCGTCGGGGTTCTGCCGGTAATGCGTGTTACTCCTTCAATAATATCGTCTATGTATGTAAAATCCCTTCTCATCTTTCCGTGGTTAAAGACAGAGATGGGTTTTCCCTCCAAAATGGCTTTTGTAAATAGAAACAATGCCATATCAGGTCTTCCCCACGGGCCATAGACTGTAAAGAACCGTAAACCAGTGCAGGGGAGACCGTATAGATAGCTATACGTATGGGCCATGAGTTCATTTGATTTTTTTGTGGCAGCATACAGACTGATAGGGTGGTCAACATTATTATGAACAGAAAAAGGCATGTTGGTGTTCAGTCCATAGACAGAACTGGAAGAGGCGAAAACTAAATGACGTACTCCTCCATGGCGACAACCTTCCAAAATATGAGAAAATCCAACAAGATTGGTCTCTACATACGCTCCAGGATTTTCAATGCTATATCGAACGCCAGCTTGAGCAGCAAGATTGACGACATGACTGAAATCATGTTCTTGAAAAAGCTTGAATACTGCTTTTTTGTCAGCAAGATCAATTTTTGCAAATTGAAAATGCTCATATTCGTGGAGTTGAGACAATCGATCTTGCTTAATATGTACAGAATAATATGCATTGAGATTATCTAATCCAACAACGGAATGCCCCATTTTCAAAAAACGACGACAAAGATGATAACCAATAAATCCAGCAGCACCAGTAACAAGAATGTTCATAATCATGCACCATTATTAAGGGTTAGATAAAAAAAGTCAAAGCTACCTATTTGGAACTTGGGAAAGAATCTGCTTGGCAAGAAGGGAAAGATCATTATCAGAGGAATTAAATAATTGTTCAAAATGATGGTAATAAAAAAAATTTAAATGTTTTACTTGTTCTACTGAAGAGGCTTTATTTATAGCTAGTTCACAATCATTACCAAAACAAACAATAAGAGACGGCGAAAAATATGTGATCGTTTTCAAAAAATCCTGAATCTGTTCTTGATAGGTCGAATTCACATAAATAGCCAGTGGCCAAAATGCAATCGAACCTTTTGGGAGTTGAAAAAAAGGAATAAAGCGGCGTAAAAAATTTCTTCTTTCAGAGTCACCATGACCAGCAAGATCTTTCCCTAAATCATAATATGTAAAAAAAAGAAATGCTGAGGCAGGGACTTTCTCAAAATAAATACACCAGGGCGATTTCCACTGGGTTGGACGATGCTGGTTCAGAAGGATTGAATCATCTGTTTTATCGATAAAAAAATGACGTACGCCTGCAAAATGCCAGGCACGCAGAAACTCGGAGATGTTTAGACGTGAGTCGTCCAATCTAAAATCCTCCAAGCAACTTCAGTTTTTGGAAGAACAGGCCATTTTTCATAACGACCATATTTATCAATAACTGCAACGTCATTAGTAGAAGAATTAAAACCTGAATCACAATGACCAATATAATTCGCCACCATCAAATCACAATTTTTCCGTACAAGCTTTTCTTTAGCATGAAGTTCAAGATCCCTTGTTTCAGCGCAAAACCCTATTAATTTTTGATTAGCGGTTTTGAGAGTACCGAGTTTAGCCAAAATATCTGGATTTGCAGTAAATTCAATATTAGGAACAGATAACCCGGTAATGTCACGCTTAAATTTTTCATCACTCAGTGCAAAAGGGATAGGAGAAAAATCAGCAACAGCGGCTGCCATACAAATTATATCAAACGCTTGATATTTTGTGATCATCGCTTCATACATTTGTTTGGCTGAAGTGATAGATGTAATTATAATGCTTTGAGGGAAATAAAAGGAACATGGTCCATGAACAACATGCACCTCAGCGCCGCGCAGCCATGCGGCTATGGCCAGGCAGGCGCCCATAAGGCCTGTTGATGGATTTGACCAATAACGTGCGACATCAAAATATTCATGGGTTGGACCGAAACAAACTAGTACCTTTTTCCCTGTCAAATCTTGAGGACTCAGCGCTTTTAAAATTGATAAAAATATATCATTTTCATCAGCAAGCTTCCCTAGACCAGCGTCACCGCAAGCAAGTAATCCTTCTCTAGGTGTTAGTATATTGACGTTGCGAGATTTCAAAATTTGAATATTATTTTGAACCGGAATTGATAACCACATAAGAGAATTCATGGCTGGTGCAAGTATTTGCTGATGAGGAAACGCAAGAGTTTGACAAGATAGCATATCATCAGCTATGCCATGAGCCATTTTTGCTATAAAATTAGCTGTTGCGGGAGCTATAATCTGGCATTGCGCAGTTCGAGATGGCGCTAAATGGGAAAAATGGTTGCCTTGTGGTTTGAACATATCGGAATAAACAGGATCAACACCAAGGGCTTGAAATGAAAGTGGTGTTACAAACTGTTGAGCGGATTTTGTCAATGTACAACTAATATTAATCCCTAATTTTAGCAGCAAACGGACAATCGAATATATTTTAAAAGCAGAAATACTTCCAGTGACACCAAAATGAATCGCTTTATCAGAAAAAAAATTGAACTCGAAATGTGATTGCATATAATAACTTAATTTAATTTTAAATTATTAAGGCGAGTTATTACAGCCCGAGTATTAGGATACGACTCCAAAATGGATTCATACATTTCAATAGCTTTTGTTTTATTCTGTAAAATTTCAAAAATATCGCCAAGGAGAAACGTGGCATCAAGATAAATATTTGATTGTTTTGGGTAGTTACTACGCAAAGACAAAAGTAAGAATATTGCTGCATCATATTGATTCATACGAAATAGAACTTGAGCTTCTTGTATTTGACATGAAGAAAAAACACCTTCAGAATCTTTATCATCAATGCACATACGTAATACTTGAAGTGCTAAATCGAAGTTTTTTAACAATAAATATTCCTTTGACAATTGCAATCTGGCAAGATTTCTTTGAGAGTCAGTAAGTATTTCTAATTCAATGTATTTAATCCATAACTCAATTGATTTCTCATGTTGAAATAAATCCGAACATAAATTTGCTAATTTTTGTATTATTTGAGGTAATAATTTTTTATCATTTGCATATTCCAAAAGCATCGCATCAAGAAGTGGTAAAGCATTAACCTTATCTTTTCTCAAATTTACAGTAATATCATAAATACGTTCCCAGGCTTCTAATCGATATTCACCATTAGGAAAATCTTTTAGATAGTTTTTATAGAAATTCTCAGCAGCTATATTCTCACCTGTTAAAAATGCCGTTCTGGCGTTTTGTATAATATTAGATTCAGAATTGGTGTTACTTGAACAGCATTGTAGAGAAAAAATAAGAAAAAAAAGTACAAAAAATCTCAGCAAAAAAAACATTATTGTTCCAAATCTAAAGACTCAGCGTTTTCAGCAAGATCAAAACCTATGACTGTGTCATCTTCTTCCATGCGAACAAGCATGACTCCTTGCGTCGCTCGGCCAACAGTGCTGATATCTCCAACGCTTAATCGTATGATTTTATTTGCAGAAGTAAGAAGTAATAAACCATCATCGGGTTTGACCATGGCAGCACCAATGACCGGTCCTGTTTTTGGAGTAACCTTCATGTTAATTACGCCAAGTCCACCACGATTACGCAAAGGATAATGCTCAAGAGAAGTCCGTTTACCATATCCATTAGCAGATATGGCTAGCATTTCAGTGCGTTCCATACCGGAGAAAATAACTCCAGCCGTCACTTCATCTCCTCCGCGCAGAGCAATCCCACGTACTCCCGATGCTGCTCGACCCATGGGCCTTACATCATGAGCTCTAAAACGAATGGAAAGACCATTTTTGGTAGCTAATAATATCTCGGCCTCAGGTGAAATCTCTTTAACAACAAGTAATTCATCTGTGGGACGAAGTGTCACAGCAATAAGACCGCTACTGCGACAATTTTTATATAATTCTACCGCGGATTTTTTAACCATTCCTCGTTTAGTAACAAAAAGAAAATGTCGATCTTGGGCGAACTCGCGTAAAGTCATGGCTGCCGCAATGAACTCCTCTTTGTCAAGTGGAAGGAGATTGGCAATATGCGCACCGCGGGCAGTTCGGCCTCCTTCCGGTACTTGATGGACAGGGAGTAGAAACATACGTCCGAGATTTGTAAACAACAGCAAGGATTGATGATTGGAAGTGGTACAAAAGGATTGCACAAAATCATCTGTCCCTGTTAAAACCCCGGCAATACCTTTTCCTCCACGTTTTTGTTGTTGATAATTATCCATCCGGGTACGTTTGATATAACCACGTCTAGAAAGGGTTATAACAACTTCATCATCAGGAATAAGATCTAAAATATCAATACCATCTAAATCTTCAAGAATTTGAGTACGGCGAGGAGTTGCAAATTTATGTTTTAATTCAGTTATTTCATCACGTATGACACCAAGTAAAATTTCTTCATTCTCCAAAATACTCTTAAGATATTCAATAAACTTTAAAAGCTCAGCATATTCTTCAAGTAATTTATCTCTTTCAAGATTGGTGAGGCGTTGTAAACGCATCTCTAAAATAGCTTGTGCTTGACGATCAGAAAGACCAAAACGTTCAATTAAACGAGTTTTTGCCTCTGGGGGTGTTTTCGAAGCACGAATAAGAGAAACAACCTCATCAATATTATCTAACGCGATCTTTAAACCTTCAAGAATATGAGCCCTCTCCTCAGATTTTCGGAGATCAAAACGAGATCTGGCTAAAATTATTTCTCGGCGATGATTGAGAAAATATACTAAAATTTGTTTAAGATTTAATAAAGCTGGGCGATTGCCAGCAACTACAAGCATATTCATGCCGAAAGAACTTTCAAGTGGCGTGAATTTATAAAGAGAATTAATAATTATATCGGGAATAAATCCTTTTTTGAGATCCATCACTACTCTGATTCCTCGACGATCGGATTCATCTCGAAGATCAGAAATTCCTTCAATTTTGCGATCATTTACAAGGGCTGCAATTTTTTCAACGAGGGATGATTTATTTAATGCATAAGGTATTTCGCGAATAACAATCGAGAAATGACCTTTTTTTCTTTCTTCAACTTCAACCTTGCCTCGAATTCGAATACTCCCACGGCCAGTGGTATATGCTTCAAGAAGTCCTCTTCCACCGTGGATGCTAGCGCCAGTGGGAAAATCAGGTCCAGGGATACAATTGATGAGTTGTTTAACATCGCAGTCGGGATTATCAAGAAGTAACAACAAACCATCACATAATTCACCGAGATTATGTGGAGGAATATTTGTAGCCATGCCAACAGCAATACCAGAAGAACCATTTAACAATAGATTTGGAACCTTTGTAGGTAAAACTTCTGGTTCTTCCAATGAATTATCATAATTTGGTCGAAAAGAAACTGTTTCTTTTTCAATATCAGCAAGAAATTCACTCGTAAGGCGAGACATCCTCACTTCGGTATAACGCATCGCCGCTGCGGCATCACCATCAATAGATCCAAAGTTGCCTTGGCCATCAACAAGGACATCACGCATAGAAAATTCTTGAGCCATTCGAACTAAAGCGTCATAAACGGCTGAGTCACCATGCGGATGATATTTACCGATAACATCACCGACAACTCGAGCAGATTTTTTATATGGGCGATTGAAATAATTTGAAAGTTCATGCATGGCAAAAAGAATACGCCTGTGAACAGGTTTAAGCCCATCACGGACGTCAGGAATCGCCCGACCAATGATAACACTCAGAGAATATTCAAGGTAGGACTTTTTAAGTTCCGTTTCTATACTAATCAGTTCACTCACTCTTCACTCCTCGTAAAAAAAAGCATTACTTGAAAATCTAAATATCTAATTCACGAACACTGAGTGCATTGCGTTCAATAAATTCTCTTCGTGGTTCAACTTTTTCACCCATAAGATCCGAAAAGATATCTCCAGCTTCAGAAAGATCATCAACGTTAACCTTAAGAAAAGTCCGATTTTCCGGATTCATAGTTGTTTTCCATAATTGTTCAGGATTCATCTCACCTAGACCTTTATAACGCTGTATATGAATGCCTTTATGAGCTTCATCCATAACAGCTTGATATAATTCGAATAATCCATGAATTTCGCGTTTTTCTTCTTTTTTAGACAAAATAAATTCAAAATTATTACAAATATTTTTTAATTCATGAAAAGCTTCAAATGCCCTTCGATAAACTTTTGATTGGAAAAATTCTAAACCAAGACGAAAACGAGAACGGCAGGAATTTTCGAAAATTAAATAGTTTCGTTTTTCATCGTCTTCCACTAGTTCTTCAAATTCTACTAAATACCCTTTATCAGAAAGATATTTTAAAATTTCATAAGGAATTATATTATTTATAAAATCTTCTAATGTAATTTTTCTTGTAAAATTCAAAAGATTCAACAATAGTAATTCAGGAATACCATAAGAAACTGCTTCCGAAATGCGAAGTTGTAGATTCCGAATCTGCAAAATAATATTTGTAAGATCATTCCCAAAAAATATTTTGTCGTCGATCTGGACAGAAAGATCCTCACCAATACGTCCTAAAAGAAATAAAGACATTTCTTCTTCGTCTTTTATGTATCTTTCGAAATCACCCTTGTGAACTCTATATAATGGAGGTTGAGCAATATAAATATGTCCTCCATCAATTAATTCTAGATATTGACGAAAGAAAAAAGTAAGAAGTAATGTTCTAATATGTGCTCCATCAACATCAGCATCTGTCATAATTATAATCTTATGGTACCTAAGTTTTGAAATATCTTTTTCATCATCACCAATTCCTGAACCCATAGCAGTAATCAAAGCACGAATTTCTTTATTTCCGAGCATTTTATCCATTCGAGTTTTTTCAACATTTAAAATTTTTCCTCGAAGTGGTAAAATAGCTTGGAAACGAGGGTCGCGTCCCTGTTTTGCGGAACCACCTGCGGAATCTCCCTCAACAATGTAAAGTTCACTTTCTTCAGGATTTTTACTCTGGCAGTCAGCCAATTTACCTGGAAGCGAATGGTCGGATAATGCGCCTTTGCGCCGGACTAGTTCTTTGGCTTTCCGAGCTGCTTCCCGCGCACGGGCTGCATCAACAGCCTTTTCAACAATTGCTTTGGCATCTTTCGGATTTTCTTCAAAAAATACATTTATGCTGTCATAAATAATTTTTGAAACAATACCAGCTACTTCGCTGTTGCCAAGTTTAGTTTTAGTCTGACCTTCAAATTGGGGTCGAGGAAGTTTGACGCTGATAACTGCTGAAAGACCTTCCCGGACATCATCACCAGAAAGTTTCTGCTTATATTTTTTTGCGAGATCTGACTTTTCAATGTATGTGTTGATTGCACGTGTTAACGCTGTACGGAAACCTTCTAAGTGTTTTCCACCTTCGCGAGTACGTATATTATTAGCGAATGTTAAAACATCTTCTTTGTACTTTGCATTATATTGCAAAGCAAATTGTACAACAACATTATCAAGTTCACCTTCACCAGAAATTATATCATGGATGACAGATTCGCCTGAATTCAAATCACGAACAAATTGACTAAGCCCACCTTCAACGTGAAAGGTCTCCCTTTGTTGGTTCCGGTCATCCCGAAAATCAATTTCAAGGCCGCTATTTAAATAGGCCAATTCTTCAAATCGTTTTCTAAGGATATCATGAGAGAACTGTAAGGTTTCAAAAATTTCTTCATCTGCTCGAAAACGAACAGTTGTGCCGGTTGATTCAGATTCACCGATCAACGATACAGAAGTGACAGGAATTCCACGTTCATAACGTTGTTGATAACGTTTATTATTTCTCTTAACTGTGACTTCGAGATATTCAGATAAAGCATTGACAACGGAAACACCGACACCATGCAATCCACCAGAAACCTTATAGGCATCGTTATCAAATTTTCCACCGGCGTGAAGAACTGTCATAACAACTTCGACAGCTGGTTTTCCTTCTTTAGGATGAATATCTACTGGTATTCCTCGGCCATTATCACTAATAGTTACACTGTTATCCAAATGAATAGTAATTGAAATTCTATCACAATAACCAGCCATGGATTCATCAATAGAGTTATCAACAACTTCATAAACAAGATGATGAAGACCTCGTAAATCTGTCGATCCAATGTACATAGCCGGACGTTTACGAACGGCAGAAAGTCCTTCCAGTACAGTAATACTATCAGCATTATATGTATTATCAGAGCCATTTTGAATCATGAGATATATTCCTCGTTATAGTACGTCTCTTCGACAATTTTCATCGGCATAATAATGACAACGTAATCCGGGTCATCAGTTCCAGTTATGCCACAAGGGCCTTCGGATCCTGTCAAAGTAAGTGTTATTTTATCAGAGTTAAAATGACTTAAAATATCGATGATGTCTTTTGTTGGAAAAGCAATTTGCCGCAAATTTCCAGTATATTCCGCACTTAAAATTTCACTTGCTTCACCTGATTCCTGACCTTGACTTCGCAAAGACAGTTCACCAGCGGATTCAAATTGAAAATAAGCGCACCGATTTGTTTCTGTATTAAAAATTGCTACACGATTTAACGCATCAGAAAGTTCATCTCTATTAATAGAAAGAACAGAGGTATCATCGTGGGAAAGTTTGGAAAGGAAAGAGCTGTAATCTGGAAATTGATAATAACTCAAAGGTAAGCTGAAAGTTTCTTTCTTTTCAGTTCCTCTGAAAAAAAGTCGCTTTTGACTAATTGCCAGTTCTATTTCGTCGGCTGTTAACCATTTTTTAAGTTCAGAAACATATTTTTTTTGAATAAGAATGCCATCTCCAGGAAGCATACCATAAATATCATCATTAAGAAATGCAACAAGAGCAAACTGATGCCCATTTAAACCACAAACTTCAACTTTAGATTCAATGTTTTCTGGTTTCAGATACATACAAGCCATCGCTTGCATAGTGTCTTCATCACTTATGCAATAAGTAACACGATCAATTAATTCTTGCAAAAAATCACCCGACCAAACAGCTACACCAATCTCAGGAAAAGGGGAAAAATTTTGAAACCAACTTTTATCGCTAGTAGGTAGTTTATATTTCCTGGTTCCTTGTGTTATAATAAGATTTCCAGTTGTTATATCAAGCCGCATTCCAATTTCGCCTGAAGGCAGCTTGCGAATAAGTTCATGAAAATTCTTTCCTTGAACACCAACAAGGCCTTCTTCATGAATTATAGCATTATATTCACCAGTAAATTCTAGACTTGAATCAGTTGAAAAAATTCTTAATGATTCATTTTTTGCTTCAAGCCAAAGAGTACGGAGAAAAGCAGCTCCAGTTTTGGCAGGAATAATGCTGGATGATTTTTGTAATCCATCGATAATGTCGTTTCGGAAAACTTTTACATGCATGGAATACTCCTTACGGTTATCTTCGAAAGAAACGTTTTCAATAAAAAGTCAAATGAACAATCTGATCATATAATTTTAAGAATTTTTTTTCGTTATAGTCATAGTGAGGGCACGTATGTTTTTAAATTAGCTAACACTCTGAAATTATGTTAAAAAAAAGTAACATCAAAGAGAAACTCAAGGAACGTTGCTGTCAGCGATTCCCAGCAATGACACGTTATGCGAGTTGTCGGCATTTTTTTAACAAAGTTTGGAACAATTTTTTCGCATCCTCATTAACACCATGTAATTGCGTGACTTTTTTTATAGAGTACAAAACTGTGCTGTGATCTTTTCCGCCAAAATATTTCCCTAATGCGGGATACGACATGCCAAGAAGTGTACGACATAAAGCCATGGCTGTCTGCCGGGCAAGCACGACATTTTTGTTTCGCTTGGCTCCCATGATATCATTGATATCAACCTGAAAATGGGTGGCCGCCACGGAAACGATATGATCCGCAGTAAGGTTAGCCCCTTTTCTTTCGTCACTTTGCCGGATAAGTCGGCGAAATTCTGTTTCAGAAAGGTGTTCACGCTGCATATGCGCCCGGTAGGCATCGATCTTGAGCAATACGCCGCGGAGTTTACGAATATTTTCAAAACGTCTCGCTAAAGTAAGAATTTTGTCGTGATCCAACCCAAGCTTATTTTTTTTGTTGATATTTTCAGTATAATCAACACGAACATCAAGATCTGGTTCCTTAAGGTGGACGACCAAGCCCCACTCCAAACGGGAACGCAAGGTAGGATCGAGAAAATCAAAAGAGGAAATGCGTTCAGAACTGCTAAAAACCATCTGTTTTTTGCGATCATAAAACATATTAAAGAGAATTGTTAATTCTTCTTGAAGATCAAGATGTTTTTTTAACAACTGAAAGTCATCTACGAAAAGCCATTCGAAGCCTTGTAGATACTTTCTTGCTTCATAGGGTTTTCCAGGAAATTTTACCTCAAAGATATTTTTTATATCATCAAGAGTGCCGTAAAAAATTTTTTTATTATCGTTGCGTCTGCTTAAATCATTTGCAATTGCCCGCAGAAGATGGGTTTTCCCAGAACCAGAAAACCCGCAAATGATAAAAGGATTATATTTGATTATAGCATTATTAGCAACTTCACGTGCTAATGATAAAGGGAAAAAATTTTTTTCATTTGCAAAAAATGTTTCAAAAATAAAACTATGTCCAAAAGGAAAATCAATATGACTGATAATTTCGGTAAAAGGAGATTCTTTAATACCGTTCATTGTTATAGTTCGACAATGATACTGCATAACATAACCAGGGCCCATAAACTGACCAACTTCTTTTTCGAAGAGATCTTGAATGCCCTGACCAAACCACTGCGCGAAGTAAGGATGTGGAAATTCGACAGAAAAAACCTGAATAGGTTCGATCACCTCGACTTCCAGAGGATCGTACCATCGCTTCAAATCCTGCTCAGGGCAGGCACGCGACAGATGTTGTCGTAAGGCGTTTTTGAGCACGTTTTGTCCAATGGAAAAGAGGCAAGCCGGGTTCAGAGGATAAAAAAAGAAGCAATGTTATTCATGAGTTAATGAATTCTATCAAGAGTTCCTCCCACCCTTGATCGAACCATTGGAACATACCCGAATTTACCGCACAAGCCAAGCCCAAGCTCATCACGGGACTGGGAAGCGACGCATGACGGAATGAGGGTTTAGTGCTTGTAAATTAAGAGTAATTTTTTACCATCACGTCAAGGAGGGCCCCCAGGCGATGGCGGTAGGTATGATTGGCCAGGATATGTTTTCGAGCTTTGCTGGAAATGAGCCGCCGTTCGGCGGGATGAGACAGGTAATACCTGACCAGGCTGGTAATCTCGCCCGGGTCATCATAGCAGGCTGTTTCGTCAGGTGAAAAAGCAAGTTGTAGCTGTTCGCGACGATCAGTGAGCACAAAACCGCCACAGGCCGGGACGTCAAAAACGCGTTGATTGATGGCGCCCTTCATCTGCATGCTGGTGCAATTGAGGCTGACTTTGGATAAGGGGTAGAAACGAGGCAAATCGCGATAATAGTCCAGAGGCGCCAGGATCCGCCAGGATGGATCAGAAGGAAGGGTTTCGGTCCACCCTCGGTCGCCCACGATACACGGCGCAAACGGCAGTATGGCCGCCACACAGCGGGTCCGGTACTGGCGCGTGGCCTCCCAGGTGAGGAGCAACTCGAAATCCAGGCGATGTCGAGCATCGGGAAGCGCGAGATAAAGGGCATGCAGATCCGGCCGGGTCTCGGATAAAAAACGCCCCACACGGCGATGGCCATGCTGCGCGAAACTAGCGGCCAGGGCTTGCAAATCACCGATAAGCCGGGAGTAACCCGCCAATTTGGCCAGGGGTTCGCGGACCTGGCGGACCATGGAGCTGCCCACAAAGGAAACGTCTGTCGTCCAGCCCGGTTCAAGTGGACGATCCGAGGGGCGCGTCGGATGGAAATGGCCGGGGTCCGTGGCCAAGGGAAGAAAAACGGGGTCGGAAAAACCCATGTCGGCCAGGGACGCGACCGTGTCCCGGTCCCAGGTAAAGACCGTACACCACGAACTGGTCTGGCGGGGAAAATCGTGAAGAATCAGGTGGGGATTGTCCACGAACCAGGAGGCCAGGGGGAGTTTCAGTTCGGCTAAGAGCTCCATGAGACGGCCTTCGCGATCCATCCCCAGGTGGTTGACGGTCAACAAAAAATCCGGCCGGAAATCGGCGACAGCGGACAACAGCGCCTCAATGAACGTGGTTTGGCCGCGCGTCAGGTCGGTAAGCGGCAGAAAGGCGGTAGGGATTTCGAGGGCATGCAAGGCCGCAGCGATTTCCGCAACCAGGAAATAGTCGCTTTGCACCAGAAGCACCCGGGGTGTTGCGCCGGAAAACTTCGGATAGCCGACCTGTTGCCGGAAAACAGCCCTGGCGCGCAATCGATTGGCGACTTCAAGATAATACGAGCGGTTGAGTCGGAGGTACGCCGGATGGAGGATGACCCTGACCCGTCCGCCATAAGACGCTGGAAGAAGCGCCAGGGCCGTTTGGGCCGCGCAATCCGGATCAGGGTCGGAAACAATGGCCAGCCGGGTCTCTCCGGCAAGGCCTGTGGCGGGCAGGGTGATGTCCAGTATCGGGGTCTCGCGGTCAACAACCACAATCTGCCCGACGCCGGACGTAAGTGCCGCAACAGGTCCGCGCCCTAGTCCGAAACCGACGAAAACCGGGGTTTCGCGAGCGGCCATGGCCTCCTGGACGGTCGCCTCAAGCGACGATTCACCGCCTCGGCCGCAAAAATGACGTCGCTTGCCCCCATCCTCCAAAAGCACATCGACAAGCATCCCGGAATCGGGATCGCTGACGGCAGTGGCGGAATAGGGCGCTTGCTCCATGGGGTTCAATTGACGTTGAAGATTTTTCCCAAGGCCTTTCCAGGCATGGTGATGATGCCCTTGAGAATGCGATAGACCATGTCACCGAAGAGTTTGGAACGGTCTATCTCCAGTTTTGGATCTTCCAGGGGCCCCCGAATGGTGGCTGGAACCTTGGCGCCGCTTTCCAGGGTCGCGGACACGGAAAGGTCGATGGATTCGTCGCGCAGATCGACATAACCGGCGCCGTCAACACGCATTTCCTTGCCTTGAATGAGGAAATCATTGGTGATGGCCACCCCCTCGCGCACTGCATAGGAGGATGACAGAACAGAGAACGGTAAAAGATCGAACTTGGCCTCGGCTGCGGGCTTGGTTGCCGTGGTGGCCGGGACGCTCTGTCCGGTTTGGTGCTCAGACGCGCCCATTGCGCCCGTTGTGCCCGTTGCGCCCGTTCCAGCAGACGAGGGGGGAGGGCTGCCGGATTCACGGATCTTCAAGGCGCCCCGGGTGACCTGGAAGCGGGCGGAGCCGGAGATGTTGCGGCGCAAGGCGCGTTCCGTGAGGCCGTTACTTTTGAAAGCCAAGACGAAGGTGGCGCCCCCCGAGGCCAGCACGTCGCCCTCGGCCCATTCCTTGAGGAAGGTGGCGGCGTCAAAGCCGTCAATCTGAAGATCCAGGGATGTCTTGAGCACCACGTCGCGGGCGTCGCCTTTGAGATCGGCCAGAAAACGGCCGCCATAAAATTCCCCCGCCTCATGACGGGCGGAAAAAACACCGCCCCGGGCGGACAGACTGGTGACGCCGTTTTTCCAAACCAAGTTGCCTTTTTTAAGGAAATTGAAGCGGATACGTGCTTCCACATCGTAGCTGCGCAAGGCCGCAAGGTCGATGGGCACATCCTGGTTCGCAGGGGCGGGTTTTTGCTCGGCGTGTTGCGGAGGAAAGTAGCGGTCGAAATCCAGGTGGGTGACGTCCAGTTCTATTTTCGGCCGGCCCAGGCCGCTTCGCAGCAAAACTGTCCCCGTGGCCCGCATGTCGTCGAGATGCAGGGAAATGCCCTTGATTTCGGTGCCGACGGCGTTTTCCGCAACCACAAAGGTGAGTGAGCCATGTCGCAGATCATCGCTGGCGGCATGGGGCGGAGCGGAAAAGCCCAGGGCGGGCAGTAGGTCCCGAGGGTTGATGTCAGGAAAGTCGAAAGCGCCTGAGAGCCTGCCGCCCTCGTCGCGTCCCTTTTTATCAAGTTTTCCCGTGCCCTTGGTTCCACCCGCCTCCAGGGTGATGTTGCGAGCGGAAAAAGCGCCTTTGCCCGGATCAAGGTGGAACTCCGTGCCAAAGGCCACACCCAGGCTGCGTTCGCCCTTCTCGGCAGGCATGGCCAGGGTGGCCGTGCCGGAGAGCTTTCCCTGGCCGATCTGCACCGCGTCTTTGCCATAAGAGGCCACGCCCCGGGCATCGGCTTTGATCTCCCGCAGGGAGGCCGGGCCGGAAGCCGTCAGGCTGGCGTTCAGGTCAAAAGCGCGCCCGGCCTCAGGCGCGCCGTTGTGTTGGGCTTTGAAGTCGACCCCGGCCTTGATCTTGGCCAGGGGAAGGTCTTCGGCTTTGCGTCCGGGTTTCAGATCCCGGTTCATTTCGGCCTCAACGCGGCCGGACAAGGCCGACAGCATGGTCGCTACGGAATCTCCGGCGGCCTCGGCCGCAAGGCGCAGGGTGCAGGGTCCGGTGAGAAAACGGTTCGTCAACGCCCCGGAATCCGCGCCGGCCAGGGTGGCGTTGATCGCCAGGCGGTTGGCGCCGGGGGTCAGACCGGCCTCCATGCGGCCAGAAAGTTTGCCTCCGAAAAGATCGCCGCCAAGAGAGGTCACCTCGGCCTTGCCCTGTCGGTATTGCCCCTCGACGGTGAGATTTTTGGCCTCAACACCGGAAATCGTGGCCTTGCCGACGGAGATGCGGCCCATCAGCGCAGGTATGTCGGGTAGGGCGGGCAGGTCGGCCTGACCCGGGTTTGTCGCCGCACCATCGGCCGTCGCGCCGTTTTTTGCCGGAACCATGGCTGCCCACAGGGCAGCCAGGCGATCCGGTTCCAGGGTTTCCAGGTGCAGGCCGAGTTCAACAGTCTTTTCCGGTCCATTTTTCACGGTCACGCCGCCGTTTATCACATCCGGACCCAGGCGGGCCTCAAGGCCTGTGAAATCAAGCCGGTCCCATATCCGGTCAAGTCCCGGAGTCAGTGTGAACGCGGCCTTGCAGGAGAGTCCCGGGGGAGAGGCCATGGCGGATGCCGACGCCTCGGACTGGCCGAGAATCCGGGCGACGGAAAGGGGGTCTTTTGCGGTCAACTGGAGATTCCCCGTGGCGCGTGCGGCCTCGGCCGTTCCCGTAAGCACCAGGGTGGTGGCCTGCACGGGCCGGGAAGATGTTTTCTGGCCATTCGGCGGGGTCTGGGAGATTTCTGCCTCGGCGGTCACATCCAGGGCCTGGCCCCGGACCTCGCCCCGGACATCCGCCGCAAGGATGCCTTCGGGGGTGATGGCCGAGAGGGGATACAGGCGGAACTGGCCCTTCTCGGATGCCGCCGTGAGCGCGGCCTGGGGCAGGGTCACCCCGCCCAGCGTCATGTCGCGCGCGTCAAGCGTGATCCGGCCGTAGGCGTCTGTCAAAAACGACAGGGGCAAGACAAAGCCCTGCCCGCCGGATCCCCAGGGGATCCGGTCCAGATTCAGGCCCACGGCCTGAAGGTCCGCCGTCAGCCGGGGACGCGGCCCAAACTGGTAGTCGGCTCGCCCGGTCACGGAGGCGTCCCGCAGATGCAGGCTTACGGACGCAAGGCTGATCCGATCCGCCGAGGCGGAAAGCTGGGCCGTAAGGGTCAGGTCGTCCAGGGGGCTGGGGGGCTTGGCAGGTAAAAAACGGCTGGAGAAATCCAGGAAGGAGCGTTTTTTTCCGTCGGGCGAAACGGATGGGGCAGAGGGGACGCTCTCCCCGGTCTTGGCGGCCAAAGGCGCGAGTTGCGTCGCCTGTCCCATGGGGCCGCTGAGCGCCGCGCGCAGGGCAAAGGATGCCGTGGCCTGGAAATGCTCCATAAGTCCGGTCAGTTCCACGTTTCCGGTCAGCTGCGCATCGGGCGCGGCGGCCGTGAGGTCACGCACGGCAAGACTCCCGGCAGCGGTGTCGCAGTCCACAGCGGCCCGCAGGGTGACGCGCCAGGGCTCGCCGCCTTCGGGGCTGGCAAAGCGTTCGTCGCCGGGAACGGCCAACGTGGCCTCCACGAGCGCGTCCGCAACGGACAGGCTCAGGCGCTCGGCATCGAAACCGGCCGTGCCCTTGGCATGAATCTGGGCCTCCACGGCCGGATCCAGTCCGGTGACATCGAAGGACAGGTGAAAATCGAAACGCTCGCCGCGCCCGGTGGCCAGGGTGAAGTGGCGAAGCGCCCCGGAAAACCCCCGGCGGCGGTCATCATAGTGGACCATGGCGTCCTGGATGCGGATGCCGCTGGGCAGGGGGACCACCTCCCAGCCCGAAGGCGCGTCGGCCTTTGGCGGGGCGTCTCCGTTTTCCGGGGAGACGAGAGCCTCCATCGGCGCTGCAGAGGCGCTGAAAAAAGGGAGCCCCTCCCAATTGGGGCGGTCGGCGGCGTCGCGTTTGAGATGCATGGTCGGGCTGATCAGGGTGATGGCCCCGGGCATGATGATCCGGGAAAAAAGGGGCAGGAGCCGGATGTCCACCGTGACCCGGTTCACGGATAAAAACGGTTCGGAGCCGAACCCCGGGGCGTCGGCCACCGTCAGGTCGTCGGCGTGCAGCATCATCCACGGAAAAGAGGACAGCCGCACCTGCCCGCCCACGGTCACCTTGCGGCCAAGGGCCTGGGAGAGGGATAATTCTGCGTATTCCTTTATTTTATCCTGCCCAAGGGACAAATCGACGATCTGGGGCAGGGCGAAAAAGCCCGCCACCAGCACAAGGCCCAGCAGGGCGGCCAGACGCAGACGCCGACGCAGGTTCGCGCCCCTGGCTGGTGCGAACTCGGGGTCAGTGGAATGTTTGGCAGGGGTGCTCATGGGCGAAAATCCGCATGGCGCATGGCGGCGGCAAGGTCGGGGCGGCTACAGGCTGATGTTGAAAAGGCTTGTGGCGTCCGGTCCCCGTTCAACCTCCACGATCAAGCGCCTCGTCTCCTTGGTCATGACCAGGAAGGCCCCGGTTGCGGTGGCGTCGGCCACCTGGGTGGTCCAGCCCTTGGCGGCCATGTCCGTTTTGTAAAACGCCGCGATGCGCTCGGGCGTGTCCTGGGACTTGAGCCGGACCATCACGGACTTGGGAAAGTCGAGCACCTTGACGATAACGGCCCCGGGATACACGGCCACCTCGCCCTGGAATCTGTCAGGCAGCATCCCTTCGGCGCAAAGCGGCGACGCCAGAAACACGACCAGCAATGTGCCGAGCAGAATGCGTATGGTATGGTTCATGACACCTCTTCGCGTCCTGCAGGCGCGCAGCCTGATGTCGGCGACAATGGCCGGAGCTTTGCGCGCGTCGCCTCAGGCGGATTTTCTACAAGACCCCATGATCCTTCCCCCAAACCGGGGGAAAAGTCAAAGCGGTGGCCGTCTGCGACGGTTGCGGCCAGCCCTCGGGCTTTGGTCTGGGCGGTTCTTGTCAGCCGGGCCGGAAGCCGGTACATGAAACCGGCCGGAACGCGGGTTTCCGACCATCATTCCCCATCCGTCCAAAAGGAACGACATGCCCAAGGTCTATCTGCTCGGCGCCGGTCCCGGCGATCCGGGCCTGCTCACCCTCAAGGCCAAGGCCGTGCTGCAGACGGCCGACGTGGTGGTCTACGACTATCTGGCCAACAAGTCCTTTCTGTCCTTCTGTCGCCCCGACGCGCAGATCCTCTACGTGGGCAAAAAGGGCGGCGACCATACCCTGCCCCAGGACCAGATCAACCAGCTCCTGGTGGAAAAGGCCAAGGAAGGCAAGGTGGTGGCCCGCTTAAAGGGCGGCGACCCGTATGTCTTCGGCCGGGGGGCCGAGGAGGCCGAGGAACTGCTCGACGCCGGGGTGGATTTCGAGGTGGTGCCCGGGGTGACCTCGGCCGTGGCCGCGCCCGCCTATGCGGGCATCCCCCTGACGCACCGGGCCTATGCCTCGTCCGTGAGCTTCATCACCGGGCATGAGGATCCCACCAAAGCCGGGAGCGCCCATGACTGGGAGGCCCTGGCCAGGTCCGCCTCCACCCTGGTCTTTTTCATGGGGGTGAAAAACCTCCCGGACATCGCCAAAAATCTTATGCGCGCCGGCCGCCCGGCCACCACCCCGGCCGCCCTGGTGCGCTGGGGCACCACCTGTCGCCATCGTTCCCTGGCCGCCGACCTGGGCTCCATCGCCGAGAAGGCCAAGGCCGCCGGGTTCGCCGCGCCGTCGCTTTTGGTGGTGGGCGAGGTGGTGCGGCTTCGGGACCGGCTGTCCTGGTTCGAGAAGCGGCCGCTTTTGGGCAAAGGCGTGGTGGTCACCCGCAGTCGGGAGCAGGCCAGCGACCTGGTGCGGCTTTTAGAAGATGACGGGGCCTGCTGCTTCGAGTTCCCGGCCATCGAGATCGCGCCGCTTTCCGACGACGCCCCGGTGCGCCGCGCCGCCCGGGAGCTTTCCGGATACGACTGGGTGATATTCACCTCGGCCAACGGCGTGGAGGCCTTTTTCGCGGCCATGGCCGCCGAGGGACTGGACGCCCGGGCCTTCGGGCAGGCCAAGGTCGGGGCTATCGGCCCGGCCACGGCCGCCGCCCTGGCGGGGCGCGGCATCCGGGCCGACTTTCTGCCCGAACGATTCGTGGCCGAGTCCGTGGTGGAGGGGCTTTTGGCCCGGGGCGTGGCCGGGAAAAAGGTGCTCATTCCCAGGGCCGAAAAGGCCCGGGAGGTGCTGCCCGAGAAACTGGCCGAGGCCGGGGCGGCGGTCACGGTGCTGCCGGTCTACGCCACCCGGCCCGTGGACCAGGATCCCGAAGAGATTCTGGAGGCCATGCGCTCGGGCGAGATCCGCTATGTGACCTTCACCTCCTCCTCCACGGTGGACAACTTCTTCGCCAAGATACCGCCCCAGGTCTTCCGGGAGTTCACCCCGGCCGTGGCCTGCGCGGTCATCGGGCCCATCACGGCCAAGACCCTGGAGACGTACGGCTTTATTCCGGCGGTCACGGCCGGGGAATATACCGTCCCGGCCCTGGCCCGGGCCGTGGCCCGGCACGCCGCCGCCGAACGGGACGCCGCGTCATGAAGACCCCTGTCGCGGTCCTCATCTCCGGCTCCGGATCGAACCTCCAGGCCATGTTGGACAAGGCCGCCGCGGGCGTTTTGGCGGCGGATATCCGGCTGGTGCTCTCCAACCGGGGAGACGCCTACGGCTTGGCCCGGGCCGCCAAGTGCGGCATCCCCACGGCCGTGGTGGAGCACGGGGCCTACCCCTGCCGCGAGGCCTTCGACACCGCCCTGGTGGCGGCCATACGGAAATCCGGGGCCGAAGTCGTGGTCCTGGCCGGGTTCATGCGCATTCTGGGGCCGGGGTTCGTCACGGCCTTTTCCCAGCGCATCCTGAACATCCATCCGGCCCTCCTGCCGAGCTTCCCCGGGGTGCATGGCCAGCCTGACGCGGCCCGGCACGGGGTCAAGATCTCCGGCTGCACCGTGCATTTCGTGGACGAAAAAATGGACCATGGCCCCATCGTCATCCAGGCGGCGGTCCCGGCCCATGCCGAAGACGACGGCAAGGCCCTGGGAGGGCGCATCCTGGCCCTGGAGCACCGTATCTTCCCCCAGGCCGTCCACTGGCTGTGCACCGGCCGGTTGTCCATCGTCGGCCGCCATGTGCGCCTGGCCCCGGCCGACGTCGCCCCGGCCGACATGTCCGGGCTTGGTCCCTGCCTGGTCAATCCGCCCCTGGAACAGGGGTTTTAGCCCCGGGATACCCTCATGAGCGGCAACACCTTCGGACGCGTTTTCCGGCTGACCACGTTTGGCGAGTCCCACGGCCCGGCCCTGGGCGGCGTGGTGGACGGCTGCCCGGCGGGCATCCCCCTGGCTGAGGCGATGATCCAGCGCGAGTTGGACCGCCGCAAGCCCGGGGGTTCGCTGACCTCCACCACGCGCCAGGAGCCAGACACCGTGCGCCTGCTCTCGGGAATCTTCGAGGGCCGCACCACCGGCACCCCCATCGGGTTCATGATCGAGAACACCTGTCAGCGCTCCACGGATTACGACGCCCTGAAGCATCTGTTCCGGCCCGGACACGCCGATGTGACCTACCAGGCCAAATACGGCCTGCGCGACCACCGGGGCGGCGGCCGGTCCTCGGGCCGGGAGACGGCCTGCCGGGTGGCCGGCGGGGCCGTGGCCCAGGAGCTTCTGGCGACGTCGGGCATCCGGGTGACGGCCTGCTGCGTGGAGCTTGGCGGCATCCCGGCGGCCGAATTGGATCATGACGGGGCGCTTTCCCGCCCTTTTTTTGCGGCCACAGACGGGGTGGTTCCGGCCTGGGAAGCCCGCGCCCGTGAGGCCGTCTCCGCTGGCGACAGCCTTGGCGGGATCGTGGAGGTTGCGGCCACGGGGGTTCCGGCCGGGCTCGGGGAGCCGGTCTTCGACAAGCTGGACGCCCGGCTGGCCTCGGCGTTTATGGGCGTAGGCGCGGTTAAGGGGGTGGAGATCGGGGCGGGTTTCGCCGCCGCCCGGCTGACCGGTTCGCACAACAACGACCCCCTGGTTCCTGCGGGCACGGCTCTGGTCACGAACAACGCCGGGGGCATCCTGGGCGGCATCTCCTGCGGCTGGCCCATCGTGGTCCGTGCGGCGGTCAAGCCCATTGCGTCCATCGCCCGGCCCCAGCCCACCATCGATACGGACGGCAACCCGGCCACCATCGTCGTGGGCGGCCGCCACGACCGCAGCGCCATCCCGCGCATCGTGCCGGTGCTGAAGGCCATGATGCTTCTGACCCTGGCCGATTTTCTGCTGTTGCAGCGGCGCATGGATTGAGGGATACGCTGCCAATGGCCGACAGGAAAAATGAGATAAACCCGATATGCCACATCATAGGCGGTGACATCGCAGGCGGATGTTTGGCAAAGGCCGGTCTTTCCGGAGAGGTGTTCGTCTGGCGTGACATCCTCTATGACGGCCCCCGGCAGCCGGGCTGGCCAACGGAAACGGAACTCTGCACCCGGGCGCTGTTTTTGGAGGAGTCCACCGCAGGCGGCATGGACCGGAAGTTTATTCTAAAAGGTCTGCATAATCAGTATCAAAGGCTGGCTGAAGCGGCTGTTCATGAACATGTCGTGCTGTGGTTTGACGCCTGCCTTTTTGATCAGTCCATGCTGGCCCATATTCTTGCCTGTCTGGCTCACACAGGAAACAAGAGGGCAGAACTCATTTGTGTGGATGCGTTCCCAGGGATCGAACCCTTTCATGGGCTTGGACAACTTCAGCCGGGACAACTCGCATCACTCTACCCAGGCAGGCGTCCCGTCACAGACGGGCAGTTTCGCTTTGCAGCGGTCGTGGACCAGGCGTTTGCAACACAGGATGCCGCCGTGTTCGCCGAACTCTCAGAAACGACCGATCCGCCTCTCCCCTTCGTTCCGGCAGCGGTCAGGCGATGGCTGCAGGAACAACCCGACCCGCGAACCGGGCTGGGGAGGCTTGAAGCGCTTGCCCTCGCGGCGATTCGCGCCGGTTGCGAAACGCCGGGCGAGATTTTGAAGGCCGTTTCAGCCGCCGATCCTCCGCCCCGGTTCTGGGGCGATACGACGTTGTGGGGCAAAATCAATGGGCTTGCGGATCGGGCGCCTGCGCTGGTGCTGATTGAAGGCCCCGGGGGCAGGTTGCCGCAATGGGAGAGCCGGGTGTCGCTTGCGGACTTCAACCTCACGGCCTTGCCCTGCCAGCCGTCGCACACGACAGCCTGACAGCCGGGTGTGGACCGTCCTTTTTCCAGGTCGCACACACGCTGTTTCTGTCGGCGAAGCCGCAGGCGTAGAAAAACGAATCAGGCGCTTGTCGGTGACCCTGGCGGCCAAAATGTGAAATACGGTGAGAACCTGGAATCGTCTCGGCATGGTATCCCGGAGTGTCTCTTTCCCCCGTTGACGCCTCCGCGACGGTTGTGATATTTTTCACATAACGACGCGCCGGAGGAACGCCATGAATCGCTGGGGATCGGGCACGGCCCTGTATCGGGCCTCCCTGTGCTACGCCAAGCTGGCCTTTTTTTACGATGAACTGCTCTTTGCCGCCGTGGCCCGGCCCTACGTCAAATACCTGCCCCTGCGCCCCGTGGGCGCCGGATTGGTGCTTCTGGGGCTTGCCGTCTACGCCGCGGCCATCATGCGTCTGTATCAATCCTATGACGCCAGCCGCCTGGAGACCGGGGGGATCTACGCCCTGGTGCGCCACCCCATGTATGCGGCCTGGGTGGTGTGCATCATCCCGGGCCTGTCGCTTCTGGCGGGCGGGATGTTGGTGCTGAGCGCGCCGATTTTCACCGCCCTGATCTACCGCCTGTCCATCCGGCATGAAGAGCAGTGGCTGGAGTCGCGCTTTGGCGACGACTATCGGCGCTACCGGGCCCGGGTGGGCGGCGTGCTTCCGGGGGTGTCCGGCTGAACCTCCTGCCGCCGGGTCCGGGCCTTCGGCGATGACACCCGTCCCGGGTTCTGCTACAAGAAACGCACATGTTTTGTGCGGCCGGACGCGGCGAGCGTCGGCCCGCCCATGATGCTTCGGGAGGGAGGCCGACATGCAGGAAAAACCTGTCAGCCGTCTGGTCCGGGTTGACGATCCGGAAACCGTGGCCATGTGGCAGCGGCCAGGGGCTGAACTTTCGCCCCAGGCCCTTTTCGAGCGTTACCGCCAGGGTTTTTTGCGGTTTCGGCGCATTTCCTGGCCGCAAGCCCAGCCCATCCCCCGGGATCTGGCCCGGTTCCCCTTCATCGAGCCCTTCCTCATGACCAGCGACGGGAAAACCGAGATGGTGGCGGTCGAGTCCGACCATATGCTCGTCGTCCCCCTGAGCGAGGACGGCAGCCGCTTCTGGCGTCTGTACGGCTGGTGGACCAAGGCCGGGCTTGTGCCCCGGGCCGAACCCTACCTGACAGTGGAAAAGCGGTTTGAGGATGCCCCGGGCGATCTGCTGTTTAAGGCGCTGCGCAAGGAACTGGGCCTGTCAAAGGTCGGGCAGATCCGGGATACCCAAAAGCTGCCCGAGTTGCGCAGGCTCGGCACCTGGAATGCGGCCGGGTTTTTGTTGTTGAAGATCCTGCGTCCGGTCCTGGTCACCCTGTCCGCCGACGCCCAGCCCAAAAGCACCCTGTCGCTATTGCATCATCTGGGGGTCGAGATGGCCGCCATTCCGGCCGGGGAGGCCTGGCGGGTCGAGGAGTTATCCAGTCCCAGGGCCAGCTGTTTTCGGGCCGAAGACATGCCCGGGGATCCGGCCGTCCTGTTTTCGGACTGACCTCCCGTCAGGCCCCCGGCATCCCTTGCCCAAGGCGACATTCCGGCGTACTCTTTGACGTAAATTGAGCTCCCCGTCTCTTTTTCCAGGAACAGGTGTTTGGCCGTGCCCCGCGAACACCCAGCCTACCCGGCAGGCAGCAGGACGACTCGAAAGTCTCTCCGCCGGGAACGGCGGTTGACATGCGCGTTTTGCCATCGACGATCCGGGGCAGGCTGGTCCTTTTGGTGCTGCTCTCCGTGCTCCCGGCCATGGGCCTTTTGGGCCTATTCTGGCAACAGGAACGGGTGCGGGCCATGGAACTCGCCCAGGAGGAAGCCAGGCAGCTTGTGGCCGGCGCGGCGGATATCCAGGAGCACATGGCCCTCGGCGCCCGGCAGATGCTCATGACCCTGTCCCAACTGCCCGAGGTTCGCGCGCAGGATTCCGTTGCCTGCTCGACGATATTTGCCCGCCTACTCAAGGAAAATCCTTATTATACCAATATTCTGGCCGTAGACGCCGCAGGGGACATGTTCGCCTCAGGCATTCCCGCCGAGGGTCCGGTCACGCTTGGCGACCGCAAACATTTCCTGGATGCGGTGAAAGACCGCACCTTTTCCGTCGGCGAATACATCGTCAGCCGGACATCCTACGAACCGGCCTTTCCCTATGCCCTTCCGTATTTTACGGAAGACGGCCGCCTTTCGGGGGTGCTCATCGCCGCCGTGCGTCTGAGCTCCATCAAGGACTGGCTGGCCGATTCGCGGTATCCTGCCGGGACCATGCTCGGCATCGCCGATCATGTCGGCATCCGGCTCTACCATTATCCCCCCTCGCCCCGGACCAACCCCCCGGGCAAGCCCATCAAAAAGGAGATTTGGGAAGCGGCGAAAGCCTCGGGGGATACCGGTTTAGTCCGGCAGACCGGCTCCGATGGCGTCACGCGGGTCTATGCCTACGCCAAATTGCGTTTGGGACAGGATCTCGAACCGTACATGACCTTTTTCGCCGGATTGCCTGTGGAAGCGGTCTTGGACGGGGCCTCCCGGGACCACATCCGCCTTCTGGGCCTGCTCGGCGCCCTGGCGGTGATCTCCCTGGTCGGGGCCTGGCTGCTGGGCGCCGTGTCCATCGGCCGCACCGTGGGCCTGCTGGTGGCGGCTGCCGAGCGGTTCGGACGCGGCGATTTTTTTGCCCGTACCGGCATTGCCCACGACACAGGAGAGCTGGGGCGGCTGGCCGGGGCCATGGACGGCATGGCCGAGGCCCTGGAGCGGGAATCGGCCATGCGCCACGAGGCCGAAAGCAACCTGCGTGGGGCCAAGGAGGCGGCCGAGGCCGCGAGCAAGGCCAAGTCGGAGTTTCTGGCCAACATGAGCCACGAGATCAGGACGCCCTTAAACGGCATCCTGGGCATGATCCAGCTTCTGGAGCTCTCGGAGCTCAGCGGGGAGCAGAAGGAATATTTGTCGCATGCCGCCCAGTCCGGGAAACGCCTGACCGCGCTTTTAACCGACATCCTGGATCTGTCGCGCATCGAGGCGGGCAAGCTTGTGGTGCGCGAGGAGGCGTTTTCCCTGCCGGACCTTCTTGGCGAGGTGGAGATGCTTTTTCGCCATGCCGCCCGGGAAAAAGGCGTCGCCCTGGTGATGCGGCCCGATGCGGACGTTCCCGCAAGGCTTGTGGGCGATGCGGCCAGGCTGCGCCAGATTCTGTTGAACCTGGTGGGCAACGCCGTCAAGTTCACGCCGTCCGGGGAGGTGGCCGTGGAAATCAGCTTCCTGCCGGGCCGCAGGCCAGGGACATTTCGGTTGCTGTTTAGCGTTTCGGATACCGGCATCGGCATCCCGGGCGACCTGCTGGCCTCCATCTTCGAACCCTTCACCCAGGTGGACGGCTCCTACAGCCGCCGCTTTCAGGGGGCGGGGCTGGGGCTGCCCATCGTCAAGCGGCTGGTGCAGCTTCTGGGCGGTTCGCTGGCCATCGACAGCGCCCCCGGGGAGGGCACGACGGTCTATTTCCATGTCCCCTGCCGGGTCGCCGAGTCCGCCCGGCCGACGGACATCCCCCGGCCGGGCGTTCCCCCTCTCCGACCGGTCGGTTGACGCGACGCGGGAAATGTTCGCCTAAAAAAAACGCCCCGGGTGCATCTGCATCCGGGGCGTGATCTGTCATCCTCCGTCGCGGTTTTTTCCCGCGACCCTATCCGATCATGGCGTTGACCAGCCGCATGACCGCAAAGGCGTCGGCCACATAGAGCACGTCGCATTTGCCCTGGGCCCAGCCGCAGCCCGCATCCAGGTTCACCGCCCGGCGCTCGCCGATGAACCGCCAGCCCACCACATGCGGCTCCTCGCCGTGGCAGCAGGTGGCCAGCCCCTTGGGATGGCGCGGGGTGGCCCCGGTCTGTCCCACCTGGTGCAGGTGGGTGAGAAACGGCAGCACGGCCTGGCCCTCGCCGCCCATGTCCACCAGGGACTTGCTGCTGCCCAGGGAGGCCTGGGCCTTGGTGGTGAATCCCAAAATGAGTTCCGCCGCCTCGGGGGTGTGGGGCTGGCCGTCGGCCTGCTTTTTGGTCCAACCTGCCCCGGCCACGAACAGAAGCGCCGCGTCCGGACGGATGGTCTGCTCGTCGGCCGATGGCGCGAGGATCTCCTTCACCGTGGTGCGCGTGGCCACGTCCGCCACCGTCACGGCCTGCACCGCAGCCTGGCCCGGGGCGACGTCAGAGGCCGGGAACACGCCGCCGGAGACGGTGACGAACCAGGGGCGCTGGACCCGGGTGACCTCGGCGTACATGCGCTGGCGGTAGTGCCAGCGTTGCACGAAGGCCGCGCCATCCTTGGCCGCAAGGGCCGTGACATGGGTGTCCGCCCGGCCGCCCAGGCGGTGGGCCGCCCCGGGCACGGCCCGGGACAGGCGGGAGTCGTCGGCGCAGACCACGATGGTGGCTTCTGCCGCCTGGCACAGCGTTGTGATGGCGGCGGCGTCCGTGGCGTAGCGGGCCTGGGCGAAGGCCTGGCCCGAGACGCAAAAAAACGTGCCCGCGCCGCATCCGGCCACGGCGTTGGCGGCGGCGGCCGCGTCGGCCCCGAAAAGGGCTGCGTCAAACCCCGCGCCAAGCCCCTGGGCCAGGGTTTTGGCGGCGGTCAGGGCCTCCAGCCCGGCCTGGGACAGGCTGCCGTCCGCTTCGGTATGGGCGAGAAAAAGGATCTTTTCCATGGCTTGTGTCTCCGACGGCCGGAAGCGGGGAACACCCCGCGCGGCCTTGCGAAAATCATGTGTTCAGGCGTCAGCGCCGTCCGGATCAGCCGCGTATCCAGGCCACGATCTCCCGGGCGATGTCCTCGGCCGGGGTGTCCTTGACGATGCGGGTCTCGCGGCGCTGCTTGGGCAGCTCAACCGCAGCGAACGTCACGCCGTCCGCGCCGACCTTGGCCGGTTTGGCCTTTTGCAGGGCGGGCATGATAAAACGCATGTTCTGCATGCCCACCTGGGGGTTGTTGGGAGGCTCGGGAAGCTCCCCGGTGGCCCAGCCCAGGACCGCCGGAGCGCCCTGGCACACGGATACCTGATAGGCCCCGCCCTCCACGCGTTCCATGATCGTGAGCGACCCATCCGCGCCGACCGTCAGCCTGTCCACGCCCTGGAACTGCTCGGTGACGCCCAGGCGTTCGCCCACCAGCTGCATGGTGGTCCCGGCGCCGCGCGAGGCCGACTGCCAGCCGCCGAAAAGAAGCAGCCTCGTCTTGTCGATGCCGGGGATGGCCTCGATGGCGGCGGCCAACGCCTCGGCCGCCTCGGCCGACTCCGTGAATCCCCCGGCCGGGCCGTCGCAGACCACCAGCTCAAAGGGGGCCTTCTGGGCCACGGACATCATCACCTGCTGCAGCTTGGCCTTGGGCCCCAGGCTCACCAGCCAGACCTTGCTGCCGGGCGCGCCCTTGGCCAGATGCGCGGCCTCGAACAGGGCGTGGGAGGCCCAGGGGTCGAGGATGGCCGGCAGCATCATCTCGTTTTTGAGTCCCGGCCCGGCCGGGGTGCTCACCGGTTCCAGGGTCTGGAGCGGATCGGGCACGATGCCGCCGCAGACCACGATGTGAAAACCCGTGCTCATGACTTGTCTCCCTTGTTCATGCCGCCGCATCTCCCGCCGTCAAGGCGGAGAGCAGGGCGGTTCCTGTCGCAATGCTTTAGTTCTCAACGGAATGCAGGCCGCCGGAACCGGCCGAAAACTCCACGTTGGTCTTTTCCGGATCGTGCGGATGGGGCTTGGAGCAGTTCCACAGGCAGGCCCCGCAATGCACGCATTTTTCCCGGTCGAAAAGGGGCGCGCCGCCCTCAGGATTGACCGTGATGGCCTGTCCGGAACAGGCCTCGATGCAGACCCTTTCCCGGCAGGTGGCGCATACGGCCGGGTCCGCGAAGACCACATGGTCGCCGTAGCCCGGGTTGGCCTGGACCTTGCCGCCAAGGAGCAGGGCGTCCTGATGCGACACCAGAAGCTGTCCGTCGTATTCGATGGGCGGCCAGCCCGCCCGGTCCATGAGGGCGTCGTGCAGGGACAGCCCCTTTTTGGCGCACTCGGCCCGGATGGCCGCGATCTCCACCGTCGGGATGCGGTCCTTGAAATAGCGCTCCAGGCTCGGGATGCGCTCATGCACCCGGCGCGACACGCCCGGCCAATAGACCTTGCCCTTGGTGAACCCGGCCAGGCCCATGCCCATAAGCCCCTGCAAAAAGCCCTCGGTGAAGCCGTCGCGGGCCTTCTCGGCCACCTTGGCCTCGGCCTCGACCCACGAGGCCCGGCGTCTGGCCACATAGGCGGCCTGGAGATTCTCCCGGGTGTACGGCTTGCCCGCCTTGGCCAGCTCCAAAACGCCCTCGGCCAGCTGCACCCCGGTGGTCCAGGCCTCGTCCACGCCGGAGCCCGTGAGCACGTTGGTCGAACCCGAGCCCTCGCCGATGCGGGCATAGCCGTTGCCCACCAGATGCGGTTCGCCCCGCCGCCCGGACTCCTGGAGGCTTTTGGCGCCCCAGGAACGCAGCCTGCCGCCCTCCAGGCGCCGCCACAGATAGGGATGGCGCATCCAGTGCTGCATGTAGCGGTAGGCCGTGCGCACCGGGTTGTCGAACCAGGAGGGGACGAAGATGCCGAGCGAGGCCACCCGCTCGGGCAGGACATACAGGAATCCGAAAATTTCCGGCTCAGGATAGCCGAAGGTGTGCAGCACCGTGCCCTCGGCCAGCTCGCAGCCCTCGGGCAGGTCCACCACCATCTTCATGCCCACGGCCCATTCCCGGCGATGTTTCCCCGCAGGCATCCCAAAGGCGTCATCAATGGCCCGGCCAACCGGCCCAACCGGCCCGTCGCCCACAACCGTCAAGGCCGCACGCACGTCCAGGCCCGGCATGAACCCGGCGTCGGGCGCGCCCTTTTTGTCCACGCCCTGGTCCGCCAGGCGTACGCCCACCACTGCGCCGTCCTCGATCAGCGGCCCGGCCACGGGCGTGGACGGCCAGATCTGGGCCAGCCCCGAGCCCATGATTTCGGAACCCACCCACTGGTTGAACTGCCCCAGAGAAAACGTAAATCCGTCATGCTTGGCCAGAAAGGGGGGATATACGGCAGCTCCACCGCCTCATGGGCATAGGGAATCTTTTTTCCCAGACCCCTCGCCGCCGCCCGGATGGCCCGGTCCTTCAACCGCAGAAGTTTCGGCCTGCGGCTGACCCCTATCGGGTCGAGCAGATAGGCGACCTTTTCTTCCTTCACCCGGGTACACATGGGCACCGCAGCCGGGTCGAAATCCGGAAACGAGGCCTTGATCCCCCTTCCCCGGGTCACCACCCCGGACACGCCAAAGCCAATATCATCGGCGCGCTCATAGCAGATGACCTGGGGCGGCATGCCGGGCATGGCCGCGCTCTCGACCACGGGCGCGCCCTGTTCATCGACAAGCCCCCGGCACAGCGTGGTCAGAAATCCGCCCATGGCCGGGCCGAACCCGACACACACAATGTCCGCTTCCATCACCTGGCGTTCGACGTCCATCGGCATTGCCTCCGGCGGCCAGGGGGGGAACTTTTTTGAAAAAAAGTTCCCCCCCTGGCCGCCCTTTCAAAAAACTTTATCGCGCTTCGCGGCCGCACGCGGGGAGCAGCAGTTTCTCCGGCCACCCTGGCTTTCCGGGCGTGCTGCGCCGAAGCGGAGCTTCGGCGCAGCACGCCCGGAACCAGGGGGGGCCGGGGGGAATGATTCCCCCCGGGCGGGGGCGGGGTCCGGGGAGGGGGCGAAGCCCCATCCCCGGCTTATACCGGGTAGTCCAGGGCCTCGGGGATCATGACCTTGGTCAGGGCCTCGGCGGCGCGGTCCCTGGCCTTGCCAGTTCCGGCCAGGGACTTGTCCACGGCCTGGCGCAGGCTGTCGAAGGCGGCGGTGTCCGCGACCGGGGCGGCGAAGCCGTTGACCAGGAGGCTGGCCACCCGGGCGGCCTCGGCAGCGGCCTTGGCGGCCTGGATGCGGGCCAGGTCAGTGAAAAACGTGACGGTGCCTTCCAGGCCTTCGGCCAGGAGGGGGTTTTCCGGTCCCTTTTCGGCCAGTTCCACCACGTCGAGGATCTGCAGCCGGGCGGCCACCAGCCAGCACAGGGCGTCGGCCAGGGGGAAGGTCACGCCCTGGCGTTTGCCGTGGTAGAGGCGGTTGCCGTCGGCGTCTTTTTCGCTGGACAGGAAGTCCAGGGTCCACAACCACAGGCGGAAGCCTGCGGCCACGCTGGCGGCGCCGATGTCCGGCCGGGAGGCGTGCAGGGTTTCCAGTTCGTCCACGTATTTGCGGGCAAGCGCCAGGAAGACCTCATTGATCATGGTGGCGGAGAGCTGGCGGCGCTGCACGGCCTCGGGGCCCTCGTAGGTGGCCTCGAGTTGGCAGTCGGTCCATTTGTGGAACAGGAAGCCCGGGCAGTCCTCGGTGATGCCGTAGCCGCCCATAAGGGCCACGGCCTCGCGCATCATGACCGAACCGTAGCCCGTGTTCCACAGCTTGCAGGCCGGGCACAGCACCGAGGCTTCGGCCTCGAGCACGGTGTAGAGCACCAGGGGATCGGCCGTAAGCTCCGCCAGGCGGGCCTCGTCGCGGCCTTCGGCCGGCGCGAAGAGCAGGTCCACGAGTTCCAGGGCCTTGGGCTGGCTCTTGCGCACGGTCATGAGCTGGGCGCGCACGCCCTGGACGCCCATCTCGGCCAGGGCCTGGTCCTTGGCCTTTTCCGTGGGGTCGAGGAGATCGAAGAGCCGGGCCGTGGCGAACCCCAGCGACGCGCTGGCCTCGCCCGTGGCCCAGACCTCGGCCAGCCGGTGGACGGCGTCCTGCTTCTGCTGCAGGCCCAGTTCGAATTTGGGCGAACCCTCGGTGCAGGCGTCGCCGCCCCGGAACCGGGCGCGCTGATAGCGGATGACCGGTTCGATGGCCGAGAGCAGCTTGGCCGTGGTCATGAGCGCCACGGTGACCCGGGTGCGGTGGAACACGGCGGCGATGATCTCGCCGTGGGTGTAGTTGGGGACGATGACCCCGTCTTTGACGGTATAGCCGCCGATGATACGGCTGGCCGGGACGGTCAGCGACAGGACCGGATCCCGGGTGGAGGACAACTGATGCACCATCTTCAGCGTGGGCGAACCCCGGTCGAAGGTTCCTGGGTCGGACTCCTCCAGGATGACCATGCAGGAGGTCTTGATGCGCGGGTCGCCGGTTTCCACGGCGGCGGTGACGAAATTGGCGAAGTCCATGCCGGTGATGAATCGGCCGCGTTTTTCCACCTGAAGCACCGGCTCCTGACCCTCTTCCCAGGAGGCCACGCGCACCCGGCCGCACAGGACGCCCGTGTCCACGCCCACGTAGGGCAGGGGTTCGGTGAGGGCGAAGGCTCCGCGCCAGGGGGTGCGGTCCTCGCCGGGGGCGGCCGGGGCGCACAGGCTCATGTAGTGGTCGCGCTGTTCGGGCGTGCCGCGTTCGTGGATGGGCGACAGGGCCAGGTTGCCGGCCAGGGAGCAGGTGGCGGACCCGGCGTCCACCCAGGACAGTTCGAAGGCCACCAGGGCCAGCCCCATATTTTTCGGTCCCTCGATGAAGCCGCCCTGGTGGGGGTCGAGGAACACGGCGGTGATACCCGATTCGTCAAAGGCTTTGAGCAGCTGGGCCTTTTGCGGGGTCCATTCGTGGGTATGGCGCGCGCCTTCGGCCACAAGCCTCGCCACCAGGCCCCGGGCCACGGAGCGGGCGGACTGGACGGCCATCTGCATGTCGAAACGGTCGGCAAAGCGCCACATGATTTGCCGAACATCGTCGCCCGGCAGGGTGCGTAAAAGTTCCATGCGTGAAGTTCCCGGTATTTGAGGTGCGAGAAGTCTGCTCGGACTTGAAAATGAGCCAGATACGTATGATATTCGACCATACCCGTCAACGGTTTCCGAGGCCGGGTTTTGCCTGTCCAGACATGGGTTGCGGGCTTTTTCGGGCAGGTTCGGCTGACGGGGCTTGCGCCGCCGTTTCCTGGCGCGTCTCCCGCTCGACGGGGAATGGCGCTTCTGCTACGAAGAAACAATCCTTTTTCGAAATGGAGCATGCGCTATGGGTTTCGGCATATCCGGGATCGCCAAAACGGTCCCTTTTTTCAAAATGCAGGGCTGCGGCAACGATTTCGTGCTCATCGACAACCGTGTGGCCCGGCTTCCCGTGGCCGCCATGAGCGGCTGGGCCCAGGCCGTGTGCCGAAAGGCCTTCGGCGTGGGCGCGGATGGGCTTGTTTTTCTGGATGACGCCCCGGCCGGGGCCACGGCGGATTATATCTGGCATTTCTACAACGCCGACGGCTCCCGGGCCGAGATGTGCGGCAACGGGGCGCGGTGCGCGGCCCGGCTGGCCTTCCTCATCGGCCTGGCCCCGGCTGTGCATGTCCTGGGTACGGACGCCGGAGACATCGCGGCCGAGGTTTTTGCGGGCACAAGCCAGGTGCGGGTGCGGCTGACCATGCCCAAGGGGTTGCTTTTGGGCATGGAGGTCGAGGTTTCCGGCATGACCGTGCCGTTTCATTTCGTGGACACGGGGGTGCCCCATGCCGTGGTCATCCGCGAAGACCTGGCCGACCTGGACGTCGCCGGGCTTGGCCGGGCCATGCGCTATCATGAAGAGTTCGCCCCGGCCGGGACCAACGTGAATTTCATTACGGTTGAAAACCATGGCCGCATCCGGCTGCGCACCTATGAGCGCGGCGTGGAGGCCGAAACCTATGCCTGCGGCACCGGGGCCGTGGCCTCGGCCGTGGTGGCCGGGGCGCTTGGGCTGGTGGGCGGCGAGGTGGAGGTGGTGACCACAGGCGGCGAGGTGCTCGGAGTGAGTGTGGGCGAAGGCGCGCCCTACCTGCGCGGCGCGGCCGAGCTGATTTTTTGGGGCGACATGGACCCGGCGTCCATGGGGCTTTCCCGCGACTGATCGCCGCCACGACCTTCGTCCCGGCCACGCGCCGCCTGGAGTCCGTCATGCACTACACCGGCATCAACCACTTGGCCATGGCCACCGGGGACATGGACGGGACTATCCGTTTCTGGCGCGACCTTCTGGGCCTGCGGCTGGTGGCGGGGCTGGGGCGTCCCGGCTACCGGCACTATTTTTTCGAGATAAGCCCCACCGACATGATCGCCTTTTTCGAATGGGACGGCGTGGAACCCATCCCGGAAAAGGACCACGGCGTGCCCGTCAGGGGGCCGTACGCCTTCGATCATGTGGCCATCGGGGTGCGGGACAGAAACGACCTCTTCGAGATCAAGGATAAGCTTGAGGCGGCGGACGTCTGGGTGTCCGAGGTCATCGACCACGGCTTCATCTTTTCCGTCTATGCCTTCGACCCCAACGGCATCGCCATCGAGTTCAGCTGTCCCGTGCCCGGCGTGGACGTCCGCGCCCACCCGGCCATGGTCGACAAGCGGCCGTCGGCCGTGACCCTGGAAGGGGCCGACCCCGTGCCCGGGACATGGCCGACCGTGACCCGGCCCACGCCCCTTTCCGAACGGCGCATTTATCCCGGCGAGGGCCGGGAGATCTTGGCCGAAGAAGAATAACCCCGGGGGAAACCTTTTTTGAAAAAAAGGTTCCCCCCGGGGTTCGGGGCGGCGGCCCCGATGGCCTATGTGGCCATGGCGCAGAACCGCTCGAGGCCCAAAAGCGCGGCGGTTCCGGCGATGGTGGTGCCGTAGAACACCACCGGTTTTGTGCCGAGGAAATCCCCAAGGGTGTCATTGGCCAGGGTGGAGCCGGTGACCACCCACAGATCCGCCCAGTCCAGCACCTCCAGTTGCTTCGCAGGCCCCTCGACGGGCGCCCCGTGCCGGGTGGTCCCGATGTTGTCCGGGTCGAGATCGAGCACCCGCATCTCGAAGCGCTTTGCCAGGGCCTCGATGATCTTCGGCTGAAATCCCACCTGGGCGATACGCGGCGCGCCGTAGCGGGCGCTGATGTACTCGCTGAAAAGCCCGGCGCATTGCCCGGGCTCCTTGTCACGACAGTGGATGGTCCGGTCGCACAGCCCCAGGTGTCTGGCCGTGGCGTTGACAGCGCAGACGAGCACCGCCCGGCGGAAATTGTTGCCCAGGGGCATGTCCGCCACATCGGCCAGACTGCCCGAGAAATCGCCGAACTGATCCGTGAAGGCCTGCCCCCGGCTGCCGAGAAATACCGCCTCCATGAGCCGTTCCTTGCCCTTTTGCAGAGGAAAGTCGTCCCCTTCGGGGTCGCCGATGGCCTCCTGCGTGCTCAACGTCCGGGCCGTGATCGTGATGGGCGTCTGGAGCAGCCCCGCCTTTTCCCATATCCGGGCGGCCTTGTTTTGCAGCACATCCAGGGCGCAAGGCTGTCGGTCCATATAGAGCTCCTTTTTAGCAAGCAAAAATATATTTTTTCGTAAGGAAGTTGAAAAGTGTGTCCAGGCGTGTGCAGGGACGCGCGCCGATACGCCGGGTCAAGGCTATACCCAGGATTCATGTTCTGGCAAGCATCTGCATCATGCTGCATGGAGCCACTCGCTGGAGGCGGTTCCATGCAGAGATACGTAAATAGAATTTTACGTGATAGTTCTTTCGTTCGGCGTCGTGCTGCAGAGGCGGACAGATCCGCCACGTTTCAGTAGGGTGTGCGGGTAACGTCTGGCTGGCGGCGGTCAGTCAGAGAGCGCGGCCAGGGCGGCGCGGCACACGGCCAGGGCCGCCTCGGCGTCCTCGTTTTCGAAGGCGCGCCCGTCCTTGGTGAAGACGGCCTTCCAGAGGTTGGCGAGGGGATCCTTGGGCCGGGCGTCGCGCAACCGGAAGCCGTAGCCCCGGGCTTCGAGCCGTCCGGCCAGATCCAGGGCGTCATTGACGTGGCCGGTGGGATCGCCGGGCAGGGGAGCGCCCAGGAGTTCTTCCAAGGCGCGTTTCAGGGCCGTACGTTCGGGCATGGGGAGTTCCTTTCTCGGCTGGCGGGGGCGTCCCCTGGTCTTTCGGGAGGCGCGAGGCCGATGGCGTATTTGAAAAGGTCATAGAACACAATCCCTGCGAAAACAAACGAATGCCCCGCGCCCGGGGCCGGTTGCGCGCATCTGGCGGATATCCGGAGGGCCTGGGAGATCGCCCGGGGATTTACGGCTTGATCCGGCCCTGGAACGTGCCTTTCGCGTCGTACATGACGGCGTCGCCGTTCTCCTTCCGGATGATCCGGCCTTGATAGACGCCCTTGGCGTCGTAGATCCGGGCGTTTCCATCGCGCTGTACGGTCTTGCCCTGGTAGCGTCCTTTTTCGTCATAGATGCGGCTGGTGGTGGTCTTGTCCGGTTCGGCATGGGCCGTGGCCGCCACAAGGACCGCCAGGATCATGGCCAGTACGGGGAACCGCATGGGCATACCTCCGGCGGCTGTCGTGCCGCCCCTTTGCGTTCAGATCGGGCCTGCGCCTGTCTGGAGGGCGCCATCTGCATCCACGGGGATCGTGTGTCGGCCGGGGAACGCGTCCCCCTGCCGGGCGTCACAGCCCCTTGCGCTCGAGAAAGCGCAGGATGAGCACGTAGACGGCGGCCAGGACCGCGATGACCAGCCAGTGGTTCAGGCCCGTCACCCCAGGCAGGGTGATCTTGCCGTAGTCCCCCCAGGTGTAGACCGTTGTTAAAAGCCAGTCGTAGGATCGGGAGAAGACCGCCGCGCCGACAAGCATGCCCAGGATGCCGGACAGGGCGTCCACCCGGCCCTCGCCCAGGGCCCCGAGCGAGGTGCCCGGGCAGTAGCCCAGAAGCCCCCAGCCCAGGCCGAAGATCAGCCCGCCCAGGATGTTGGCTCCGAGCACCGTGGCCTTGAGGGACAGCTTGGCCAGGCCCAGATCGGACAACAGATACAGGCCGACCATGGCCACCAGGATGTGCGCCAGCATGAACTTGACGATGGTCATGTCCATGAGCCGCAGGGCCCCGAGCTGCTTGTCGTAGCGCAGCACATGGGCGCGCTGGAGCAGGAAGCCGAAGACGATGCCGGTGAAAAGGCCGATAAGGAGTTCCATGTCATTTTCTCCCGTAGACCAGGCGGGCCATAAGGATGCCGCCCAGGAAGAATCCGGCGGCGGACAGAAAGCCGGAGACCGAAAGCTGGCTCAGGCCGCTTAAGCCGTGGCCGCTGGGGCAGCCGTCGGCCAGCCTGGCCCCGAACATGGCGATGATGCCGCCGAAAAAGGCGACCACGGCCCGCAGGCCCGCCCCCGGGCCGAAACGCTGACGCCAGGAGTCGGGAACGGCCTGGATCTTGAAGTCTCCGGAGAGCTTCGCGGCCAGAAAGGCCCCCAGGAAAATCCCCGCCACAAACAGGAACTGCCAGTCGATGATGGGCTTTTCCTTGAGATAGTAGCTTAAGCTGGCCACCACGTCGGGCGAGAAGAGGCGTTCCACCATGCCCGCCCCGCGCACGAACGTCGTCGAGGCCCCGAGGTATTTCCCCGTGACCGCGACGGACCCCACGGCCAGCACCCCGGATAAGGCCCCTGCCACATAAGGATTCCATGCCGTTGCGTCTCGGCGCATCTCCGTCCTCCTGGTTTGTCGTCTGCCGCCTTTACGGCGTCAGCCTGTTGCGACCCTGGCGGCATTGGCCCGCACCGGACAAGGCGTCCGGCCCCATGCCCCAGCCCTATGCCCCGGACGTCCCCCTCCCGGCGCGCGGTCCCGGGTTTTGCCGCACAGGGCCAGCCGCGCCCATGGCCTGTCCGGCCTGTCTGGCCTGACTGGGGCCCAGGCCCCGGCAGGGAGCAGATCGTGATCCATATCCTACTCCGGGCGGCAGCCCGGGTCCACCGTCCGGCAGCAAAAAGAAGCGTCTGTCGGGGCTCCAGGGCCGTTTGGGCGCGCCCTGCCTTTCCCGGCTCCCCCAGCCCCCGGGGTCCGGGACAGGCACGCGACGCCCGGCCGGATTTTTCGTGGGCTTTTGCGACATGGGTACGAAAAGCGCCCCGCCGATTGATCCGGATCAATGCGCCCCCGGTGTTTTCCAGGCAACGTGCCGTCCGGAGTAAGGGCCGGAAAGGCCGAAAAACCACGTCCGCCCCGTCTGCAGGGCGGCGAAGCCGGGAGGAAGCGTCATGTGGTCCCTTTTGCAGCGTATCTCGAAAAATCTCGTGCTGGCCATCCCCACCGCCATGGTTCTGGGGTTTGTCTGGGGCCTTCTGGCCGATGTCTCGTGGATGAAAAGCCTGATCCTGCCGTTTACCTTCCTTATGGTCTATCCCATGATGGTGACGCTCAAGGTGAGCGAGGTCTTCTCGGGCGGCGACGGCAAGGCCCAGTTTCTCACCCAGGCCATCAACTTCCTGGTCATCCCGTTTTTGGCCTTCGGGGTGGCGCAGCTCTTTTTCCCGGGTCGGCCGTACCTCGTGCTCGGCATCCTCCTGGCCGGGCTGGTGCCCACCAGCGGCATGACCATCTCCTGGACGGGGTTCGCCAAGGGCAACGTGGCGGCGGCGGTCAAGATGACGGTCATCGGGCTGACGCTGGGCTCCCTGGCCACGCCGTTTTACGTCCGGGCCCTGCTTGGGGCCGACATTGAGATGGATGTGGCCGGGGTCATGAAGCAGATCGGGCTGATCGTCTTTTTGCCCATGGCCGCAGGCTACGCCACCCAGCGTCTCCTGGTGCGCAGCTACGGACAAAAGGTCTTCAAGGAGCGCATCGGCCCGAGGTTTCCGGCCATGTCCACCATCGGCGTGCTGGGCATCGTGATGATCGCCCTGGCGCTCAAGGCCGGGACCATCGCCGCCAATCCCGTGCTCCTGGCCGAGATCCTGGTTCCCCTGGGGATCATCTACGGGGTGAACTATGTGCTCTCGACCCTGCTCGGACGCTGGCTGTTGCCGCGCGGCACGGCCATCGCCCTGGTCTACGGCACGGTCATGCGCAACCTGTCTATCGCCCTGGCCGTGGCCGTGAACGCCTTCGGGGCCAGCGGGTCCGACGCCGCCCTGGTGGTGGCCCTGGCCTACATCATCCAGGTGCAGTCGGCGGCCTGGTACGTCAAGTTCAATACCCGGATCTTCGGGCCGGTCCCGGAAGCGGCCCCCCTGCAACCGGCCCGCGGGTAGCCAACCCGCCCGGGCCTGCCGGGGATGGAGGCCCGTTTCTGACGACATCGGGTCGTCTTCGATCCGTGTAGGGAAAACAAAGGAGTCATGCCATGCTGCCCATAATCCGTCGAATCCTTCTGGCCACAGACCTGTCGGAAAGTTCCCGCCAGGCGTTGCGCTACGCGGTCTCCGAGGCCGAGCGCCACCACGCCTCCCTGACGATCCTGCATGTGGCGCCCGACGTGGTGGAGATGATGAGCGAGGAATCGGGGTTCGATATCGAAGGCCATTTCGACGCCGCATCCTGGAACGAGTTCAATGAAAAAAACACGTCCCGCGCCCTGGAGCGGGCCCGGGCCAAGGTGGCGGAGGCCGCGAAGGAATGCGTGACCGACTCGCCGAATTGTCCGGCGGCGAACGCCCGGATCAAGATCGCCATGGGGGATCCCGCTGGGCGCATCCTGGAGGAGCTCGCCGCAGGAGGGTACGACCTCGTGGTCATGGGAACCCACGGCCACAACAGTTTCATGGACATGCTGCTTGGCGGCGTGGCCCAGAAGGTCTTGCGGCATAGCGTCAAGCCCATCCTTTTCGTACGCGAGACGGTTGCGGAGCAGGAAGCCTGATTCGCGTACGGCGCGGCTGCGGGAACCCCGGGTGTCCTGCCTGACGACGGGAAGGCTCCCCGCGGCGCAAAAAAGGCCCGGTCCCCATAGGGGGGCCGGGCCTTGTCGCTTGCCGGGAGGCGGCGGTTATTCGGGCTTGGGAGGCACCATGCTGATGTTGCCGCCCTCGACCTCGGCCCGCACGCTCAGGGCCACCTTCCACAGCACCGTGAGCATCAGGGCGCCGATGCCGAAGACCATGGACGACACCACAAGCTCGGGAACCGTGGGCAGGTAGGCGGTGACCTTCTCGAAGGGGTTGGGCGCGAAACCGGCCACGATGAGTCCCATGCCCTTGTCGATCCAGGAGGCGATGACCAGAAGGATCAGGGCCGTCACCAGGGCCGGGCCCTGCTGGCGAATCTTGTAGGGGATGAGCATGGCCAGGGAGATGATGGCCAAAACGGCTGCGGTCCACATGAACGGAACAAGTGTGGTGTCCCCGTCGAAGCCCTTGAAGAGGTACACGATGGGGGCCATGTGGCCGGGCATGTTGCTGTAGAAGGCCGTAAAGAGCTCAAGCAGGAAGAAGAACACGTTCACGCACATGGCGTAGGTGATGATGGTGGCCAGGGTGTCGATGGCCTTCTTGCCCGGGTCGAAGCTGGTCAGACGCTTGACCAGAAGCGTCAGCAAGAGAAGGATGGCCGGGCCGGAGCAGAACGCCGAGGCCAGAAAGCGCGCGGCCATGATGGCCGTGAGCCAGTAGTGGCGGCCGGGCAGGCCCGCGTACAAAAAGGCTGTCACGGTGTGGATGGAGAAGGCCCAGATCACCGAGAGGTAGACCAGGGGCTTGACCCACGTTGGCGGCGTCATGTTGTTGCGGAAGGCCTGCAGCGAAGTCCATCCGATGATCAGGTTCAGGAACAGGTAGCCGTTTAAGACGATCATGTCCCAAAACAGCACCGAGTTCGGGGTGGGATGGAAGATGATGTTCAGCATGCGCTGGGGCTGGCCGAGGTCAACCACCACGAAGAGCATGCACATGGTGACCGAGGAGATGGCCAGGAACTCCCCAAGGATGATCATCTTGGAGAAGGCTTTGAAGTGGTGGAAGTAGTAGGGCAAAACCAGCATCACCGCCGAGGCGGCCACGCCGACGAAGTAGGTCAGCTGGGCGATGTAGAATCCCCAGGACACGTCGCGGCTTAAGTCGGTGACCACCAAGCCCTTGGTGAGCTGGAACATCCAGAAGCCCGCCCCCAGCCCGATGACGCACAGAAGGCCGATGATCAGGCCCCAGTAGCGTGGAGAGCCTCGAAGTGCTTTCTCGATCATGGCTTACCTCACATCAAGTAGTAGACGCTGGGGCCGGTGCCGGCGTCCGGTTTGCGGCGCAAAGCGAACCGTTCCCGCAAGACCTTGCGGATGTCGGATTCGGGGTCTTCCAGGTCGCCGAAGATGAGCGCGCCGCCGGAGGCCTCCACGCAGGCGGGCATCTTGCCCAGGGCCAGAAGCTCGGCGCAGAAGTTGCATTTTTCCACCACGCCGCGGGTGCGGGTGGGGAACAGCGGGTTGAAGTTTTTGATGAACGGCCGGGGATCCTGGAAGTTGAAGCTCCGGGCCCCGAACGGACAGCCCGCCATGCAGTAGCGGCAGCCGATGCAGCGATGGAAGTCCATCATGACGATGCCGTCGGCCCGCTTGAACGTGGCCTGGGTGGGACACACCCGCACGCACATGGGCTCTTCGCACTGGTTGCACAAAAGCGGGTAGGTCCGGTGCTCCACGTCTTCGGGCAGATTGTGTCCGTGCTCGGTGGGGAAGGACTCTTCGAAGTTGGCGCCCCAGAACCACTTGATCCCCTTTTTGCCGGGGATGGTCGGGACGTTGTGTTGGGTGTGGCAGGCCGTGGCGCAGGTGTCCACCAGTTCCTGGTTGAACCGGGTGGTGTCGATGGCCATGCCCCAATGCTTGGCCTCCCTCGGCGCGTTGTAGTCAGCCGCCGTGGGTATATCCATGGCCCCGGCCGGGGCGTCGCCCAGAAAGCCGATCCGTCCGGCTCCCAACCCGAGGGCGGAAACCGCGGCCAGCTTCAGGAATTTTCTTCTGCTGCTTTTCATTGATGGTCCCCTTTCAGAGGTTGTGTCCCGCGGGGGGGCCTAGTGACCGCCGGCTTCCTGGGAAACCGGGGGAATGGGCCCAGCCTGTTTGGGCGACAGGTTGTGGCAGTCCCAGCAGTAGGGCGACACGCCTACGGGGGTATGGCACCGGTCGCAGAACTTGGCCTTGTCCGTGTGGCATTCCATGCAGGTGTTGGTCAGGCTGATGTCGAACTTCTGACCCTTGGAGTTCTCGTAGACGTGAACCCCTTGCCGGACCACCTTGTCGCGCCACTCGTCGAGGATCTGCATGTGCCGGGCGCGCATGACCTCTTTGGCCTCGATGCACTCCGAGGCGTTTTTGGGGAGTTCCAGTTTGACCTCGAAAGGCGCGCTGCCCGCATTGAAGACGAACGGGAAGAGCACCAGCGCCGCGAAGACGATCAGTCCGGGGATGATGTATTTGGCCTGGTACATGGCTATTCCTCCTCCTCGTCCTCGAAGCCTGGCAGCGGATTCTGGCGCAGGTCCATGGTCCGTTTCTTCTCGCCGTCGAGAACCAGGGCGTTGGACACCAGTTCATGGATGCCGCTCACGCCGACGCCGGGCGCCCAGTAGTCGCACAGGGGCGGCAGGGTGGCCCGGTCGATGGCGCACATGCAGGCCAGGGTGTTCACGCCGTGGGTGTCGCGGACGTATTTGACCGCGTTGCCCCGGGGCAGGCCCCCGCGCAGGCGTGTCTCCATGAACTCCTCGTTGTTTAAGCCCGCGCCGCCGCCGCAGCAGAAGGTCTGCTCGCGGATGGTGTTGTCGGGCATCTCGTAGAATTCCGGGACCACGTTTTTCAGGATGTAGCGGGGTTCTTCCAGGATGCCCATGCCCCGGGCGGTGTTGCAGGAGTCGTGGAAGGTGACCTTGAAGTTGGCGTTGCGGCTCGGGTCGAGCTTGAGCTTGTTGTTCTTGATGAGGTCGGCGGTGAATTCCGTGATGTGCAGCATCTTGGTTCCGGCCGCCGCGTCGAACCGGGTGCCGGTGATGGGCGAAACCGGTGTTTGCAGGAAGTTGGCCGGGCCGTTCATGGTCAGCATGTACTGGTTGATGACCCGCCACATGTGGCCGCACTCGCCGCCCAGGATCCATTTGACGCCCAGGCGTTCGGCTTCGTGGTACATCTTGCCGTTGAGCTTTTTCATCATCTTGTCGGATGTGAACAGCCCGAAGTTGCCGCCCTCCGAGGCGTAGGTGCTCCAGGTGTAGTCGAGATCCAGGTAGTGGAACAGGATCAGGTACCCCATGAAGGTGTAGATGCCCGGATCGGCGAAGATGTCGCCCGAGGGGGTGATGAACAGGATCTCGGCCCCTTTGCGGTTCAGCGGCGGATCGATGCGCACGCCCGTGACCGTTTCGATATCCTCGCACAAAAACTCCACCATGTCCTTGAAGGCGTGGGGCTGGATGCCCAGGTGGTTTCCGGTGCGGTTGCAGTTGGCGACGGGTTCGAGGATCCAGTTGATGTTGCAGCCCACCAGGTGCAGGAGCTCCCGGGCCATCATGGTGATTTCGGCGGTGTCGATGCCGTAGGGGCAGAAAAGCGAGCAGCGGCGGCATTCCGTACACTGGTAGAAATACAAAAACCATTCCTTGACCACGTCGGTCTCAAGCTTGCGGGCCCCGGCCAGCCGACCCAGGATCTTCCCGGCCATGGTGAAGTCGCCGCGGTAGATGGAGCGCAAAAGTTCGGCCCGCAAAACCGGCATGTTCTTGGGGTCGCCGCCGCCGATGAAGAAGTGGCACTTGTCGGCGCAGGCCCCGCAACGCACGCACACGTCCATGAAGATCTTGAACGAGCGGTATTTGTCCAGGCGTTCGCGGAAGCCCTCGGTGATGATCTCCTTCCAGTTCTCGGGCAGCTTCCAGTCGTCGTCCATGGGCGACCAGACCCGGGGATTGGGGAAGTTTAAGTACTTGAGGATGTCCGGTTTGGCCGGATAGCTGAAATTGCCCGGTTTGAACTCCGGCGGCACGTCCATCCAGGAAGTGGGCGGCGTGCTGTAGTTGATCTTGATCAACTCTTCAGGTGGCGGATACTTGGCCATGATCGCTCCTTTTCACCAAGGGATAAATATGGGTTTGGGCGCTTACGCCTTCTTGTCCACGGGCAGTCCGGCCTCGATCATCTTCTCGCGGAAATCGTCCTCGTAGGCCGCATAGGAGTGCGCCTTGATGGCCGGGTCGTTCCAGGGATTGACCCACATCTGGCGGCGGCTGAAGTTGGGCATGTTACGCGTGGGGCTTAAGAACACGCCGCCCATGTGCATGAGCTTGGAGAACGGGAAGTACATGAAAAGCACGCTCACCAAAAAGATGTGGACAAAAAAGGAGATGTCGATGGGATCCTTGGGGATGACCGGATGGAAGGTCACCAGCCCCATGGTCAGTTCCTTGACGGCGATGACGTCCACCTTGGCGATGTAGCGCATCCACATGCCGGACAGGGCGATGGCCAGGATCAGGAACAGGGGAAAGTAGTCGGACATGATCGAGATGTAGTTGACCTTACAGTCGAACACCCGGCGCAGGAACAGAAACAGGATGGCCACGACGAAGATCATGTCGGACTGGTACAGGACCGGAACCCCGATCTGCAGGATGCTGTCGAAAAATTCCAGCTTCAGGATGGGCATGGGCACCGGGTTGGTGAAAAGGCGCAGATGCCGCAGCACGATGAGCAGGAAGGAATAGTGGAACATCAGCGCGAAGAGCCACAGCCATTTCGCGGAGTTGTACCCGACCTTGGGGCCGTCCTGCTGCAACTGGACGGACGTGTTGCGAAACAGCGACCGGAAGGTCAGGACTTCCAGGGCCATCCGGATGACCGTGCCGCTGGCGTTGTACGGGTTGTCCCACGGATTGTTCTTGATCCAGGGAAGGGACTTCTGCTGCCCGCCAGTGGTCGGAATACAGAAAGGCACGGGGGTTTTGGCCCAGCTCAGGATTTTCGATAAAAATCCGAACAAGAAGACCAAAAGGGCCAAATATGGGATATATATCCCAAAAAGACCCTTCCACCCGGCCTCACCGGCTCCCGCCCAGGCGAGCACGACAAGTGCCAGAACGACGAAGAAGGAGTAGAACGCTGCCATGGACCCTCACCTCGTTAAAAGTTTCACCGACAACGAAATCAGCTTTCCGGGGTCTCCGGATCAATCTCGCAAACGAGCCCCGCCCGCTTGAGCAGCCTGGAATATTGGGTGTTGATCTGGTTGATTCTGAGTTGGAAGAGCTTTTCCCGGCATTTGCAATAGATGTCAAGACAGATGAGCGCCAGCACGTCGATGCGCGATTCCAGTTCAAAAAGCTCGGTGAAGCGTCCGTTTTGGCTGACCTCCTCCCACAGCACATCGCGCGCGGCCTGCTTGAGCAGATAAATGAAGGCCACGGCCTGGGCCGGAGTGAAATCCTGCACGGCCCGCACCCGCACGATTTCGTCCAGGTGGGGCTCGAACACGGCCGCCGTCGGTGTTTCCGAGGTGTTGACCAGTTCGTCGAGAACGCCGGTCATGCCGGTCTTGAAGCGATGGGCCACGGGATTGGCGAAGCGGTCCTTCTGTTTTTTCCACAAAACCGCTGTTTCAGGCGCGTAGGTGGCCAGCGTCAGATCGAACCAACGGGCCAGAATATCATCCTTTTTTTGGGCGAGGAGGGCGCTTGAAACCGTCATGAAATGTCCTTTTCTTCACAAACGTCTAACAGGTTGATTCCATACCAAAAACATGACAATTGTAAAGATGAAAAGGACACCGCCCGTCCATTCCGTCCTTTTTTGCCGTCCGGGCGCGGCATTTCACGCCCGCAGACCGTCTGTGACAGGCCTTGGGCCAGGAGGCAGCGAAGATGGAGCTTTCAAGCGCGCAACACGGCATTGTCAAGGCCGTGGCCGAGTTTTCGGCCGTGGAGCGCTATCAGGGGGCCATGCCCCGCAGGCACACGTTTTTGTACGACGAACGGGACATCAAGGAGTTGGTGCATGCCGATTTTCTGGAATGGATCAAGCTGACCTTTTCCTGCGGCAAAGGGCTCAAGGGGTTGCGCCTGACCGATGCGGGACGCCGCATGCTGACGGGCGGGCGCGTCCCGGGCGCCGACTCGACCGGGCTGGAACCCGAGCACCTGGACGTTTTGGGCGACACGTATCATTTGTCAAAGACCTCCCGCTACCGGGGGATCATGCCGGATAAAAAGGCCCGCTTTTACGACCCCGACGATGTGGCCGACCTGTTCGCCCGGGGGTATTTGCTGCGGGTGCGCATCAAGTGGGGCGAGGGGCGCAAGGCCAAGGGCTATATCGTCTCCTCCAAGGGGTTGCGGGCCCTGCGGGAAACGGGCAGACTGTAGCCCGCTCCTGTAACGACGCAAAACGCGCCTCCGGACGAACTGTTCGGGGGCGCGTTCTTTTTTTCACGCGGCAGGCAGATGATTAATCCGCGAATCCGGCCCCGGTGATGCGGGCTTCAGGGGCCAGTTCCGCATCCCTTCCGGTCTTCCAGGACAGTTCCAGCGTGAACTTTTCCTTATCCTTTTTCTGAGACGCCTTCATGGATATGGACACGATGCTCGTGGGACGAAGCGTCACGCAGTCCTCGCCAACAGTCATGCAGATGCTTCCGGCCTTGAGGTTGGACACCACATCCTCAAGTCGCGCCACCACCTCGCGCAATTCCAGCATGCCTTCCATCTTCACCTTGTTTTTGGCCATGGATTTCCTCCGTTTCGTTTCCGGGACAAGACCGGGTTGTTGATGAATTCATTCAGCGGCGCAGATCGTGGACGTGGCCGCCTGACGGCCCCAGACCACTACGGACACCTGGGTGGCCCGCCCCCGGGTCACCAGCACGGACCCGCCCCGGCGGGACACGAAATCCGCCAGTTCCCGGACATCAGGGTGCGGCCCTTCGAAAAGGCTCAGGTTGGCGGGGAAAAAGTCGCCGCCGTCGGTCACGGACAGCTCCAGGCGACCGGACAGGCGGCTGTGGAGATGGATGCGCAGGGGGGTGGCGGCCGGGCCGGATCGCGGCGCATCTTTTCCCATCTCCAAAATGAGCCGCAGGGCGTGGCCCAGGAGATAGGCCTGCCGCATGGGCAGATCGGTCAGATCGCTTTCCGTGTCCACCGTGATGCAGGGCGGACACGGCAGCGTCGTCTCCGAACCGTCGATCATGTCCTGCAGAAATTCGAGGGTCCGGGCCACGGCGTCCGATTCGCGCCCGGCCGATCCGGACTGGGGCGGACATTGCGGTTCGGGGGCCGCCGACGGGTTCCCTGAGTCGGCCAGGATGCGGTCCAGGGCGCTGCCGCCGGGGCCGGGGGCCGAAAGGTGGCCGTCTGCCGGGGAATCCAACCGGCCCAGGGGGTCTTTCCCCAGCCGAAGGGGTCTGGTCATGATCGTGCCGCCTTGCAAAACGGGTTGTCCGGCAACCGGGGGGCCGGGTTCAGGGGATGGGCCTGGGGGCCCGTTCAGCCACCTCGGCGGCCAGGGCCGCATAATCCGCAGCCCCCCGGCTGCCCGGGGCATAGGTGAAAATATCCTGGCCAAATCCCGGGGCCTCGGCCAGGGCCACGTTTTCACGGATGCGGGCGGCATAGGCCAGGCCGGGAAAATGTTCGTCCAGGCGCGCGGCCACCTCCCGGCCAAGCCGACGCCGGGCGTCGAACCGGGTGAGCAGGATGCCCGCCAGGGCCAGTTCCGGGTTGATGCGGGAACGCACGGCGCGCAGGGTGTCGAGCAGGGCGGCCAGCCCCGTAAGGGCCAGGAATTCGGCCTGCATGGGCGCCAGGGCCTCGGTGGCCGCGCCCAGGGCGCACACCGTCAGAAGACCCAGGTTGGGCGGACAGTCGATGACGGCGACATCATAGCCGGGCAGCTTTTCCAGAACCCGGCGCACCAGGGCCTCGCGACCGGGCGTGCCGGACAGGCGCGACTCGATCCCGGCCAGGGCCAGAGATCCCGGGAGAAGGTCCGGGCCGACGCCGGTGCGGACAACATCCAGCGGCGCGGCCTCGCCGGTCAGGGCCTCGAACAGGCCGCCGCCCTTTTGGGCAGAGGCGTCCTGGCCCATGGCCGTAGTCAGATGGGCCTGGGGATCGGCGTCGACCAGGAGCACCCGCAGTCCCCGGCGGGCCAGCCCCGCGCCAAGGTTGTGGGTCGTGGTGGTCTTGCCCACCCCGCCTTTCTGGTTGATGACCGCCAAGGTCCGCATGTCCATGCCTCCCGGGAACTCCCGATAAAGTGCCTGATGTTGCCGCGCCCGGGTTGCGGCCACGCGACGGAAGCGTGACGATTTGGAGGCGGGGAGGCAGGGAGGCGGGGCTGCCGCCCCGAACCCCGCCCGGGGGAAATCATTTCCCCCGGCCCCCCCTGATTTCGGGCGTTTTGCCCGGCGCGAAGCGCCGGGCAAAACGCCCGAAATCAGGGGGGTCGGAGAGAATGCTGTCTCCCGCACGCGGACGCGAAGCGCGACAAAGTTTTCGAAAGGGGGTCCAGGGGGGAAACCTTTTTCAAAAGGTTTCCCCCCTGGCCGCCGGAGGCATCCTCTCCTGCTCAATCCGCCGGGGCCAGCCGGGCCAGCAGGTTGCCCAGGGCCGCCGCAGCGGTCTTGGCCTTGATCTCTTCCCGCGACCCCGTGAACTGGAAGCATTGGGCGTCCGTGGCGTCGGGCATGGCGAAGGCCATCCACACCGTGCCCACGGGTTTGTCCGGCGTGCCGCCCTCAGGTCCGGCGATGCCCGAGACGGCCACGGCGCAGGCTGAGCCGGTGGCCTTGCGAACGCCCTCGGCCATGGCCAGAACCGTTTCCTTGCTCACGGCCCCGGCCGAGGCCAGGGTGGCGGCGGGAACACCGAGGAGTCCGGTTTTCACGCTGTTGGCATAGGCCACCACCCCGCCCAGGCACCAGTCCGAGGCGCCCGGCTGGTTGGTCAGGATGTGGCCGATGAGGCCGCCGGTGCAGGACTCGGCCGTTGACAGGGTGAGGCCGCCATCGGACAGGAGGGCGGCAAGGCGGGGGACGATGGCCTGGGCGGCGGCCAGGGTTTTTTGGACGATATCGGTCATGGGAGGTCTCCTTCGACGCCGGACTATCCCAAAGCGGGGCGGCTGTCATGGCGCATGCCGCCTGGGTGGCGGCTTCTTGACGCCGCGCGGGCCGCCCGCGTAAGACCCGGGCAGCGCCAGCGGCCGGTTTCGGGTCGCGGACATCACGCCAAGGAGCCGTTTTATGCTCGATCTCAAGTATGTGCGCGTCAATTTCGAGGCCGTGCGCCAGGCCCTGTCCCGGCGCGGCCCCATCCCCGGCCTGGACGCCTTTCTGGAAAAAGACGCCGTGCGCCGCGACCTGCTCTCCCGCGTGGAGGCCATAAAGGCCGAACGCAACCGGGTGTCGGCCGAGGTGGCCAGGGCCAAGCGCGAGGGGCGCGACGCCTCGGACATCCTGGCTGGAATCTCCAGGGCCTCGGACGAGATCAAGGCCTTGGACGCCGAACTGGCCGCCGTGGACGCGCAGGTGCGCGACATCCTTCTGACCGTGCCCAACATCCCCCACGCCACCACGCCCGACGGCAAGGACGAGAACGACAATCCCGTGCAGCGGGTGTGGGGCGAGCCCCGGACCTTCGATTTCCCCGTGCGCGACCATCTGGACGTGGGCGCGGGTCTGGCGGGCCTGGACTTCGAGCGGGCCGTGCGCATGTCCGGGGCCCGGTTTTGCGTGCTTCGCGGCGATCTGGCCCGGCTGGAACGGGCCCTGGTGGCCTTCATGATCGACATGCACACCCAGGAGCACGGCTACCTGGAGATCGCCCCGCCGTACCTGGTGAACGGGGCCAGCCTTGTGGGCACCGGGCAGCTTCCCAAGTTCGCCGAGGACTTGTTCAAGATCGAGGGCCAGGATCGCTACCTCATCCCCACGGCCGAGGTGCCCCTGACCAATCTGCACCGCGAGGAGACCCTGGCCGCCGAAGCCCTGCCCCTGGCCTATACCGCCTACACCCCCTGTTTCAGGTCCGAGGCCGGCTCCTACGGCAAGGACACCCGGGGGCTGATCCGCCTGCACCAGTTCGACAAGGTGGAATTGGTGCGCCTCTGCCGTCCCGAGGATTCCTACGTCGAGCTTGAGCGGCTCACGGGCCATGCCGAGGCCGTGCTGCAAAAGCTGGAACTGCCCTACCGGGTGGTCAGCCTGTGCGCCGGGGATCTGGGTTTCGGCGCGGCCAAGACCTACGACCTGGAGGTCTGGCTGCCCGCCCAGGGGAAATACCGCGAGATCTCCTCCTGCTCCAACCTGGAGGACTTCCAGGCCCGCCGGGCGGACATCCGGTTAAAGGACAAAGGGGCCAAGAAGTCCGTCCTGGCCCATACCTTGAATGGCTCGGGGCTGGCCGTGGGCCGGGCCATGGCCGCCATCCTGGAAAATGGTCAGAACGCCGACGGTTCCGTGACCCTGCCGATTGCCCTTGCGCCCTACATGGGCGGCCGCGACCGGCTTTCGCCCGCGACCTGAGGCGGCCGGGCCGTCCGCCTGCGCGCCCCTGCCCAGGCCCGGCAAAACGGCTGCCGCGCCAGGTTGAACAGGCCGAAGCTGGCCTTGCGTCGAGGCGACCATGAACGATGAACCAGGCCGCAAGGCCCCGAGTCCGCCCAGCCGGGCGCAAGGCTGCGAGCCGTCCGTTTCGAGCGTCAATCTCGCGGGGCCGCCTTGCGCGCCTGGCCGGACGCAAGGCCAGGGGCTTCCTGCCGCGTCCGGCCCGTGGACCGGGGGCGCCCTGGCCGTGCATACCCTGACGGCCTCAGCCACGGCGGCTGAAACGGCGCGGCGGCTGGGGGCGGATTTTTTTGCGCCCGAAAGGTTTGCGGCCGAGGTGGGGGCAAAAGGCTTTACGGGCTTTGCGGACCATGTGGCCCGGGTGTGGGGCTGCTACCGGGGGCATGTGTTTTTTGCGGCCTGCGGCGCGGTGGTGCGGGCCATGGCCCCTCTTTTGCGCGACAAGGCCGTGGACCCGGCCGTGGTCGCGGCGGACCCGGCCGGGCGGTTCGTGGTCAGCCTGCTTTCCGGGCATCTGGGCGGGGCCAACGATCTGGCCCGGTTGGCGGCCTCCCTGACCGGCGGGCAGGCGGTGGTCACCACGGCCACGGACGCCATGGGCGCGCCTGCGGCCGAGGTCTTGGCGGCGCGCCTGGGCCTTGGCCTGGAGAACCGGGCGGCCCTGGTGGCGGTGAACGCGGTGTTGGCTGCGGGCGGGACCGTGGCGGTGTTCGATCCGTGGCGCCGTTTCGAGGTGGCCGACCCGGGCCAGGCGCGGTTTTTCGAGTGGGTGTCGGACCCGTCGATGCTCGATCCGGCCCGGCCGCATATCGTGGTGGACGTGCGGGAGGCGGCCCCCCTGCCCGCCCGGCTGGCGCTGCGGCCCCGGGTACTGGCCGTGGGCCTGGGCTGCCGCCGGGGGACGTCCGGGGAGGTGATCGTGGCGGCGGTGCGCCGGGTGCTGGAGGCCCGGGGGCTGTCCGCGTCCTGCGTGGGGATTGTGGCCACGGCCGGGATCAAGCGCGACGAGCCGGGCCTTTTGCGTGCCGCACAAGAGTTTTCGGCGGAGACGATGTTTTATCCGGAGGGGGAGCTGGACGCGGTTGCCGTGCCCACCCCCTCCCAGACCGTGAAACGGCGTGTGGGGACGAAAAGCGTATGCGAAGCGGCGGCGATGCTGGCGGCGGGGACAGACCGGCTTGTGGTGAAAAAGACCGTGATCGGCCCGGTGACCGTGGCCGTGGCCATGGCCGACTGACGGTGGTGGGCCTTGGCCCGGGCGACGCCGGGCTTTTGGCCCCCATGGCCCGGCAGGCCATTGAGGCGGCCCGGGTGGTGGTCGGCTACGGCACGTATCTTGCGCTTGTGTCGCCCGAACTCCTGGCCGGGAAGGAGGTCATTCGCACGGGCATGACCGGCGAGGTGGCCCGGTGCGAGGCGGCCGTGGCCCGGGCCCTGGCCGGGGACGACACGGTGGTGGTGTCCGGCGGGGACGCCGGGGTGTACGGCATGGCCGGGCTGGTGCTGGAGATTTTGGAGGCCAGGGGCCTTTTGGATGTGTTGGAGTTTTCCGTGGCGCCGGGCATCCCGGCCCTGGCCGGGGCGGCGGCGCTTCTGGGCGCGCCGCTGACCCACGATTTCGCAAGCGTCAGCTTAAGCGACCTTCTGACGCCGTGGGAGGTCATTGAAAAACGCATCGACCTGGCGGCCCAGGCGGATTTCGTTCTGGTGTTGTACAATCCGAGGTCCAAACGCCGGGCCGGACATCTGGCCCGGGCCATGGAGATCATCGGGGCCTGGCGCGGCCCGGACACGCCCGTGGGCGTGGTGCGCAACGCCTACCGGCCGGGACAGGAGGCCTTCGTGACCACCCTGTCCGGATTCGACCCCGGCGCCGTGGACATGCTGACCATCGTCATCGTGGGCAACGCCGCCAGCCGCAACGTCTCGGGGAGGATGCTCACCCCGCGCGGCTATGAGGGGAAATACGGCCTTTCAGGTTGATTTGCCTTCGTTTTTTCCAGCAGTCCTTGACAGGGCGCTATACGTCGCCGTATTGGCTGGTGTGAATAGATTCCCAAACGCTTGAGGAGGTGAGAGGGATGAAAAAGTGGCTTATTGGTTTCGTTGCCGCGCTGCTGGTCAGCGCCTTCTGTCTTCCGGCCCTGTATGCCGTGGACGCCCCTGCGGACCTGGTGATCAAGGCCCCGGAAGGCATGGCCGCCACCCAGTCGCCGGTGAACTTCTCCCACAAGGGGCATGCAGCCACCGACTGCAAGGTGTGCCACCACAAGTGGGATGGTAAGGCCGCCGTCGTGAAGTGCGCGTCCGCCGGGTGTCATGACAGCACGGATCCCAAGGACAAGACCAGCGACAAGTCGTTCTACCGGGCTTATCACGACATGAAGAGCGAAAAGAGCTGCCTGGGCTGCCACAAGGCGCAGCAGAAGGGCCCCACCAAGTGCACGGATTGCCATCCGAAGAAGTCCTAGCACTTCCGTTGTCATGGAGAGGCCGCTTTGCGGTCTCTCCATGGCCTCCCAATCCCCCCGGCGCGAGGTGATCGATGCCCGAAACCAACCCCTCCGACGATATCTTTGATCTGACGGACATTGTTGAGGAGGACGGATCGCCCGTTGCGGATCCCGGTTCCGGCGCCGCCGGTGCGGACATGAGCTTCGAGCGCGAGCTTGAGGATCTTTTTTCCGATGCGGGCCCGGCGCCTGCTGCAGCCAAGTCCCCGTCCCCGCCCCTGTCTCCCGATGACGACCCTCTGGAACTGGAGGAGATGGATCTGTCCGGAATCGGGCTCGATGCGACCCCGTCTCCGGAGGTGGAGACGCCTCGTCCGGCGGTCGCGGACGATGACGACACGGACGCCATTGATCTTTCCGATTTCGTCGATGAAGAACCGGGCGACGATGATCTGCCCGAAGAACCCGTGGAAACGCCACGGGCCGCCCCGCCCCTTGAAGACGAGGCCTCCAATGTCGTGGACGTCGGGAGCCTGGACGACCTCGAGGCCATGGAGGCGGACCAAGGATTCGGCGCTCCGGCAATAACCAGGGCCAGGGACGACGACGCCCTGCCCGACCTGACGGGGCTCGGCCTTGAGGAGGACGAGGCGCTTGAGGTCACGGCCGGGCAAGCGTCCCCGAACATTTCCGGCCCGGCCGCCGACATGGCGGCGATGGCCGCCACGGGGCTGGCCGTCGCCGCTGTCGCGCCGCCGACCCCTGTTCCCCCGGGCGAGGGCATCGACCTGGAGGCCCTGGACGCCATCATCGCCAAGGCCGGCGGGCCGCCGCCCGTACCCAGCGAGGAGGAGGCCAAGGCTGCGGCCGAGCTCCTGGAAGCGGCCACGGCGCGCATCGCCGTCCTGGAAGACCGGATCGCGGGCCTGGAGGCCGAACTGTCCGGGGTGACCGGGCAGGCCGGGCGGCACGAGGCTGCGTTGGAGGCCCTGGCCGCCACGCCGCCCCCGGATGCCGCCGCCCTGCGCACGGAATTTTCCGGCCTGCTTGAAGAGCGCCTGGAGGCCTTTGGCCAGGAGATGGCCAAAGACGTCCCGGCCCCGGTGGATGTGGCCCCGGCTTTGGCGGCCGTGTCCTCGGAGCTCAAGGCGTACCTGGAAGAGCGTTTGGAGGCCTTCGGCAGGGAGATGGCCGACACGCCGCCGCCCCCGGCGGATGTGGCCCCGGCCCTGTCCGTCCTGTCGACGGAGCTCAAATCCTTCCTGGAGGAGCGCCTGGAGGCCTTTGGCGAGGACATTTCCGCCCGGCTGGCGAACCTTCCGGACCCGGCCGCCCAGGCTGCCGCCGCCTCGGACCTGCGCCGCGAGATTTTGGACGAGATCGGACGCCAGACGGCCGAGGCCACGGCCGAGTCGGCGGAGTCGGCCGATTCCCTGCGGGCCGAGGTTTCGGCCCTCAAGGCCGAACTGGCGGCTGTGGCCGCCCAGTCCCCGGCCGAGGCCGGGCCGTCCATGGACGACGTGGCCGCCCTGCGCCAGGAGACGGCGGATCTGGCCAAGGCCCTGGAGACCCTGCGCGGCGAGATGGCCTGCCGGGTGACCAAGGTGGACCAGGATGCCCTGTTGACGCGGATACGCATGGAGATGGCCGCAGAGATGCAGGCGGCGATCCAAAAATCCGTTCCGGCCGAGGCCGCCCGGATCATCCGCGAGGAGATCGCGGCCCTGGCCAGCGAGATGGACGACTGATTTCAGGCCCCGCAATACAACGCGAACGCCCCCGGAGCCGTCTGGTTCCGGGGGCGTTTTTCATGGCGGCCGCCGGGTCATTCGGCAAAGATCACCACATGGATGTTGGGGTGGGCCGACAGGCGGGCGAGGTCCATCTCATGGCTGATGGAGCCCGGAATGAAGACCGTGCCTGAAAATCCTTCCTCCAGGCGTTTCCATAACTCCTCCCGGGTGGTGTGCTGGACCTTGCCCGGACAGATCATCAAGAGGGGGTTGGTGCTTTCCGCGCCGTTGCGCTTAAGCACCATGCACGGCCGGGTGTCCTTGCCAGCCCCGCGAAGCAGGCTCACGATGGTTTCGATGAGCGCGCTTTCGTCCACGGGCTTGACCATGCAGGCGTCGCCCCCGGCCTGTTCCCGTTCCCGGGCGGGCAGGGCGGAGATGACCACCACAGGGATGTCCCGCGTGGCGGGGTCGGCGCGCAGATGCCGGATGGTGGTCGTGCCGTCCATGCCGGGCATCATGAGGTCCATGGTGATGAGGTCCGGGGCGTGGGCCTTGGCCATCTCGATGGCCTGGGGGCCGTCGGACGCGGACAGCACCCGGAAGCCCTCGTCGGCCAGGAGCTGTTCGAGAAACAGACGCACGGGCGGCTCATCGTCCACCACCAGGATGGTGCCCTGGTTTTTTTCGGCGGGCAGGGGTAGGAGGCGGTCCCGGAAGGCCGGTTGCTGCACGGGATGGGCCGCATCCTGGCGGGACGCGCCGCGAATGGGCAGGGTGAACCAGAACACGCTTCCCGCACCCGGGGTGCTCTCCACCCAGATGCGGCCGCCGTGGCGGTCCACGATCTGGCGGCAGATGGGCAGGCCAAGCCCGGTGCCCTTGGGCTTTTCCGTCAGCGTGTCCCCGGCCTGCTTGAATTTCTCGAAGATGATCTGCTGGTCGTTTTCCGAGATGCCCGGGCCCGTGTCCGACACCCCCACCCGGATCATCTCGCCATCAATGAAGGCCCGGATGGTGATGCCGCCTGCGGCCGTGAATTTCACGGCGTTGGAGATGAGGTTGAGCATGACCTGGATGAGGCGGTCCCGGTCGCCCAAAAACTGCGGCAGGCCGAAGCTTACGTCCTGGGCCAGGGACAGGCCCTTTTGTTCGATGAGGGCGCTGGTGGCCGTGACGCTGCGCGTAATGACCTCGGCGATGGTCACCGGTTGCAGATCCCACTCGATCTTGCCCGACTCCATCTTGGCGATGTCCAGCACGTCGTTGACCAGTTCCGTCAGGCGTTCTCCCTCGGACACGATGATGCCCAGGTTGTCGCCGATCTGTCCCGCCGCGCGCCGGGATTTGTTGTCCGAGGCATCCAGGCGGGGCAGGATGTCCTCCACGAATTTCTTGCGGATGATCTTGGCGAACCCCAAGACCGAGGTCAGGGGGGTGCGCAGTTCGTGGGACACGGTGGAGATGAACTCCGTCTTCATCCGGTCCACTTCCTTCTCCGAGGTGATGTCGCGCACCAGGATGACCGTTCCCAGCCAGGTGGCGGCGTCGTCGGCCACGGCGTCCGGCCCGGCCGAGCCGTCGGCGTGGGAGTGGATGGCCGAGGCCGCAGCCTTGCCCACCCGGCCGCCGCCCAGGCGGACCTCGGCGGTGAGGATGGCGGTCTGGGCGGTCCTGGCCGCCTCGGGAAGCTCGGCCATGGCCCCGGAAAAGAGCTGCCGGGCGTCCTTGCCGGTCAGGTCCGCGCCCTCCAGGCCGAACATGTGGACCAGGGGCGGGTTGACGTTGGTGATGCGTCCGTGGGCGTCCGTGACCAGGAGGCCGTCGGCCATGTTGTCCATGATGGCCCGCATGTGGGCCAAGGCGCCCTGGAGTTCCCGGGTGGAGGCGGCCACGGCCCGCTCCAGGCCGGAGACGAGATCGGAGAGCTCGTCGGCCATGGAGTTCATGGTGGCGGCCAGGAGGCCCACCTCGTCGTCCGAGGTGATGATGATGCGGGCGGAAAAATCGTGGGCGCGAAGCTTTTGGGCGTATTCGGAAAGTTCCATCAACGGCCGGGAGATGCCCTTGATGAGCATGAAAAACACGACCACGGCCACCGCCAGCATAAACAGCATGAGCAGTTCCTGCTGGATGACGGCGGCGCGGATCTTGGCGTGGATGATGTTTTTGGCCATGCCCACGGAAACCGTTCCCGCCACCCCGGCCAGGATGGGTGCCGATATCTGGATGAAACCGCCGATGCCGGGCAGATCCACGTCCTTGACCGTGAAACCTGAGGGGTCGATCTGCGCCTTCTGGATTTCGTCCGGGATGCCCGGCACGAAGGTATGGGAAATGATGCGGGCCTCGTTGTCGAGCACATAGACGTATCCCACGCCCTCGATGTCCAGGAATTTGTCGATCATGGCCTGGACCGTGGAGGCGTCGCGGCTTTGCAGGATCTCCACGCTGGCCTCGGCGATGCTCCCGGCGATGGCCCGGCCCTTGGTCTCGTATTCGTCGGTTAAGTCCGTATAGAGGATAAAGGCCGACAGCAGGGCCGAGGCGTTGGCCACCACCCCGAAGAGGATGACGATGGCCACCAGGGTCTTGCGGAACAGTTTGGACATCTTCATTTGGCGAATACCGAAAAGTCCCGGATGGGGACGAACTGGTCGTTGACGACCTGGGTCAGGAACACCTGGTCCAGGCCATCGTGCTGGTCCGGGCCGAACCGCACCGGCCTGCCGATGCCGATGTCCAGGTCATGGAGGCCCTCGGCGGCGGCGCGAAGCTGGGAACGGTCCAGGGGATTGGGCATGCGCCGCAGGATCTCCACCATGACCTTGGCGTTTAAAAAGCCCTCGAAGCCCACCTGGCTGAAGCGGAACGGGTGGTATTCCCCCTGCACCAGGTCCAGGGGCAGCCGGTCGCCGTAGGTCTCCATGAGCCGCCGATACTGGCGCACGGCGGACAGGCTGAGATCCTCGTAGCTGGGAACCACCTGGGAATTGATGAGGTTTTGGGTCAGGTCGCGGCCAAAGCGCGGCCCCTCGTGCAAAAGCAGCCGCAACAGCAGGTCGCTGCCCACGAAGGAGACATTGGCGATGGGCACGTTAAGCCCGGCGGCCCTGGCGTCGCGGATAAACGCGGCGCAGGCCGGATAGGCCCCCACGGAGATCACGGCGTCGGGGGCCTTTTTGCGCAATATCTCCACCTGGGGACGCATGTCGGTCTCGAAGGACGAGCCCCGGCGGTAGGTGGCCTCGGCCACCAGGGAAAGGCCATGGGCGCCCAGGGCCAGCCGGGCCCCGTCCCATCCGCTGCGGCCATAGGCGTCGGCCTGGTAGAATACGGCCAGTTTTGTCCGTCCCACCGTGACCAGGGCGTCCACCAGGGCCTTGACCTCGGCCCGGTAGGAGGCCCGCAGGTTGAAGACGTACTGGTCATAGGGGGGTTCGCGCTGGGGCTGGGCCCCGGAGAAGGGGAAAAACAGGCAGATGTCTTTTTGCCCGTAGCTTTTGAGCAGGGGCAGCACCCGGGTCACGGTGGGGGTGCCAAGATAGGAGAAAAGCGCCACCACGTCGTCCTCCACCAGGGCGATGGTGTTGGCGATGGCGGGCAGGGGGTCGTAGTCGTCGTTTCGGGCCAAAAGGACGATCTTTTTGCCGTCCACGCCACCCTCGGCGTTGACGTGGTCGAAATAGGCCATGGCCCCCCGGTACAGCTCTACGGCCAACCCCCGGGTAGGGCCGTGGAACCCGGCGGACATGCCCAGGCGGATGTCCTCGGCCCCGGATGCAGGCGTCGCAAACCCGGCGAGACAGAAACAAAGCAGGGCTGCCAGGACAAGCGGAAACGAACCGGCACAAGGCCGGAGGCCTCGGGCGGGTCCATCGGGGAAAGTGGGCCGTGCGGCCACGGCTCCGCCATGCGGCAATTCCATATTCCTCTTGTATGGGCTTTGCCCTGAAGCGTCAAATTGCACAGCGCCGGGGTGGAAGACGAAAACGGTGCGGGAGCGGACAATCCTTTTGATGCGTGACAGGCGTGTGACGCAAGCCGGGCTGCCCCGGAAACCCCCGCTCCATGCGTCCCGCCCGTGTCGTGTTGCCCTTTGCCGCAAGAAATGTCACAGATCCGTAACACGAGCACCATTCCCCCGTCACCCAGCAATGTTCGTAGTTTTCCGTCAAAATCAAGGACGGGAACCATGTCCGACGACACCATTCTTGTAGTAGAAGACGACGAGGACATCCTCGAACTCCTGGCCTACAACCTTCAAGGCGCGGGTTTTTCCGTGGTCACCAGCCGCGACGGCTTCGACGCCCTGCAAAAGGCCCGGCGCTCCCCCCCCGATCTGGTCCTGCTCGACCTTATGCTGCCGGGCCTGGACGGCTTCGAGGTGTGCAAGGAGCTCAAGCGCGAGGCCAAAACCGCCCAGGTGCCGGTAATCATGCTCACGGCCCGGGGCGACGAGGTGGACCGCATCGTCGGGTTGGAGCTTGGGGCCGACGACTATGTGGTCAAGCCCTTCAGCCCCCGGGAGCTCATGCTGCGGGTGCGCGCCGTGCTCAAGCGTTCCGGCCCCGAGGCGCGGGAGAAGCCGGTTTTGCGGCAGGGAGGGCTGTGCGTGGATCTGGCCGCCCACCGGGCCGAGATCGATGGCGCGGAGATCCTGCTCACGGCCACGGAATTCAAGCTTCTGGCCGAACTTTTCCGGGGCCAGGGCCGGGTGCAGACCCGGGACCAACTGCTCAACACCGTGTGGGGTTACGAATTCGAGGGCTACGCCCGCACCGTGGACACCCATATCCGGCGGTTGCGGCAAAAGCTCGGGGCCTACGCCCGGATGATCGAGACCGTGCGCGGCGTGGGCTACCGTTTCAAGGATTAGGGGAGGCGGCGTGTCCCTGGGACTGAGGCTTTTTCTCTCCTTTGCGGCCGTGGCCGCCCTGGCCTTGGCCCTGCCGATGGTCTTTTTTCCGGATCAGCCCATGGCCCAGGCCCCCCTGGCCCTCATTCTGGCCCTGGCCGCCGCCGCCGCCGCCGGGTTTTTCTTAAGCCGCCGGGCGGCGCGCTCCATCCGGGAGACCATCCAGGTGGCCGAGTCCATCGGCCGGGGCGACTACGCCAAGCGCCTGCTGGTGCCCCGGGGAGGAGAATTCGAGACCCTGGCCGCCGCGATCAACGAGATGGCCCGGGGCATCGAGATGCAGATCCGGACCATCACCGCCCAGAAAAGCCAGCTTGAGGCCATTTTAAACGGCATGAAGGAAGGGGTCATGGTCCTCGACGCCGAGGGCAAGATCCGGGCCGTGAACAAGGCCTTCGACCAGATCTTTCCCGGCAACGGGGAGCGCATGGGCCGTCCGCCCATCGAGGTGGTGCCCTGCGCCCGATTCCAGGCGGCCTGCGACGCCGTGCTGGCCTCTTCGGACAAGGACGCCCCCCCGCTGATGACGCTCGAGATCGAGCTGGGCAAGGATCGCTTTTACGACGTGAGCGTGGTGGGCCTGCGCGAGGCCCGGGGCGAGCTTGGGGCCGTGGCCGTGTTCCACGACCTAAGCGACTTCAAGCGTCTGGACCGGGCCCGCAAGGACTTCGCGGCCAACGTCACCCACGAACTGCGTACGCCCCTGACCTCGGTGAAGGGCTATGCCGAGACGCTGTTGCAGGACACGGCGGGCATGCCCCCGGCGCGGGTGCGGTTTCTGGAGGTCATCTTAAAAAACGCCAACCACATGTCCAAGATGATCGAGGACATGCTGTGCCTGGCCCGCATCGAGGACAGCCCCATGCCTGCCGCGCCGCCCCGGGCCGACGCCCTCCAGGCCTTTTTGCTGGCCCGCAAGGAATGCGAGTCCATGGCCCTGGAGAAGCGCATCGGGATCAAAAGCCAGCTCCCCGAGGCCGGGGCGCCGGTCATGGCCGATAGTGGGCAGTTGGCCCAGGTTTTTCGCAATCTGTTGGAAAATTCCGTGAAATACAGCCCTGAAGGCTCCTTTGTCACGGTCTCGCATCAGATGGGTAACGGGACCGTGACCTTCTGCGTGCAGGATAACGGCCCGGGCGTGCCTCACGAGGACCGGCTGCGGGTGTTCGAGCGCTTTTACCGGGTAGAGAAGCACCGGGCCAAGACCACGGGCAGCACGGGCCTTGGGTTGGCCATCGCCAAGCACATTGTGGAACGCCACGGCGGGCGCATCTGGGTGGAGCGGGCTCGTGGCGAGATGACCGGGGCGGCCTTTTACTTCACCCTGGCTGCGCCTTCCGGCGAGGACCAGGCTGGCGCGCCGCCCCAGGGTTGATGGCCCGGCCCCGGGCCGATTCGGGGACGTCCGCAAACGACAAGGAATATGGTTATGGCGCACAAAATCAAGATGGCGGCCCGCACTCTCGATTTCTATTACGGGAGTTTCAAGGCCCTGCACGACATCAGCCTGGAGATTCGCGAGAACCAGGTCACGGCCCTGATCGGGCCGTCTGGGTGCGGCAAGAGCACGTTCTTGCGGTGTCTCAACCGCATGAACGACCTTATTCCGGGCACCCGGGTGGATGGAGAGCTGACCCTGGACGGCGCGAACATCCACGCCCCGGAGGTGGATGTGGTGGAGCTGCGGCGTCGGGTGGGCATGGTCTTCCAGAAGCCCAACCCCTTCCCCAAGACCGTGTTCGAGAACGTGGCCTACGGGCTTCGGGTCAACGGTGTGCGCGACAACGCCTACATCGCCCAGCAGGTGGAAAAGAGCCTACGCGACGCGGCGCTTTTCGACGAGGTCAAGGACCGGATGCACGATTCGGCCCTGGGCCTGTCCGGCGGCCAGCAGCAGCGGCTGTGCATCGCCCGGGCCCTGGCCGTGGCCCCGGACGTGGTGCTCATGGACGAACCGGCCTCGGCGCTGGACCCCATCGCCACCCAGAAGATCGAGGAGCTCATCCACGAGCTTAAAAAGCGGTTCACCATCATCATCGTCACCCACAGCATGCAGCAGGCGGCCCGGGTGTCGGACATGACTGCCTTTTTCTACATGGGCAAGCTGGTGGAGACCGACAACACCGAGACCATCTTCACCCGCCCGTCCAACAAGCAGACCGAGGACTACATTACCGGCCGTTTCGGTTGACGCCCCGGCCGGGACGCCGTCGGAAGAGATCCCTCATCCCTTTTTCATGGTCACGCGGCCGCCTCGCCTCGCGCGGCGCAAGCGGCCAGGAGGAACAGTCATGGATGGCAGAAGCCATTTTCACGCCGAGTTGGAACTCCTCACGGAAAAGCTCCTGCGCATGGCCGCGCTTTCCCGGCAGGCCCTGGCCGACGCGCTCAAGGCCTTTTCCGAATGCGATTCGGCCCTGGCCCGGGAGGTCATCGACCGGGACGCGGAGATCAACCGCATGGAATGCGAACTGGACGACACCAGCCTGCGGCTTTTGGCCCTGGAGCAGCCCGTGGCCCTGGATCTGCGCCGGGTGGTGGGGGCCATGCGCATGACCATCGACCTGGAACGGGTGGGGGACGAGGCCCTGCACATCGCCGAGCGGGCCATCTTCCTCTCCCAATTGCCGTCCGCGCCCCTGCCTGCCCATCTGGACGAACTGGCCTTCCGGGTCTCGGAGATGCTGGACAAGGCCTTAAGCGCCTTTCAGGGCGGCGACACGGACCTGGCCCAGGAGGTCTGCCGCATGGACGCGGGCATCGCCGATCTCAATGTGCTGGTGCTCAAAGACGCCCTGCAGCAGGCTGAGGATTCGTCCCGCACCACCCCGAGCCTGGAGCGGTCGATCCACGAGGTGGTGGCCGGACGTTCCCTGGAGCGCATCGGCGACAAGGCGGCCAACATTGCCGAGGCCACCATCTTCATCGTCAAGGGCGTGAGCATCAAGCATCACTGCCGTCCCTTCTGACGCGCCGATTTTTGCCGATCCACGCCGGGGTGAGGCCGAAAGGCCCAGCCCCGGCGTTTTTATTGACCCGCGCTTTCCGTAGGGTTATCGATAAGTGACGAATTGCAGGGCCCGGCAGGTACGGCCCCGCCGCCACCTCGACCCGTCCGGAGGCGCTCCCCCCATGAGCCGTGAACTGACCCACAAGGATCTGGCCCACCGTCTTGGGGTGTCCGTGACCACCATCAAAAGTTACCGAACCAAGTTTCCCGGGGCCATCCTTCCTGTGGGGCGGGGCAAGCCCCTGCGCTTCGCCCCCGAGGCCCTGGCCGCCTGCCGGGCCATTCACGGTGGATTTCAACGTGGGTTGTCGACGGAAGACATAAAAAGCGCCTTAAAAAAAGACTTCCCAGGTGTTGAAGAATATGAACGCTTATCGATAAGCGACGATATGCCGCGCCCCGCGCCCCAGGCTTTTCCCCCTTCGCGGCGGGAGGCCCCGGCCGGTGAGTCCACCCCGGAGGGCGCAGGGCTGGACGCCGGACAGGGCGCGGAGGCCTTGCATGGGCAGGCCCAGGCCGTGGCGCAGCGGGACACGGCCCGTCGCCTGGAGCGCCTGGAGGCCATGCTGGCCGAGCTCGTGGCCCTGGGCAGCCGCACCCATTCCCTGCATGTGGAGCTTCTGGCCAAGCTCGACGCCCTGGCCGGTCTGCCCCGTCTGGCCGGACTGGCCGGGCGCGGGGCCGACGCCGCCCATGCCGTCGCAGGCGCGGACATTCCCGGCCCGCCCCCGGCGGCCTTCCTGGCCCTGCCCGTGGTGGTCCTATCCGAGCGCGGCGAATACCTGGGCATCACCGGCCCGGACAATGCGGCCTTCAGCCTGGGCGAATTCGAGACCCACCTCCTGCGCCGGGCCGGGCGCATGGACGCCGCCGGGGAGATGTACGCCGCCTGGACGCCGCGCGGCGAGGACTGGGTGTTGACCCTGCGCGGCGTGGACCGGCGGATCGGCAAGGCCGGGCTGGAGCAGGCCGGAGGCCAGGACATGGGGCACGAACATTCTTTTCGCGCCGCCATCACCCAAAAAAACAATCATGTGGCCGTGTTCCAGCGGCTGCGCATCAACGGGAAAGACGTTTCCGAGGCCTTTTTGCGGGCCTTTTTCAAGCAGATCAAAGACTCGCTGGAATAGCCGACAGGGACCGCTGCATGGTCCAGCCCTTTTTTTCTTTGAAGAAACCGCCCAAACCGGTATAGGAAAAGCGGCTTTGGACATGACGTGCGCGGCCATGGGGGAGTGAGCCGGAAAACCTGTCGGCAACCCAGTCGAGACGCTCCATGAAGATGCCGAAAATCCCTGTCTATTCCTTGAAGATCCTTTTTGCCGTAGGCCTGCCGACGGCCCTGGCGGTCATCGCCTGCCTGGCGGCGGCCACGGCCCAGAACGCCTCGGGGCGATCCGCCGAGGCCCTGGCTCAGGTGGCCTTCGGCCGGGGAGAGGCGGCCACGCGCCTGGAGCGGCAGACCCTGCTGACGGCCCACCATCTGCGCGGCTACGCACTGACCGGGGAGCGGCACTTCCTGGAGGAGGCCAAAAAGGAACTGGCCGTGGCTTTGACGCGCATGCAGGAACTGAAGGCGTCGGCCAGCCGGGCGGGCGGCGTCGAGTTTGCCGAGGAGGCCGAGCGGGTGGCCTGGCTGGTGGACGCCTATAAAAAGGCCGCCGAGGCCATTGTGGGGCAAAACGAGGCCGTGGCCGAGGCCCGCAACGCCTTTGAGGCCGCCGGGAACCGCTTCGCGGATCTGGCCGAGGCCTATGCGGCGCGCAAAAAGGCGGCCCTGGTGGAGTTGGCGGTCAAGTATCCCCCGGGCACGCTGGTGCGCGCCGTGTCCGACAAGATTTTCCATGCACTGGATCTGGCCGGGATCGCCCGGGAGGTGCTGGCGGCCGAGGCCGAGGCCGGTCGTGTGCGTCGGCCGGAGATTTTGCGCGCGGCCATGGAGCGCCTGGGCGGCGTGGACGCCCTGGTGGAGGGGTTGCGCCCCCAGGCCTCGGAGGCCGACATCAAGGACGCGATGGAGATCGCCGCCGTGGCCGGGGAATTCGACAAGGCCGCCGGACACCTGGCCAAGGAATGGGAGCTTTTGCACGCCTCGGGGCGGACCCTGGCCCTGGCCGAGCGCGACGCCCTGGAGGCCGCCTCCCGGGCCGTGGAAAGCGCCGCCGTGGTGGAGCGCAAGGGTATGGAGGCCTTTGCCTCGGAACTGACCGTGCAAAAGTCCCTCCTGTGGACCCTTCTGGTCCTGACCCTGGCCTTTGGCGTGGTATGGATCGTGTTGGCCGTGCGCTTCCTGGGGATTCCCGTGTCCCGGTGCGCCGCTTTCGCCTTTGAGCTGGCCACGGGCCGCGTGCCCAAGGGGCTGTCCGTCTCCGGCCGCGACGAGGTGGGGATATTGGCCGAGTCCCTGCGCGAGGTGTCCAGGCGCTTCGGGCGCAGCTTCGCCAGATGACGCCTTCGACCATATCTGCCTGGCCGCGCCGACCGGGTCCGTTTTTTTTCGTGGCGGTCATCCTGATCCTGGCCCCTCTGGCGTTTTCGGCCCTGGCCCTTGGCCAGTCCCCGGAACCGTCCGCCCCGTCCGCTCCCCTCGCGTCCTCCCCGTCCGCCGTCCCCAACGACATGGGGGCCGTGGAGACGGCTCCCGATGCCCCTGTCGACGACCGGGAGGCGCAGGAGATCAAGGCCCGGGGACCGGTGGGGTTTCGCGGGCTGCCCTGGGGGGCCTCGCCGACGGGCCATCCGGACCTGGAATATCTCTACGGCGCCGGAGAGGTAGCCTATTACCGCCGTACCGGGGACAACCTGGAGATCGGCGAGGTGCGTTTAAAGGACATCCTCTACGGATTTTACCGCGACAGCTTCTTTCATGTGCAAATGCGGGCCCGTGAGCCCGGGGATATCGCCGCCTTACGAACCGCCTATGCCGCCAAGTACGGCCCGCCCCTGGAAAACGCCACGTCCCTGGACGAAAACTACCTGTGGAATTGGCCCCAGGCCCAGATCGCCCTGGACCGGGACATCCTGGAGGACTCCCTGTCCATCAGCTATACCCACCTGCCCGGGGTGGAGCGCATGCGCGCCGAGGCCCCGGACCCCGTTCCCGGCGATCCGGTCTTTTTGCGGCCCGGCATCGCCGTATACGCCAAGCAGCCGCCCCCGGACGGCTTCGGGGGCATCCCCTTCGGCGCACATGTGGCGGACCTTCGGAACATGGAATATCTCTTTGTCCACAAGGACGTGCGCCACTACCGCCGGGCCGGGGAGAAACGGCGCATCGGGGGCATCGTCGTGGACGACGAGGTCTATTCGTTTCGCGACGACAAGCTGTTTTATGTCATCTTAGTCATTAAAAAACCCGCCCCAGGCGACTTCGAGCGCTTGCGCGCGGCCTACGAGGCCAAGTACGGTTCCTTCGCCACGGTTTCTCCCGGGGTGTCGGAACATCTGGTCTGGAGTTGGCCCGCAGCGGCCGTGGCCCTGATTCGCTACCGGGACACGGGAAGCCTGGAGATCTGTTATGCCTACACCCCGGTCCTGCGCGACGGGGAAAACCGGATGATCGAGGCCGCGCTTGGGGCCATGGCCAGAAAAACCTTCGGCGACGGCGTGTCGCCCAAGCCGTAAGCGTCGAGCGGAACCATTTGACATTTCCCGTGCAGCCTGAACATGGCTGCGGGTTTTGGCGTTCGAGGCGTTGATTTTCCGACCTCGCAATACAAACGGCCGCCACCACGCAAGGCAGGGGCAAGGAGTTTCCATGGACCGATTTTTGTGCATCCACGGCCATTTCTACCAGCCTCCCCGGGAAGACCCCTGGCTTGGGGCGCTTTTGCCCGAGGGCAGCGCCGCGCCGAGCGCCAACTGGAACGAGCGCATCTGCCGGGAGTCCTACGCCCCCCTGTCCCGGGCCCGCCGCCTGGACGGCACGGGGCGGATCATGGACATCTTCAACCTGTACGAATGGATCAGCTTCAACTTCGGCCCCACCCTGTGCCGCTGGATGGCCGCACAGGCCCCCGAGACCCTGGCCCGGGTGGTGGTGGGCGACCGGGCAAGCCTGGCCAGGCTTGGGCACGGCAACGCCCTGGCCCAGGTCTGCCACCATGTGATCCTGCCCCTGGCTTCGGACCTGGACAAGCATCTGGAGGTGGGCTGGGCCGTGGCCGATTTCCGGCATCGTTTCGGCCGCGACCCCGAGGGCATGTGGCTGTCCGAGGCCGCCGTGGACACGGCCTCCCTGGAGGTGCTGGCCGAAAACGGCATCGCCTTCACCGTGCTGGCCCCGTGCCAGGCGGCCTTTGTGGCCGATCTGGACGGCGGCGGCCGCCGGGCCGTGTCCGAATGGGATCTGGACATCACCCGGCCCTACCGGGCCATGCTGCCGTCGGGGCGGCATGTGGACATCTTTTTCTACCACGGCGGCCTGTCCCAGGCCGTGGCCTTCGAGCGGCTTCTGGCCGATGGCGAGAACTTCTGGCACAGGCTCTCGGGCGCGGCCGGACCCGGGCTTCTGGCCCTGGCCACGGACGGTGAGACTTATGGCCACCATTTCCAGTTCGGGGAGATGGCCCTGGCCTATGTCATGGCCCAGGCCGCCTCGGGCCGCGATGGCCTGTCGCCCACCAATTTCGGGGCGTATCTGGCCAAAAACCCGCCCCAGCACCGGGTGTGGCTGCGCGAGCCTTCGGCCTGGAGCTGCGTGCACGGGGTGGAACGCTGGCGTTCGGACTGCGGCTGCACCAACGGCGAGCACCCGGGCTACAACCAGAAATGGCGCGGGCCCTTGCGCGACGCCCTGAACCTGCTCAAGGCGGAGGTGGACGCCCACTATTTCGCCGTCGGGGAGGGCCTTTTCCGCGATCCCCGGGGGGCGCTTCTGGCCTATGGCGAGGTGCTGTGCGGGGCCATGGACAAGGCCGATTTCGAATCGGCCCGCTTTGTCCCCGGGCTTGCCGCCGACAAACGCTCCCTGGCCTGGACGCTTCTCTCCATGCAGCGCTTCGCCGTGTCCTCGTTCGCCAGTTGCGCCTGGTTTTTCGACGAGCTGACCCGCATCGAGCCGGTCAACGCCCTGACCTATGCCCTGCGGGCCATGGATCTGGCCCGGGATACGGGCATGGTCGATCCCGAGGAGCGTTTTTTGCGCGAGCTGGAAAAGGCCTGCTCCAACGACCCGGCCATGGGCGACGGCCGCGACGTCTGGAACAACCTGGTCACGCCGCGCCGGGCCACGGTGAAGACCCTGGCCCTGCAGACGCTTGTGACCCTTGAGGCCGAGGACCGCCTGCCCGGACCCGGCAGTCCGGGGCAGGCCGTGGCCTGGCCCGCCGTGACCGCCTCCGTGGGCCTGGACGCGGCCACGGGGGATGGCTGCGCCACCGGGACGTTCTCCCTGGCCTGGACCCTGGAAAGCCGCCTGGAGCGGTACGGGCTGTCGCTTTCCCCGGGAGCGGGCGGCGGCCTTCCCGGAGGCCGGGCCTGCCTGTCCTGGCCGAACGGCGACAGGCAGGAGTCCGTGGCCCTTGAGGCTGCGGGCCTGGCCTGGAACAAGCGGCAGGCTGCGGCCGACACATTGGCCGGGCACGCCGAGTCCCGCCTGTGGGAGGCCTCCCTGGCCCTGGCCGCCAAGGGCCTGCGGCTTTTGCCGGAGATTCAGGAGGCCCAGGTCACGGTCAATCTGGCCCCCTTGTGGGTCGGGATGTATCCGGGGCTTGTGTGGCATCGCCTGTTCGGGCCGGAGCTGACCCCTGGCCGGGCGGCCCTGCTGGACGCCTTTTTGCGCGCCACGGGGAAGGACAACCCCGGCGCTGCGGCGCTTGCGCAGCGGGTGCTCCGGGAGTTTCTGGACCGGCTGTCCGGGCCGGAACCGGATTTTGCGGCCCTGGCCCTGGCCGTGGCCCGGGGCCGGGCCATTGGATTTGATCCGGACTGGTGGGCGGTGCAGAACCTTTTGTGGGAGCGGTTTGGCGGGCGCGGGGCCTGCCGTCCCCTGGCCGAACTCTTGTGGTTCGCCGGATGATTTCGGACCAGTCCGGGCCGGAATCCCTTTTTCGACTGCGCCTGGTGGTGGCCTACGACGGCACGCGGTTTCACGGCTGGCAGCTTCAGGCCGGGGACCGCACGGTGCAGGGGGTTGTGGAAAAGGCCCTGGCGACGCTTACCGGACGGCCGGTGCGGGCCATCGGTTCCGGGCGCACGGACGCCGGGGTCCACGCCCTGGGCCAGGTGGTCCACGCCGACGTGCCGGGCACCCGGGCCGGGCTGCCCTGGCGGCGGGCCCTCAACGCCCTGTTGCCGGAGGATGTGGCCGTGGTGGAGGCCGGACCCGCTCCGCTGGGATTTCATGCCCGCTTCGGGGCGGTGCGCAAGACCTACGCCTACACCCTGTGGACCGAGCCGGAATTTGTCTATCCCCAGCGGCGTCCCTTTGTCTGGGCCTGCGGCCCCGTGGACCGGCAGGCCATGGCCCTGGCGGCCCAGGAGTTCCTGGGCCGGCGCGATTTCGCGGCCATGCAAAATACCGGCACGGACGTGGGAACGACGGTGCGCACCATGGAATCCGTCGCCGCGTCGCCGGGGCAGACCCCCTTCGAGACGGTCTGGCGGTTTACGGCCGACGGGTTTCTCAAGCAGATGGTGCGCAATGTCATGGGCTGTCTGGTAGCCGTGGGCAAAGGGAAGATCTCCCCCGCCGACGTCCGCTCCCTGTTGTCCGAAGGGGACAGAACCCGGGCCCCGGCAACCGCCCCGGCCCGGGGGCTGTGTCTGGAATCGGTGGAGTATGGGGAGCCTGGCCACGGGGAGGGGCGATCTTTTTTTGACGGCCCCGCGCCGGGGCGGGAGAGCGGGGGCTGACGCCAGGCATTGCGGGCCGTCCCTGCCGGGGCTGTTTGCTGCTTTGGCCACGGGACCGGGGGCCGTGACCGCCGGGACAAGGCCTTTTCTGCGCGGGAAATCCGTGTCCGGGGCCTGGCGTGGACAGCCATGGGGATTTGGGCTACCGAGGCCGGAACGAACATGACCGGAGGATGCTGTGCGTATCGTTTCCGACCCGAAACAGATGCAAGAAATTTCGATTGATCTGCGCTATGAGCGTAAAACAGTAGGATTCGTGCCCACCATGGGCTTTTTCCACCAGGGGCATACAAGCCTTATGGAGTATGCCCGGGAACGCGCCGACGTGGTGGTGGTCAGCCTGTTCGTCAACCCCGCCCAGTTCGGCCCAAACGAGGATCTGGACCGCTATCCCCGGGATCTCGATCACGACCGGGAGGTGGCTGCCTCAGCCGGGGTGGACATCCTTTTCACCCCTGACCCGGCAGCCATGTACGCCCCGGACGCCTCCACGTTCGTCACGGTGGAGGGGGTGTCGGCCGGGTTGTGCGGGGCCTCCCGGCCCACGCATTTTCGCGGCGTGGCCACGGTGGTGACCAAGCTTTTCATGCTGGTGAATCCCACGTTCGCCGTGTTCGGGGAAAAGGACCGCCAGCAGTTGGCTGTTATTTCTCGAATGGTACGGGATTTGAATATCCCGGTCGCCGTGGTGGGGCGGCCCATCGTGCGCGAGGCCGACGGCCTGGCTTTGAGCTCCCGCAACGTGTTTTTATCGCGCGAGGAGCGGGATCAGGCCCCGTGGATCAACAAGGCCCTGGAGGCAGGGGCGGCCCTGGCCGCCTCCGGCATCCGCGACGTAAAGACGATCCTTGCCGCCGCCCGGGACATCCTTGCGGCCTACGCCCCCCTGGGGGCGGTGGACTATCTGGAGGCCGTGGATCCGGAGTCCATGCAGCCCGTGGAGACGGCGGCGGGACCGGTGGTGCTGGCGGCGGCGGTGCAATTTTCCCGCGCCCGGCTCATCGACAACCGGCTGGCGCTGCCCCCGCACGAGGCATAAGCGGCGCGGCGGCTGGATTTCAAGGGGCTTGCTTGTCCTTTCTTGGAAAATCGTTTAGGCAAATTTCGATTCATCCCAAAAAAAGCCATGGCCGGGGCTTCTGCTTCCATCTTCCCGGCGTGATGGACACCAGTATGGAGGATATTTTTTCATGATCAATGCCAAAGGTCATTATCTTTTCAGCTCCGAATCCGTCACCGAGGGGCATCCGGACAAGGTCGCGGATCAGATTTCCGACGCCGTTCTGGACGCCTTGCTGGCGCAGGATCCCGATTCCCATGTGGCCTGCGAGACCCTGGTGACCACGGGCATGGCGTTTATCGCCGGAGAGATCACCACCAATGCCTATGCCGACCTTCCGGCCATCGTCCGGGAGACCGTCAAGGAGATCGGTTACAATAGCTCCACCATGGGTTTCGACTGGGAGACCTGCGCCGTGGTGTCCTCGGTGGACAAGCAGTCCGTGGACATCGCCCAGGGCGTCAACCGCACCAAGCCCGAGGATCAGGGCGCGGGCGACCAGGGCATGATGTTCGGCTTTGCCTGCACCGAGACCGAGACGCTGATGCCCGCCCCCATCTATTACGCCCACAAGCTTTCCCGCCGCCTGTCCTACGTGCGCAAGAACGCGGTCCTGGATTTCCTGCGCCCCGACGGCAAGACCCAGGTGGCCGTGGAATACGTGGACGGCAGGCCCGTGCGCATCGACAACGTGGTGGTGGCCTGCCAGCACGACGAAAACATCGCCTACCCGGACCTTGTCGAGGCCATCAAGCAAGAGGTCATCTTCAAGACCCTGCCCGAGGAGATGGTGGACAAAAAGACCAAGGTCTACGTGAACACCACCGGCCGTTTCGTCATCGGCGGCCCCATGGGCGACTGCGGGCTCACCGGCCGCAAGATCATCCAGGACACCTACGGCGGCATGGGCAACCACGGCGGCGGCGCGTTTTCCGGCAAGGATCCCTCCAAGGTGGACCGCTCGGGCGCGTACATGGCCCGGTATATAGCCAAGAACCTGGTGGCCTCGGGCGCTGCGGAACGTTGCGAGGTGCAGATCGCCTATTGCATCGGCGTGGCCGAGCCTTTGTCGGTCCTGGTCACCTCGTTCGGAACCGGCGTGGCCCCGGATGAGGAACTGACCAAGGCCGTGCGTCAGGTCTTCGATCTGCGCCCCTATTTCATCATCAAAAAGCTTGACCTCAAACGCCCGATCTACAAGCTGACCTCCTGCTACGGGCATTTCGGCCGCGAGCGCCCGGAATTCACCTGGGAGACGACCGATATGGCGGGCGATCTGAAAACGGCGCTTAAGCTGTAGGACGCCCCGCCCCGGATTCACCTTTTACAAGGATAAAGGCACCATGGAATACGACGTCAAAGACCTGGGTCTGGCCGAACAGGGCAAGCTGCGCATGGAATGGGCCGGCCAGTCCATGCCGGTTTTGAAAAACATCGGCGAGCGCTTCAAGAAGGAAAAACCCCTGTCCGGAATGCGCATCGCCGCCTGCCTGCATGTGACCACCGAGACCGCCAACCTGATGCGGGTCTTGAAAGACGGCGGGGCCGAGGCCTACCTGTGCGCCTCCAACCCCTTAAGCACCCAGGACGACGTGGCCGCCGCCCTGGTCAAGGAATACGGCATCCCCACGTTCGCCATCAAGGGCGAGGACAACGCCAGCTACTACCGCCACATCATGTCCTGCCTGGATGCCAAGCCGCACATCACCATGGATGACGGCGCGGACCTGCTGGTCACCCTGCATTCCGAGAAAAAAGAGCTCATCAAGGACGTCATCGGCGGCACCGAAGAAACCACCACCGGCGTCATCCGCCTCAAGGCCATGGCCGCCAAGGGCGTCCTGTCCTATCCGGTCATCGCCGTGAACGACGCCCTCACCAAGCACATGTTCGACAACCGCTACGGCACGGGCCAGTCCACCATCGACGGCATCATCCGGGCCACCAACCGTCTGTTGGCTGGATCCAATTTCGTGGTCTGCGGCTACGGCTGGTGCGGCAAGGGCCTAGCCTCCCGGGCCCACGGCATGGGCGCCAACGTCATCGTCATCGAGGTCGACCCCCTGCGCGCCCTGGAGGCCATGATGGACGGCTTCCGGGTCATGCCCCTGGCCGAGGCGGCCCCCATCGGCGATTTCTTCTGCACCGTCACCGGCGACATCCACGTCATCCGCTACGAGCACTTCGAGGTCATGAAAAGCGGGGCCATCGTGTGCAATTCCGGCCATTTCAACGTGGAGATCGACCTGGATGCCCTCTATGCCAAGGCCACGGCCCGGCGCATGATCCGCGATTTCGTGGAAGAGATCACCCTGCCAAGCGGCGCCCACGTCAACATCCTGGCCGAGGGACGCCTGGTCAACCTGGCCTCGGCCGAGGGCCATCCGTCCAGCGTTATGGACATGAGCTTCGCCAACCAGGCCCTTTCCGCCGAATACCTGGTGCAGAACTACAAGAGCCTGGCGAAAAACGTCTTCAAGGTGCCCGATCCCATCGACCAGGAGATCGCCCGCCTGAAGCTGGCCTCCATGGGCGCGGACATCGACGTGCTGACCCCGGAGCAGGTGAAATACCTGTCCTCCTTCGACATGGGCACCTAGCCCCCGGCGAAGCGAAAAACACACCTGCACACGCCCCTCCGCCCGGTTGTCCGGACGGGGGGGCGTTTCGCTTGGGGTACGGGGAGTCCTTCAGGATCGGCGTGGCGAATGCGCCACGAGCCGAGCCGGGGCGGTCGGCGACGGCGCGGCGGGCCCGGGCGATGTGTCATGCGACGGCGCGGACAAAGCCTGACCGGGGCTCGGGGCGGGTGATTATTTCGCCGGGCCGTGCGGCGGCGTGGGCGGGGCCTGCCCCGCCGGGGCATCCAGGCGCACGGCGATCCGGGCCGGGGGCGCGTCGGCCTGCCACAGCAGGCGGCTGCGCTCGTCCACGTCGGCGATGCGTTCGAAGTCCTTGCGGGCCAGGAAGGTGACGGACCCCTCCACGGGTTCGTTCTCATAAAAGCCGGGGCCGTAGGTGAAGATGAACTTGGAGAAGCGTTGAAGCGTCCGGACCATGCCCGTGGCCGAATCGTGCAGGACCAGGGCCCCGGGGTCGCCGGGATGGCGGGTGACGTCCACGAACCGGCCGGGCTCATTGGAGATTTCGTAATGGCCGCAGAATTCGTCCAGGGTGAAGTCGTATCCGGCCAAGCGACGCAGGGTCATGGACGTGACCTTGCCGGTCTTGATCTGTCCCTTGCCCACATGCAGCGGCGGCGGCAGGTTCATGTTGCGCTTGACCGGGCTTATGACCTCCACCCCGGGCGGGGCCGTCGGCGCCTGGGCCGCCTCTCCGGATACGGCGGCAGGCGGACCTTCGGACGGTGCGTCCGTTGCGGGCGGCTCGGCGGGCGATGCGTCGTCACCGGGCTCCGGATGTTCCGTGACCGCCCCGGGCGGCGTCAGGGGCTCCACCCGTACGGCATCGAAACCTGGGTCCGGCGGAGCGGAAATCCCGGGCGGCCCGAGAACGGCCAGGAAGAAAATCCCGGCGTGCAGGGCCAGGGAGATGGCGAGACAGGCCAGACGGCTCATGGCCTCGTTCCGGACGACGCTCCCTGGGGAGCGGCCTCGGAACCGCCGTCGGGCTGCGCCCCGGCCGCCCTCCCGTCCCCTTCCTCCGGATACGGCTCCGTGACGACATACACGGCCTGGGCCCCGGCCCGTTTGGCCGCGTCCATGACCGCAACCACCTGGCCGTGGGGCGTGTCCCGGTCGGCCCGCAGATAGACCTTCTTGCCGCGCTCCACCGCCAGCACCCGGACATGCTTCTCCATGTCCGGCAGAAGCGCCGCGAAATCCTCCACGAAAAGCGTCCCGTCCTTTTTGACGGTGATCACGATGTGCCCCGCGTCCTCATGCACGGCCTCAACCGTGCGGGTAAAGGGCAGCTCCACGGAAAGTCCCTGGATCAGGGGCGGGATGGCCACCAGGAAGATGACCAGCAGAACCAGCATGACGTCCACGAAGGGCAGGACGTTGATGGCGGCCTGGAGGCGGTGGCGGGCGGCTGTGCGGCGGGACACGGCCTCAGCCCTCCCCCTCGGGCGCAGCGGCGGCAAGGCAAAGCGTCAGGGCCTCCAGATCCCGCTCCAGGCCATCCACCGCGCCCACGGCGGCGTTGAAGGCCACGCTGGCGGGCACGGCCACGGCCAGCCCCAGGGCCGTGGCCACCAGGGCCTCGGCGATACCCGGGGCCACCAGGGTAAGCGCCTGGGTTTGGACCAGCCCCAGGGCGTGGAAGGCGTGCATGACCCCCCACACCGTGCCGAACAGGCCGATAAAGGGCGCGGCCCCGGAACAGGCGGCCAGGATGCCGATGCCCCGCTCGTGGCCGCGAAGGGTCTGGGTTCCGGCCAGGTCAGCGGCCTGGATGGCGGTCTGGAGGCGTTTGGACGATGGCGGTCCGCCTGCTGCCTGGCCGAGGACCGCCAGGGCGGCTTGCGCGGCCCCGGCCAGGGGGGCGCGGGGATGTTTTTTTGCCAGGGCCAGGGCGGCCGTGAGGGGATTCCCGTGTTCCAGGGCGGCCAGGGCGGCGGCCAGGGCGGCCCGGGAGGCCAGGGCCGCCGGGAGCAGGGTGAAAAGTTTGTGCAGGATGACGGCCCAGCTCAGAACCGACATGGCGGCCAAAAGGGCCAGCACGACCTTGACCGTGGGCGTGGCCTCCCGGATCATGGCCCAGACGTCGAGGTGGGGCATGAGGTCCATGTATGCTCCAGGGGAAGAGGTTTGAAGTAAATTCCCCTCCCGTCCTAGCAGGTTTTTCCCCGGCTGGCACCCTTTTGGGCAGGACGGTTGGCGGGAGCGCGGCGTGAGGGGGCGTTGGAAAACATCGCCAGGTCGTTAAGGATGATGCATACGGGGATGCCTGGGTAGGCCTGCATCAGGCAAAGTCCGCTCGTGGCGGACGGCGCGCCCAGGCCCTGTCCGGGAATCTTCGTTATGGGTTGGCAGTCAGCAACAGCCTGCGTTTATGGTCTTTATTCACAAAAAAATGTTCTTTCGGACGCCTCGCTAGTCCTTCCACTTTTGCCGAATGGCCCGGATGGCGTCGACCTCGCGGAAAAAGGCTTCAATGATCGCTGGATCGAACTGGCTGCCCGCGCCTTTTTGCAACAGGGCGAAGCATTTTTCCACGGGGAAGGCCTTTTTGTAGGGCCGGTCGCTGCGCAGGGCGTCGTACACGTCCACCACGGACACAATGCGGGCCTCCAGGGGGATGGCCTCCCCCGCCAGCCCGATGGGGTAGCCCGTGCCGTCCCACCGTTCGTGGTGGTACAGGGCCAGGATGCGGGCCAGGCGCAAAAGTTCGTTGTCGCCGGATTCCAGGGGGCCGAGCAGGAAACCGCAGGCGTTTTGGGCCGTGTCGGTGCCGTTGAGCGGTCCCAGGATCTCGCAGCCGTAGAGGCAATGGCGGCGCATGATCTCCCATTCGGCCGGATCGAGCGGCCCGGGCTTGAGCAGCACGGTATCCGAATGCCGATTTTGCCCACGTCGTGCAGGGGGGCGCATTCCCGCATCATCTCGCACCGCTCCTCGGGCAGCCCCATGGCCCGGGCCAAAAGGGCGCTGATCTCGCCCACCCGGATGACGTGGTGTCCGGTTTCGTTGTCCTTGTATTCGGCGGCCCGGCTTAAGCGCTGCATGATCTGGCGGCGGGTCACTTCCAACTCGGCGGTACGTTCCTGCACCAGACGTTCCAGCTTCTCCTGATAGAGGCGGTTTTCGCGTAAAAGCCCGGCCCGTTCCAGAACCCTGTCCATCACATGATCTAGAACGGCCATGTTGGATAGGGGCTTGGTGATGAAGTCCCAGGCCCCGAGGCGCATGGCGCGCAGGGCGTCTTCCACCACGCCCACCCCGGACAGCACCACCAGGGGCAGGTCCGGGGCCAGGACCGTGGCGTTTTGGATGAAGGAATAGCCGTCCATGACCGGCATGTTCAGATCCACCACCACGGCCTGGACCGAATCGGGGTCGCGCTCCAGGATGTCCAGGCCTTCCCGGCCATTTTCGGCCAGAAGGACGTCGTAGTCCATGTCTTCCAGGTGTGCGCCCAGGGAGCGGCGCAGCCCGGCCTCGTCGTCGATGACCAGGATGGCCATGTCAAGCGTCTCCTTGGGACAGGCATTCCCGTATCCGGTCCAGGATGGCGTCGGCCCCGGCCGGTTTGAAGAAAAAATCCTGCCTGGTCAGGCCCAGCTCTTTGAGCTCGGTGCTGATGACCATGTCCACCGAGCCGGTATGCACCAGAAAATGGCGGCACACGCCCCGGGCCATGGCCTCCCGGATGAACTGGGCGCCGCTCATGCCTGGCAGGCGCATGTCCACCACGGCCACGGCGGCAGGCGCCTTTGCCAGAAGTTCCAGGGCCTGTTCCCCGGAATGGGCGCCGAGTATGGTAAACTCGTCGAAATCTTCCAGATATTGGGTCAACAGATCCCGGATGCGCTCCTCGTCGTCGAGGATAAGAATGCGTGAGGTGGCCATCTTATCCCTCAAGCCTTTCGTCCTTGGGCAGGTCGATGCAAAAGACCGCCCCGCCGTCAGGGCCGGTTTCGAGGGTCATCTTGCCGCCATGGCCCTTGGTCACGATGAAATAGGACACGGACAGCCCGAGCCCGGTGCCGACCCCGGGCTGCTTGGTGGTGAAAAACGGTTCGAATATCCGGGTGCGGACCCCCTCCGGCACGCCAGGGCCGTTGTCCTCAATCTCGATGCGGACCCGATCCGCAAGATCCCGGATGCGCACGGCGATGCGCGGCGCGGCCACGGGGGGAGTGGCCTGGGCCATGGCCTGGGCGGCGTTTCTGAGCACGTTGAGCAACACCTGCTCGATCTCCGTGGCCGTGCAGCCGATGCCTGGCAGATCCGGGCCGTAGTCCCGCACGATCTCGATTTTTTTGAAGTCGTAGCTTTTTTTGAGGTCGTAGTCGTTGGAGGCCAGGTTCAGGGCGCTGTCGGCAATGGCCCGGATGTCGCAGACCGTGCGGCGGGATTCGCTGCGCCTGCTGAAATCGAGCATGTGCCGGATGATGGCCGAGGCCCGGGAGGCGGCGGACTGGATGTCCTCGATGAAGACGTCGAGCTTTCGGACTTTCATGTATTGGTCCAAAAGACGCATATCCAGGCCGATTTTTTCGGCGGCCTCCAGGTTCTTGCGGAAGTCCGGCCGGGTGCGCTGCACGATGTTCTGGGAGGCCTGGAGCACGATGCCCAGGGGGTTGTTGATCTCGTGGGCGATGCCTGCGGCGATGCCCCCCACGGAGATCATCTTTTCGGTCTGGACCATCATCTCCTGCATCCGCTTGGTCTCGGTGATGTCCCGGACCATGGTCATGAGGTAGCGCCTGCCGCCGAAGATCACGATCTGTCCGGAGAGGGAGCAGATGGCCAGGGAGCCGTCCTTGTAGCGGGACTCGCATTCGAAATGGTCCACCCGGCCGTCCCGGAGCAAGTGGCGGTGGAAGTCTTCCCTGTCCGATTTGTTAACATAAAGAGGAACCTCGGCCGAGGTTTTGCCCAGGATATCCTCGCGCGCGTAGCCCGTTTGTGCGGTGAAGGCTTCGTTGGCGTCGACGACTTTTCCGGTTTCCATGTCCGCCAGGAGAATGGTGTCCGGGGCGAACATGAATATCCGGGAGAATTTTTCCTCGGACTGGCGCAATCCGGCCATGGCCCGTCCCAGGGCGGCCAGTGTCAGGGCCACCAGGGCCAGGGTGGCCAGGGACACGCCGCCGGTCAGCCAGGCGATGCGGGCGGCCGGGCGCAGGAGCTCATCCTCTTCGGCTGAAAGCACCAGGTACCACTCGGTCTCGGCGTTGGACATGGCCATAAGCACACGCTTCACGTCTCCCTCGCGAAAATGGGCTGGTTCTCCCGAGGTAGCGGACTTCCGGACCTCGTCCATGCGCCAGTTCGCCCAGGAATGTCCCGAGGCGATGCCGGATGGTGCGGCAAGGATGACCCCGGTCTTGTCCAGGATAAAGCCGGTGCCGGTTTCCCGGGTATGCATCCCGAGGGGCAACTCCTCGGCAAAGCGAGAAGTCTCCATGGCCACGGCAATGACCCCGGCCAGGATCCCTTCCGGGGTGCGGATGGGCGCTGCAATCACCAGCATGGGCACTTGGGAATGGCGTCCGGCGGCCAGGGTCTCCATGGAGAGGTTTCCGTCCAGGGCCTTCTGGAAATAGGCCCTGTCCCCGACCGAGAAGCGGCCCACCATGTCCGGGTTCGAAGCGGCCACGATTTCGCCGCTGAGCTTGATCAAAAACACCCGGTCAAACGAGCTGCCCTTGACCCGGGAGGCCATACGCCGGGTGGCCTCCTCGCGGGCCGACACCCCCAGGTAAGAGTTCTCCAGGGCCAGGGCATAGATATCTTCACGACTCCACAGGTCGAGCCGGGCGGCTATTTCCTTGACCCGGGAGCCGATCTCCCGGTTGAGGAATCCCAGGGTCTGGTGGGTCTGGCCCAGGGCCAGTTTCGTCAGGGTGTTCTTGGTCGAAAAATAGGCCAGAAGGGTGCTCAAAAGCACCCCGGCAAAGACCACGGTCAGGACCGGGGCCAGATGCCGGTCCAAGGACAAGACCGAAACAAACCTTCGGACGGCGTTCATTGCAACACAACCCCCGCCGCCTCGATGATGGGAAAGGGGATGCGCACGCCCAGGCGTTCTGCGGTCCTCAAGTTGACCATGACCACGCCTTCGACATTGATGCGTACCGGCATGCTCCCGGCCGTCGTCCCGGTGTCCAGGATGTGGCGGGCCATCTCCCCGGCGACCCGGCCCTGCTCGCGGCCGGATTCCAGGATACCGCACAGCATGCCGTGCTCCTTGGCGATGTCGGAAAAGCCCAGGGTCGGCTTGGCGGCCGCAGCCACGGTCCAGGCCATGACCTCGTCGGGGGGGACGATGCGCCCGGTGCGTTCATCCGTAAGGGCGTTGTAGGGGCCGAAGGCGTAGACATCGGCCCGGGATTGATACCAGGCGACCTTCTGCCGCCATTCCTGAAACGTCCGGCATATCTCCACCCCGGCAATCTCCAGGGCGAAGGGGATGATCTGGTTCAGGTCTTCCACCACAAAACGCATGGACTCCGAATCCTCCCCGAAAATGGCGACGCTTTTGGCCTGGGGCACGATCTTTTTGATCAGGGCGAAGCCCTCTCGGAAATGGTAGCGCTCCCGCACCCCGGTGACGTTCGGTGCTGGAAACCCATAGGTTGCCAGGGGGGCGTTGACCCCGCAAAAAACCACCTGGGGGGTGGGCCGGTCTTTCAGGAAGGGGACGGTCAGAGAGGCCTGGGCCGCGTCGTCCACGGCTATGACCACCTGGGGAGTGGCGGCCTGGATGCGCGCCAGGGCCGTGTCCGCGGCGGCGCGAAGCGAGGCCGGGTCGGGTCGGCGTTTGGCGTCCAGGTAGAGGGTTTCAATGGTTGCGCCTGTTCCGGCCAGGGCTTCCCGAATGCCCGCATCGATCTCCCGGCACCAGACGTATTCGGGATTGTAGCTTTGCACCACGATGACCCGCCGTTGCAGTTCGTCCTGTGCGGCGACAGCCCAAACGGCGGCCCAGGCTGCGGCCAGGGTGGCTGCGGCCATGAATGCAAATCCGAGGCATCGTGTCCAGGGCATTTCCGGCTCCCGGTTGCACCGCCATGCGCCAGCCGCGCCGCTAAGGAAATTCCGGGACGCATACCCCGGGAAGAGGCGGCAAAAGGAGACAAACCGCGTGACTTGTGCATGAAAATAACAAGGAAGCAGGATTATTGTCCAGGAGTTCCGATGTTCACGAGGTCTTTTTTTGATTCTCCAGGAGGATCTTCCGGCGAAACCGTTTATCCAGGGTTTCCTCCAAAAACTCCGTGAAGTATCCCATGTACTTTTTCAGAAAATATTGCATGTCCAGGAATTTTTTCTTGTGTTTGTATTTGATGAGCGTGGAGGGGTTGAAGTAGGCCAGGGCGTTTTCCCTGGTCAGCACGAAGGGGGGCTTGCCGTCCCTGACCAGGATGAAACTGGCCAGAAGCGAGCCGGTGCGGTGGTTGCCCTCCAGGAAAAGCTGGGGCTGGCTGACGCCCAGGACGTAGACCCCGGCGGCCCGCTTGTAGGGGGATTTGGACTTCTTGCGTTCGTACCAGGACAGGATCTGGCCGATGCCCTGGCTGAAACGCCTGCGGGTCTCCAGGATGTGGGGGCCGAATTCCAGGCGCACCCGTTCGTCCAGGCCGCACAGCACGATGTGGTTGAGCTCCAGGATGTGGTCGGAGCCCTTCAGGGTGAAAAGGTCCACCCCTTCTTCAAGGAGTTGGTCCACATAGGCGTATCCGGCCAGGAGGTTGTCGATGATCCGGTTGTCCAGGGGCTCGCGGCGCATGAGCATCTCTTCGCTGATGCGTTCGAAATCGCGCTGCACGTCAAGGAGCGAGGCCTGGATTTCCTCCAGGTTCAACCGGTATTCCTTGTATTTGCCCATAACGTGAGCCGATTAGCCCAGAACCTCATGCCGGGCGTTCAGGGCGGCGGTTTCCGTCTGGCGCACGTCGTCCCCCGTCCCGCCTTGAAAGGACAAAATGACCCGGGCGGCGCGTTCTGCGGCATGGATGCGGGGCACGAACACGAAATCCGCGCCATCGGCGTACAGGCTGTGGGCCCCGGCCAGGGTGTTGGCCGTGACCACCACCTTCGCCTGCGGGCACAGGCGCTTGGCCATGCGCAGCAGGCGTTGGTTGGTTGTTCCGCGCAGGATGGAGTTGGGGATGGAGCAGACCACGGCCCGGGCCGCGCCAATATGGGCGTGAACCAGGGTGTCCAGGTTGGCGATGTCGCCGTAGACGCAGGCCACGCCCCGGCTGGCCAGCTCGCGGATGACCACCGGGTTGAAATCCACCACCAACACGCGCGGGGGCGTCGCCGAACCCTGGCTGAGGGTTTCGATCTCCTGAAAGATGGAGCTGGCCTCGCGGAAAAATCCCAGAAACACGATGTCCGGGTCGGCATGGGGTTCGACCCGGTCTCCGGCGTCGGTCACGTCCCGCAGGCCCAGGCGGCGAAGCCCGGCGGCCAGAACCTTCTGGATCTCGTGGTTGTACTGGATCATGTAGGTGGAGGCCACGGAGGTGGCCGCGAAGACGAAGGTCAGGATGCCCACGGTCTGGTCCGAGATATGGCCCATGTTCAGGCCCAGGGCGGCGATGACCAGGGAGAATTCGCTGAGCTGGGACAGGTTGATGGAACAGATCAGGCTCGGCCGCAGGCCGTTTTTCAGGCCGTAGAGGATGGGAAAGACCGAGGCGAAGCGGGCCGCGATCAAAAAGGCCGAGGCCAGGGCCGCAAAACCCAGAAGCTCCCCCGTGGGCACGGGAATCTGCATGCCCAGGCCCACGAAGAAAAGCGTCACGAAAAAGTCGCGGATGTTGACGACCTTGGCGATGACATCGACATTGTAGGGGAAGGTGGACAGGGAGACCCCGGCCACCAGGGCCCCCATCTCCCGGGACAGCCCCACGGCCCCGGCCAGGCCGCTGACCAGGAAGCACCAGGACACGGCCGTGACCAGGACCAGCTCCGGCACCTTGGCGATGAACCCGAAAAGTCGGGGCAGGATGAATTTGCTCGCGGCCATGGCCGCGACGACCAGCAGGCCCCCCTTGGCGAAGGACACAAGCACCGTGCCCACGGCCGGATCGGCCAGGTTGGGCTGCACGGCCAGAAACAGGATGGCCCACACGTCCTGGAAGACCAGGACGCCCAGGGTGATGCTGCCGGGCAGGGTGGTCAGTTCGAACTTGTCGTAGAGCAGCTTGACCACGATCATGGTGCTGCTGAGGCTCAGGGCCACGGCTAGGTACAGGGCGTCGAAGCGGCCGTCGCCCAGGGCGAACCCCAGGGGCGCGAAAAAGGCCAGCCCCAGGGCCACGCCCAGGGGGAACTGGCCAAGGCCCGTGACCACCAGGGAGCGTCCCGAGGCGGCCAGCTTTTTCAGGTCGATCTCCAGGCCGATGATGAAAAGCAAAAGGATCAACCCGATTTCGGCGATGAGGCTGATGGTGGCCTCGTCGGCCACCAGCCCGAAACCCATTTTGGGTCCGAGCAGGATGCCCGCCGCCAGATAGGCCAGGATCAGGGGTTGGCGCAGGGCCTTGGCCACCACGCCGATGCTGGTGGCGGCCACGATGGACAGGCCGATGTCGGCGATGAGATCGGCGTGGGGCATGGGGTGTGGTTCCTCGCGCCGCCCAGGGCGGACGGGCATGGGGTGGAAGCCGCAAAGGGGAAAGACGGCCCGGTTGCGCCCATGAAAGCGGGCGGCCCGGCGGAAAGCCGGGCCTGCCCTTCATGCCAGGGACGCCCGCGTTTTTCAACCGAGCGGAACCCCGCGTTTAAAAACCGTCGGCCATCTCGCTAGAGGCGGGACTTGAGCACCATGTCCGTGATGGGCCCGCGCGACTTGTCGCCCTTGAGCACGATGTGGGCGTAGTTGGCGAACCCCTTGAACTTGCGCACGATCCAGTTCAGGCCGTTGTTGGCTTCGTTCAAATAGGGGTTGTCCACCTGGGAGGTGTCGCCCAGGCACAGGCATTTGACCCCTTCGCCCATGCGGGTGAGAATGGCCCGGACCTCGGTGCGCGAGAGGTTCTGGGCCTCGTCGATGATCACGAAGGCGTTTTCGATGTTCATGCCGCGCACGTAGGCCAGGGGCAGGATCTCGAATTTTTTGGGATTGAGGCGCAGGATGTCGTCGTTGGGGTTCAAAAAGACCTTGTTGGCCGCCCGGGACTTGTGCAGCTTCACCAACAGATCGTAGATGTACTTCATGTAGGGTTCCATCTTTTCCGAGACGTCGCCGGGCAGATAGCCCATCTTGGCCCCGATTTCGATGGTGGGCTTGAGCACGAAGATCTTGTCGTAGAGTTTTTTCTCCTGCACGGCATACAACGCCGCGGCCAGGGCCAGGTAGGTCTTGCCGTATCCGGCCTCGCTTTGGATGGACACCAGGTCGATGTGCTGCGAACAGATCAGCTCCAGGGCCAGGTTTTGGTACACCGTGCGGGGCTTGATGTTCCAGACCTCGCATAAGTAGCCGATGACCTTGTCCCCGTCCGGGGCGTGCAGCACGGGCTTGCCCTCGCGCCAGGAAAAGGAGTTGGGCACGGGCGGCTGGTCGTCCTCCACGAAGCCGGTGTAGCGCTGGGATTCGGACTCGAACGGCTTGGAATCGCGCAGTTCCTCGCTGTGTATGCCCGCCAGCCCGGCCTGGAGTTGCAGGATGCGGTCGTTGGTGACCAGGATGGGGTTTTCGATGCCGCCCGAATTGATCTCCGCCAGGATGTGGTTGTCCACGATGTCCGTGAACTGGGAGCTGCTTTTTTCGTTTTTGATGAAGGTGATTTTGTCGCGATGCTCCATGAGCAGCTGGATTACCTTGGAGACGATGTGCCGCAGCTTGGGGGTTTTTTTCAGGCCCTCAAGCTCCATGAGCACATGGTAGGGGATGAAGATGTTGTTTTCGGCGCCGTTACGGAGGTTGAGCAGGCACTCGGGGTTTTCGATGAGGACGTTGGTGTCCAGGACGTAGTTTTTTTTGGGGGCGCTTGGTTCACTCATGGGCGATCCGCTTCCTTTTGCAGAAGGTTGGGGAAGGGCTCCCGGGGGGAGCGCAAGAAAAAAAGGCGACCGGACGCGGGGGGCGTCGGGTCGCCTTTTTGGCGAAGAGGGGTCAGGTCATCGGCCTTTTTTTTCACGCGGGCCTTCGGGTGGAGGTTCCGTTGCGTAAGCGGCGTCCGTCCCGGCGACGCCCGGGTGTTGCGTGCGATACTTTCCGTTAGGCGTGAACGAGCAGCAACGCCCTGAATTCATGATTTTTATTCAAAAAAACATACATGTTTTTTGTGAACGCGGCACTAGCGGCGTTTTTGCAATCTGGCCCGCAACAGGATGGCCACCAGGTTCATGCCCAAAACCAGCACGATGAGCACCAGCGAGGTGCCGTACTGCAGGGGCCGGGTCTTTTCGATGTCGGTCCCGGCCGTGGCCAGGACGTAGACATGGTAGGGCAGGGCCATGACGCTGTCAAAAACCGAAGTGGGCAGGTAGGGGGTGAAAAAGACCGAGGCCGTGAACATGATGGCCGCCGTCTCCCCGGCCGCCCGGGACAGGCCCAGGATGGCCCCGGTGAGCATGCCCGGCATGGCCGCCGGGAGCACCACCAGGCGGATGGTCTGCCATTTGGTGGCTCCAAGGCCGAGCGACGCCTCGCGGTAGGTCTGGGGCACGGACTTGAGGGCCTCCTCGGCCGTGCCGATGATCACCGGCAAAACCAGGATGCCCAGGGTCAGGATGCCCGCCATGATGCTCACGCCCATGCCGAAAAAGGTCACGAAAAAGGCCAGTCCGAAAAGTCCGAAGACCACCGAGGGCACCCCGGCCAGATTGCTGATGCCCAGGCGGATGATGCGTACGACCTTGCCCGGGGTGGCGTATTCGTTGAGGTAAATGGCCGAGGCCACGCCTAGGGGAAAGGACACGACCATGGTCCCCAGGCTTAGGAGGATGGTGCCCAGGATGCACGGCCAGATGCCCCCGGCGGTCATGGAATCCGTGGGGGCCTCGGTGAGGAAGGTCCAACTGATGGCCGGAAGGCCGTTTATGAGCACGAAGGAACAGATGATGAGAAGCGCCGTGAGGTTGATGATCGACGAGGCGCCGAAAAGGCCCCACATGACCTTCTGGGTCGTGTTCCGGGTGCGCTTGCTGGCGCCGATGGGAATGGTGGTCATGGACAAAATGCCTCCCTACAGCGTGGCCGCGCCGACCTGTTTGTGCTTCTCGGAAATGTGGTCGGCGATGATGTTGAAAAGCAGGGTAAAAAGAAACAGCACGATGCCGATGGCGAACAGGGCGTAATAATGGTCGCCCCGGAAGGGGGCTTCGGCCATCTCGGCGGCGATGCTCGACGGCATGGGCCGGACTGGCGAGAAAAGGGATGTGGGGATCATGGCCGCGCCGCCGGCCACCATGAGCACCACCATGGTCTCGCCGATGGCCCGGGACATGCCCAGGATGATGGCGGTGCTGATGCCTGACAGGGAGGCCGGAAGGATGACCCGGGCGATGGTCTCCCAATGGGTGGCCCCCAGGGCCAGGGAGGCCTCCTTGAGCTCGGCCGGGACGGAATAGATGGCGTCCTCGGAGACGCTGCAGATGGTGGGCACGGACATGAACGCCAGCATGATGGCGGCGTTGAAGAGGTTTAATCCCGTGGCCAGATCGAAGGCCTCCTGCAGGAAGGGGGCGACGACCACCATGCCGAAAAAGCCGATGACCACCGAGGGCAGGGCGGCCAAAAGCTCCACCACCGGTTTGAAAAAGCCCCGGGTTCTGGGACCGGCGATCTCGGCCAGGTAGATGGCGGTCATGACCCCAAGCGGGATGGCCAGGGCCGAGGACACCAGGGTCACGGCCACTGAGGCCACGATCAGGGGAAAGATGCCGAAGTCGGCCGGGTCGGAGGTGGGATACCACAGGTGGCCGAACAAAAAGTCGATCACCGAGACGTGCTCGAAGATGGGCAGGCCTTCGATGAACAGATAGATCATGATTAGCCCCAGGGCCACGATGGACGACAGGGCGGTGACCAGGAAAGCGATGCGGATGACGGAGTCTTTGGCTTTGCGGCTGACGGCCATGGCCTCACCTTGTCCTTCGTGCGCGGCGTTGGGGATGGAACCGGAAAGGCCGTCGGCCGGAGGCGAACCCCCGGCCGAACGACCCGGATAAAGCGGAAACTACTTCTTCTTAAGCGGAACGAATCCGGCTTCCTTGACCAGCTTCTGGCCTTCGGCGCCCAGGGCCCAGTCCACGAACTTCTTGATCTCGCCGGTGGGCTCGCCGTTGACGTAGAGGTACAGGTCGCGGGAGATGGGGTATTTGCCGGAGGAGGCGTTCTCCTCGTTGCCGACCACGCCGTCCACGGTCAGGCCCTTGGTGGAGGCGTCGAGGTAGCCCACGCCCACGTAGCCGATGGCGTTCTTGTTCTTGCTGACGGCCTGCACCACGGCGCCGCTGGAGGCCTGGAGCAGGGCGCCCGGGAAGACCTTCTCGCCCTTCATGACCAGCTCTTCCCAGGTTTCGTAGGTGCCAGACGAGGTGTCGCGGGAGATGACCACGACCGGACCCTCGCCGCCCAGGGCCTTCCACTCGGTGGTCTTGCCAGCGTAGAGATCCTTGAGTTGGGCCAGGGTGACGGCGGAGATCTTGTTGGCCGGGTTGACCACGGGGACGATGGCGTCGATGGCGACGACGATTTCCTTGGCGTTCACGCCCTTTTCCTTGGCCAGGGCGAATTCCTTGTCCTTCATCTTGCGCGAGGCCATGGCGATGTCCGTGGTCTTGTCGATGATGGCCTTGATGCCGTTTCCGGAGCCGCCGCCGGACACGGTGAACTTTACGGTCGGGTTGGCCTTCATGTAGGCCTCGACCATTTTCTGCATGATGGGCAGGACCGTGGTGGAACCGTCGACCTTTACCGTGGTGTCCGCGAAGGCGCTGGTCGCGACCAAGATGAAGGTCGCGAGAAGAGCGGCCAGTTTTTTCATAACCCGTCTCCTTATACGTTTGCGTGTTGAAATGGACCCCGACACCTGCTGACAACGGTGTCAAAGTAGGGAGGCGACGTTACGGGTGTGTTACAGCCTGCTGGATAATGAGTGACGACGCGCCCGGCGGGCTCATGCCGTCGGGCGGTGGGGAGTGTCGCGACGTGATTTGTAACAATTCCGGGGCCGATTCATGACAAGCGCTCCGGGTGCGGTGAAAGGGATCAGCCGTGGCCCACAAGCCGTTCGGCGATCACCTTGGCGGCGCGGCGGCCCGCGCCCATGGCCAAAATGACGGTGGCCGAGCCGGTGACGATGTCGCCCCCGGCGAAGACGTTCGAAATGCTGGTCTCGCCCGTGTCCTCGTTGACGACCACATAGCCCCGGCGATTTTTCTCCAGGCCGGGGGTGGCGTTTAACAGCACCGGATTGGGGCCCGTGCCCACGGCCACCACGGCCAGGTCGCAGGGGATGTGCGCCGTGTCGCCCTCTATGGCGCAGGGGCGGCAGCGGCCGGACTCGTCGGGTTCGCCCAGGCACATGTGCTGGACCTCAAGACCCGTGAGGTAGCCGCGCTCATCGCCGACAAAGGCCAGGGGGCCGCACAGGCATTCCAGGATGACCCCTTCCTCCAGGGCGTGGTGCAGTTCCTCGGCCCGGGCGGGCATTTCCTCTTTCGAGCGGCGATAGACCAGCCGGACCTCCTCGGCCCCCAGGCGAAGCGCCGTGCGGGCCGCGTCCATGGCCACGTTGCCGCCGCCCAGGACCACGACCTTTTTGCCGGGATAGATGGGGGTGTCGTAGTCCGGAAAGGCGTAGGCCCGGCCCAGGTTCACCCGGGTCAGGTATTCGTTGGCCGAGAACACGCCGATGAGGCTCTCCCCGGGGATGTTCAGGAACCGGGGCAGGCCAGCGCCCACGCCGATGAACACGGCCTTGTGGCCCATTTCGAACAGTTCCGGGATGGTGAAGGTCTTGCCGCCCACCCAGTTGGTGACGAAGGTCACGCCGCTGTCTGTCAGGGCCGCGATCTCCCGGGCCACGATGGCCTTGGGCAGGCGGAATTCCGGGATGCCGTAGGTGAGGACGCCGCCCAGTTCGTGCAGGGCCTCGTAGACCGTGACCTTGATCCCCCGGGCGGCCAGGTATCCGGCCACGGTGAGGCTTGAGGGGCCCGAGCCGATGCAGGCCACGGACAGGCCGTCCCGGGACGCGGCGCAGGCCGCCTGTCCGGTGATCTGTTCGCAGGCCGAGCGGGCCGCGAACTCGTCGGCCACGAAGCGCTCCAGGCGGCCGATGGCCACGGGCTCGCCTTTTTTGCCCAGGATGCAGGCCCCCTCGCACTGGATCTCCTGGGGGCAGACCCGGCCGCATACCGCCGGCAGGCTGTTGGTGGCCTTGATGGCCGCGTAGGCCGCGTCCACGTCGCCTTTGGCCATGTGCCCCACGAAGTCGCGGATATTGACCTCCACGGGGCAGCCTTTGATGCAGGCCGGTTTTTTACACTGCAAACAGCGGGCGGCCTCGGTCATGGCCATGGACAGGTCGTAGCCCAGGGTGACCTCGGAAAAATTGGCCCGGCGCACGGCGGCGGGCTGCTCGGGCATGGGCGTGCGCGGGGAGGGCTTAGGCTTTTTTGTGGTCATGGCAGCGACACTCGTGGAATTTTTCCAGGGAGACGCGTTCCTGGTCGCGGAAGGCCCCAAGCCTCGCGCACAACTCGCCGAAGTCCACCTGATGGCCGTCGAATTCCGGGCCGTCCACGCAGGCGAAGCGGATCTGGCCGCCCACGGTGACCCGGCAGGCCCCGCACATGCCGATGCCGTCCACCATGATGGAGTTGAGGCTGACCGTGGTCTTGACCCCAAACGGCCGGGTGGTCTCGGCCACGGCCCGCATCATGGGCACCGGGCCCACGGCCACCACCTCGGACACGGTGGGGTCGGCGGCCAGCCGGTCGCGCAGGGTCTCGGTGACCAGCCCCTTTCGGCCCATACTGCCGTCGTCCGTGGTCACCAGCACCTCGTGGCAAAAGGCCGACAGTTCGTCGTGGAAAAGAAGCAGTTCTTTGGTGCGGGCGCCGATCACCGCCACCACGTGGTTCCCGGCCCGGGCGTGTCCCTTGGCGATGTGGTGCATGGCCGCGATGCCCGTGCCGCCGCCCACGCAGATGACGACGCCGGTCTTTTCGATGTGGGTGGGCGCGCCAAGGGGCCCGCATACGTCGAGGATGGCGTCCCCGGCCTCAAGGGTCTCAAGCAGGGCCGTGCTCTTGCCCAGGACCAGATAGACGATGGTCACCGTCCCTTTTTCGGGGTCGGCGTCGGCGATGGTCAGGGGGATGCGCTCCCCGTGGTCGTTCACGCGCAGGATGAGGAAGTTGCCGGGCTGGGCCTTGGCCGCGATGTGCGGGGCGTCCAAGACCAGCTCGCTGGTCTTTCCCGGGATGAGCCGCCGTTTGGCGAGGATGGTGGTTGGCATGATTCCTCCGGGCCCGGGTGGTCGTCAAGGCCCCGGCAACAGGGAATATGCCAGCGTAAGCGCCCGCGTCAACCGGATGCGGCGTTTTTGACCGTCTCGCTCGTGAAAAGAGGCGCATGGCCCTTGTCAACGCCTGTTGACGGTTGTATATGAAGATCGACACCCAGAAACGCATCCATGGATGGAGATGCGGTCCCCTGCCTTGTGCAGGCGGGGACGACCGTCGGCAAGGCAGCCGAACAAACGTCGCCCGGGGAGATCCCGACGCGGCAGGCGAGTCGCTCCATGGCCGTTTCAGCGGTCGGACAGACCCCTTTTGCGATCTATGCGCAGGAATCCTCCCTGGCGGCGGCTTCCTCGACCCCTTTGCGCGCCCGGGTGGTGACCACCGAGGCCGGACTGTCGTTTGGCAAATTCGGCATCTCGTACACCTCGCGCAACGTCGAACTCCTCTCTGACGATGTCTCGGTTTCCGCAGCGAACTCGGGCTCTGACGCAACAACGGCGTTGGGCGGCTTTTCCAGGGCCGAGTCCTTCGCGGCGGTCCTTGAGGCGGCGACCCTGTCCCAGCGCATGGCCGAGGCCGGTTCGACCTGCGGCTCTTGCGATTGGGCCATGCCCCTGGCCACCCGTCCCTACGCGGCGGCGGCCTATTCGGCGACATCCACGGCGGGTCTGACGCCACCCCCGTCCCGGACGCTTCTGGCCACGGTCTAGCGAAAAACAAGCAAGAATCGCGCCGAAAAACTATTTTGGGATGCCGTGCTGCGGAATGTGGGGCGCGGGCACCAAGCCGTTGGCCATGAGGAAACGGGCGATCTCCCAGGCGATGATGCCGCTGGCCGGTTCGTTGGGGTGCCGGGTGGGATCTCCGGCCAGGATCAGCCGGGGATTTTGCAGGGGATCGAAGAGGTACAGGGCGGGAATCCCCCGGTTGTAGGCGGCCACGGCCAATACGCCAATGCGCGTCACCAGGGCGAATTTCGCGCCATGGGCTTCTGATTCGTCGTTCATGGCGAAGACGATGGTCTCGCCCATGCGGTTGACCTCGGCCAGAAGGGCCTCGGCCTCGGCTGCAGCCGCGTCCGGAGCGACTGGAGCGGTTTCCCCGGCGGGTTTATCGGCAGTGGCGGCCGTGGTTGCGGCGCCGTTGCCCACGGAGCGGGCCAGGTCATCGGGCAGGGTTTCGGCCTTGACCTGGTCCTTTTGTACGGAAAAGTGGATCACGGCGTCGCGGAGCAGCAGATAGGCCTTGCTCCAGGAGGATGCGAAGCGGTCGGCGTCAATGAGCAGACGGTAGAGGAGGGAATTGTTGGCCACGGGGCTGTTGGTCAGGACCAGCGCGCCGTTTTCCAGCAGGAAACGGGGTTTGCCCATGCCCCAGACCTTGTCCCGGACGTGCCGGGAGTCGGCGTAGTGGGGCACGTAGGCCACCACCAGATCCGGATGGTAGGCAAAGCCCGTGTCGCGCAGAAAAAGCAGTTCCTGATCCACGCCGTAGCCGCTGACCCCCAGGTTCATGACCTCGACGCCCGTGAAATAGCCCTCAAGGAGCTTGGTGAAGTGCTTGTCCAGGGGCACGCCGAAACCGAAGGCGTGGGAGTCGCCCACGACCAGGATGCGAAAGACGCCCGCAGGTTTTTCCCGAGGGAAGTCACGGTCCCGGAATCCTGCGGTATTGATGGCGTATTCGATGGGCTGGCCGGTGCTTTTGGATACGGCCCGGGCTCCCGGCGTAAGCGACCAGCCGAGGGCGTCGTCGAAGCGCGAGATCTCCTGCGGCACCAGAAGTCCCCAGGTCTTGTCCAGGCAAAGCCAGGTCAGCCGCCCTGCGAGTTCGAGGAAGACCAGGAGCCCAAGAAGGTAAAGCCCGATAAAAAAAAGGCGCCTCAGCGTGGCCATGCGGCGTTTGGGCTTGGGGGCGTCGGGCGGGTGAGCCAAGGGGGATGATCCTTTGCCTGGAGTGGCGGCCGGGACGTCAAACGATCGCCGGGACGGCGGTCGTTTGACGCAGCGACAGTGTGCCAGGGTCGGGGATTATTTTCAACCCGCCGGGCGGATCAGGACGGCTGCGCCGTCACTCCGTCGCCACGCAGGGATTGGATCAGTTCCGAGAGGATGTCCGACTGTTCGGCCAGGGACATGACCGTGCGCACCGAGTCGTTCATGCTCTGGGCCGTCTCCGCCGAGACCCGGTTGATCTCGTCCACGGCCCGGTTGATTTCCTCGCTGGCGGCGGACTGCTCTTCGGAGGCGGTGGCGATGGAGCGCACCTGATCCGAGGCGGCGTCCACCAGAACCACGATCTCGCGCAAGGCCTGGCCCGATTGTCCGGCCAATTCGGTCACCCGCTCCACGGCGCGCACCGTCCCGTCCACCCGGGCCGCGTTGTCCCGGGCCCCGGCCTGGACGCTTTCGATGGCCTCGCCCACCTCGCGGGTGGCTACCATGGTTTTCTCCGCCAATTTTCTGACTTCATCGGCCACCACGGCGAATCCGCGTCCGGCCTCTCCGGCCCGGGCGGCCTCAATGGCCGCGTTCAGGGCCAGGAGGTTGGTCTGGTCGGCGATGTCGTTTATGACCCCGATGATGCGCCCGATGCCCTGGGCCTTCTCCCCCAGGCTGTTCATGTTCTGGAGCAGGTCCATGGACTGGGCGCGCACCTCGTCGATGCCGCGCACCAGGTGGGTCACCATGTCTTCGCCGGTCTTGGCCTTCTGCCTAGCCGCGTCGGAACTTTCGGCGGCCTGGGAGGCGTTTTTGGCGACTTCCAGCACCGTGGCGTTCATCTCCTCCATGGCTGTGGCCGTCTCTCCCAGGCGCACGGCCTGGAGTTCGGAGCCCCGCCCGGCCTGCTCCACCCGGGTCGACAATTCCCGGGCCGCGTCCGCGACCCCGGTGGCCACCTGGTCGGCATCTGTGGCGGCATCCAGCATCTTGCGCCGGGCGGCCACAATGTCGGTCTGATCCATGATCACTTCCAAAGCCCCGGCCACGACCCCCTCACGGCTGACGATGGGGGTGGCGAAATAGCGTATGTCCATGCGCCGTTCCCCGGGGGTGGCCTCGGTCTCGGCCTGGGCCATGCGGCCCTCGCGCAGGGCCGTGGCCACGGCGCAGTCTCTGGTGCGGCAGTCAGCGGGACGCAGGAGGTCGAAGGCATTTTGACCGTGCGTCTCCCGGCCGGGGAACAGGGCGCGGCCGGTGCGGTTCATGAACCGCACGGCAAACTCGCGATCCATGGTCAAGACCGGGGTGGGGATGTTGTCGATGTGGGCCACGAACACGTCGGCCAGGGTGTTGGCCCCGGTGATGAGGCCCGCAAAACTCCCCTGGAAGCGTCCCGGGTCGCCGCGTCGCAGCAGATCGCCGGACTCGATGGCCCGCACCATGTCGTCGTATTCGGCGGTCAGGCCCCGGAGGGCCGTGGCGATGTCGGTCAGGCTGGCGATGAAGACCCCGATTTCGTCGCCTCTGGGCTTGGGCGCGGGATGGTTCAGGTTGCCTGCGGCCACGGACCGGGCCAGGGCCACCCCGGCGGAGATGGGGCGGACGATGGACAGGGTGATGAGCGCGGCCAAGGCGACGCCGACGAGCACGGCCACCGCGCCGAAGACCGTCACGGTGGATTCGATGCGCGCTCCTTCCTGGGCCATGCCTTTTTCGATGCCTTCCACGTCGCCCTGCACCGTCTGGCGCATGGCCGTCAGCAAGGCCTGCACCTTTTCGAGCTGGGCCAGGCTCTCGCTGCGAAAGATGGCCTCGGCCCCGGCAAGATCCCCGGCGGCGCGCAGATCGGCGATGCGCCTGGCCGTGGCGTGCAGCCGTGAATGGGGATCTTCGATCTCCCGCAGGGGGGCGGCCAGGGCGGGGATGCGGCGTTCGATGTTCGTGCGGGCCTCGCTGTAATACCATTTTCCGAAGGCGCATTGGGTGGGGTCGGTCTGGGCGGAAAGCGCCGTGGACGTGGGATCATGCACGAACAGGCTGAGGGCTTGCACCCATTTGAGATGGTCCACCTCGCGTTGCAGGAACCGGCTGGACAATTCATGCAGTGAACTGGCGTCCGTCCCCTTGCCCAGGATGTCCTGGATGCCCCGGATGGAGATAAAGGACGAGGCAGCCAGTATGCAGATGAAAAAGGCCACACATATCGTAATTTTTGTTCCGACTTTGATATTGTTCCATTTCACGGGGTACTCCGGGGAGTTCAGGCGTTGTTTCGGTGCTGATGTGGCAATTTTCAACGCGGAAAACGAAAGAACCACCACTGGGAAAGGCGAAAATGAATATGCCGTATTCTGATTCCATGGTCAACGGCAAGGAAAAAGGTCTGGTCTGGCGGCGAAGCGGCGGCTTTCGGGTGCGGGCGGACGTCAGGCGGGAAGGGTCATACGTCGGGTGGGCGGGGGCATGACTGCTGGAAAACCCGAAATCTGTTGCGGCCCGCCAGCCCTGGGTTCCAGGCGGATGTCCGGGGCGTGGTCCTCGGTGAGGCGGAAATCCCGGCCGCAGACAGGCAGCAGGCCGTATTCGGCCAAAAAATCGTCGGCCCAGGCGTCCAGGGCCGCTCGGGCGTCTTCCATACGCGCATAAGTCATGGCGGATTGCCAGCCGCCGAGGGGGGCTTTTTCCCAAAGGGTGAACGGGTCCATGCATGCCTCGCTGGTTGTGCGACAAGACAGGCATAAGTATATTCCAAGCGTGGAATATGTCAAGGGCGTTTCCAACGGCCAGGGTCGCCCGGCTATTCGATATCCCTGGCCGTCCAGATGCATCGGCCGATGATTTCGAAGTCTTCGCCGGGCTGAAGCGGCAGGCTCGAGCCGTCCTGGTCGGAGACGATGGCGATGTCGGCGGGGGTTCCCACCAGGCGTTTGATGTACATCTGCGCGTTGTGCCGGATGTAGAAAACCTTGTTTTTGACGAACTGCCGTCGGCTCTCGTCCACAAGCACCACGCTGCCGTCGGGGATGGTGGGGGACATGCTGTCCCCGAAGGCCCGGATGACGGACATGTATTCCGGGTTGCCCTTGGCGCGGATCCATTCCGTGCGAAAGCTTAAGTAGGTGATGGCCCGGGTTCCGGTTTCGGTGGAGCCGCCGCCCATGGAGCCCGTGGCCTCGCGCAGGGGGATCTCGGTATAGGAGCGGTTTTGGATCTCCCGGCTTTTGAAGTCGCGCAGGAGGCTGGCCAGCAGGGCATGGTTGCGGCGGGGCGGAGGGCCGCCGACGTCGCCCAGGGTGAAGGAGGGGTCTTCGCGTACGGCATCGAGCCGCGACGCAGGGTCTGATCCGGGGAAAGGAATGGAATATGCCTCGCTCCCGTCAGACGGAGAGGGATCGCGGCCCATGTCGAGCATTTCCCGGTAGGACAGGTTGAAATATTCCGCCAATCGTTCCCGCAGATGCTCCTTGGGGAGCTGCTTCCCGCACAGGATCTTGCTGACGTAGCCCTGGCTGACCCCGGCGTGTTCGGCCAGGGCGTTTTGCGGCACGTCGTTGATTTCCACCAGGACGTTTAAGGCCTTGATGAAAAGCGACCCTTCCGTGGCGTTCTCGTTTGAGGAGGCGGGGGGGGCGTTGTGCATGGTGTGTCTTGTGGCATGGGTGTGGAATGAAGTCTAGGCATATTTTGGAATATATCAATTGACATTTATTCCAATCGGGAATAAATATTCCTCAACATCAGGTCGCCGTGATCCGGCGAAGACGCGGCCGCATATGGCGGCGGGAGGAGTATGCGCGAAAACGAATTGCATGCCAAGCTGGCGGAACGATTGGGGGAAGAATGCGCCTGGACCGCTGTGGAGGTGATTATCGGCGAGTGGGGCGGGTGCCGCCTGGACATTCCGACAGGGGTGGACTCACGGCGTAGACGGCGGGACGGGGAAATCCGCCGGATGTTCGCCATGGGGCTTGCCGTGCCGGACCTGGTGCAGCGCTACGGGCTGTCGGCGCGGCATGTGCGGCGGATCGTCACCGATGTGAACTGACAGTCATTTGTATTGACAAAGAGAATGACATTTTATATCTAAAAAGTAAAAAAAGTTCAAAAATTTAAGAATATTAAATATATCAAATATATTAACAAAATGCAAACAAAGGAAGGTCAACATGTCCCGCCGCCTCCCCCATGGGGCCGACCCCATGACGCGGACGTCCTTGCCCCTCGATGCGCCGAGATCCGAGCCCGCGCCGCAACCCTGGCCGCACTCCCCGTCCTGCCTCGGGAGCGGGAGGCCTTTGCGCAGGAGTTCGCGCATCGGGGGCGGGTCGCCGCGCAGGCGCTTGCCGGGTGCGCCGTCACGGTGGAGCGGGCCGGAGACGGCCCTGTGCGGCCCCTCCAGGCCTCCCCTAGCCCTGCGGGGGGCGGCGGGGCTGGTGGAGGGCCGCAGTGGCGCGACTTTGTCGCACAGGAGTGGCGGCGGGTGGCGGAATGGGGCGGCGGCCCTGGCGACGGGCGGCTTGGCCGATCCGTTTTGGAGGCCCTGCGGCATGCGCTCGGGCCGTGGGCCGGTGGGGGGCATGGCCCGGGCCCTGGCCGGGCTGCGCCGCCTGCAGGGGGTGATCCGGATGATCGTGCGCAGGAGACCCGCGCCGTTTCGCTGATCAAGGCCTTTGCCGCGTGGTTTGTCGGACCCGACATGGCGGACGAAGAACCCGCCGTACGCGCGGCCCTGGCCCACTACCACATCCTTTCCCTGCGGCCGTTGTCCGGGGCGTATCCCCTGGCGGCGCGGCTGGCGGAAGCCGTCATCCTCCAGGCCGCAGGCCGCGTGTTCGAGTCGTGCCTCATGTCGGAATACTATCTGCGGCATGCCGCCGCATACGAGAGCCTGTCACCGAAACATCCGGACTTACGGCAAAGCGGCCCGGGCCAGGACTCCGGCCCGGCCGGGGGGGACGATCCCACGCGGTTTGTGGCCTTTTGCCTGGATGGGCTGGTCTGGGGCGGGCGCGAGGTGGAGGAGCGGATCGCCGAGGGGTTGCGGCAGGTGGTTTTGGAGCGCCACTATGAGGAGTTGCGCCAGGCGCGACAGGTGACGGCCAGGCAGCATGCCCTGCTGCGTCTTCTGCTCGACGTTCAGGCGTTGCCGGTGGGGATTCAGGCCCTGTGCCGGGTGTCGCCGTTTAGCCTGCTGTACGGCCGGGCCAGCGAACAGACGGCTCGTCGCGATCTTAAGCGGCTTTCGGGGATGGGGCTTCTGGCGCCCTCGCCGGGAGGGTTCGTCCTGAACCGGCGTGTCTTGTGCGGCGAGGGCGGTGTTTCGTAAAACCCATGTGCTGTGGTGGGGCTAACTCATGACCCGCTGGATGGCCTCCATGAGCATGGGCGCCTCGAAGGGTTTCGTGAGGTATTCGTCCATCCCGGCCTCGATCCCCCGGATCTTGTCGCTTTCCATGGCGAATGCGGTCAGGGCGACGATGGGGATGGCCGGATTGAGGCCGGGAACCTGTCCGGCCCGGATGGCCCGGGTGGCGTCCAGACCGTTTAAGCGAGGCATCTGGATGTCCATGAGCACGATGTCCACGGGTTCGCGGCCGAGAAGCTGCAAGGCCTCTTTGCCATCCACGGCGGTGAGCACGGTGAACCCGCATTTTTGCAGGACGCGAACGGTGAAAATGCGGTTGACGGGTTCGTCCTCGGCCAGGAGGATCTTCAAGTTTCGTGGCTGAACGTCTGGCGCGGCGGTGGTTTTGGGGGCGTCCGTCGCGACGGACTGATCGGCAAGGCCGCACTCCACGGTAAAGTGGAAGGTGCTGCCGTGCCCCTCCCGGGATTCCAGCCAGATATCCCCATGCATCATGCGCACCAGTCGTTTGCAGACGGCGAGTCCCAATCCCGCGCCTCCGGTATACTGTTTTTCCAAAGGGTGCGCGCCGATGGCGAAGGGCTCGAACAGATCGGCCTGGCGTTTTGGGGCAATGCCGATGCCCGAATCCTTGACGGTGACATGCAGGAGGCAGCGATCCTGGCGCGGGGTGGTGGCCGGTGCGTCGCGTCCGCTGGTTTGTCCGCGCCATGGGCCGACGGTCGCGGAGATAAACCCTTTTTTGGTGTAGGCGAAGGCGTTGTTGAGCAGGTTGACCAGGATCTGCTTGATGCGGGCGGCGTCACCGATGAGCCGCAGGGGGAGCGCGTCGTCTATCTGATACGAGAATTCCAGGGATTTCCACTGGCTTTGGCTTTTAAAATTCCGCAGCAGGGGGGCAAATTCGGCCCGCAGGTCAAAGAGTTTTTCCACCAGGGGCAGACGCCCGGAGTCCAAAGCGGAAAATTCCAGGAGGTCGTTGACCAGGGACTGGAGCGTGGCGGCGCTGACCTGGGCCATCTCCAGGTATTCCTGGCGTTCTTCGGGGGAGGGGGTGGTCCGCGCCAACTGCAGCATGCCCAACACGCCATTTATGGGCGTCCGCAGTTCCAGGCTTAAATCCTCCAGGAACCGCGTTTTGGATCGAACCGAATCTTCGCAGTCCCGCAGGCGTTTTTCAAGACCCGCATACGTCTCCTGGAGGCGGAGATGTTCCTTTTTGAGCTGTACAAGTTCTGTGTCGTCTTCGTCCATGGCATCTCCGGACGGTGTTTCGGCGTCGGATTTCACCGGCCTGCGAGGAGAGGGTGATGAGCCATGGTGAATATACGGCGGCCAGGGGTTGATGGCAAGAAAATCATCGATCCGGGAAAATCGGCGAATCAGTAGAGAGAACCATATCGTATATACCGTTATTTGTATATAGTGGCGAATCCAGGGGGAACATGCCCCACATCTTGCCAAACTGTCGGATATGATCCAAAGTTCACGACCAACGCGCGCAAGCGGGGGCGCGGCAGCCGTTCCCCCCGGACGCAATGCATGTTCGCCACTGAAAAGGAGCAGGCCAATGCCGGTCACCGTCGTCGATCACCCCCTGGTGCGCCACAAGCTGGGCCTTTTGCGCCAAAAAGACCTCAGCACCAAGGCCTTTCGCGACCTGGCCAATGAGGTCGCCCGCCTTTTGACCTACGAGGCCGTCAAGGATCTCAAGACCGAGAAGATGGTGATTGAGGGCTGGGCCGGGCCGGTCGAGGTGGAGCAGATTCGCGGCAAAAAGATCACGGTGGTGCCGATCTTGCGGGCGGGCCTGGGCATGATGGACGGCGTTTTGGATCTGGTGCCCGGGGCCAAGGTCAGCGTGGTGGGCATGTATCGCAACGAAGAGACCCTGGAGCCCGTGAGCTATTACGTCAAGCTGGCCAAAAAAATCCATAAGCGCACGGCGCTGATCCTCGACCCCATGCTGGCCACCGGCGGCACGCTTGTGGCCACGGTCAAGCTCTTGAAAGAGCACGGCTGTAAGAAGATCAAGGGGCTTTTCCTGGTGGCCGCCCCCGAGGGCCTGGCCCGGCTTGAGCAGGAGCACCCGGACGTGGATGTTTATGTGGCCTCCATCGACGAAAAGCTCAACGAGGTGGGGTATATCATTCCCGGTCTGGGTGATGCCGGGGACAAGATTTTCGGCACCAAGTAGCTGACGCGAATTTGATCATTGGCCAAAAAAAAGGCGCCCTCTGGGCGCCCTTTTTTTGGGGAACCGTCTCGCCGGGTTCAGATGTCGGTCTGAGTGTTGGTCAGGCCGAAGCGTTCCAGGAGGTGGAAGGTCAGGGACAGGGCCATGCCCACCACCGTGGCCAGGGCCATGCCCTTGAGCTGCACCGTGCCGATGGTGACGGCCATGCCGCTGATGCCCACGATGAGCACGATGGCCGTCAGCGTCAGGTTGATGGGCTTGGAATAGTCCACCCGGGTCTCCACCAGCATGCGGATGCCCGAGGCCGCGATGACCCCGAAAAGCAGGATGCAGATGCCGCCCATGACCGGGGTCGGGATGGACTGGATCACGGCGGAGAGCTTGCCGATGAAGGCCAAGACGATGGAGATGGCCGCCGCGCCGCCGATGACCCATACGGAGAAGACCCGGGTGATGGCCATGACCCCGATGTTTTCGCCGTAGGTGGTGGTGGGCACGGAACCGAAAAATCCGGACAGGACGGTGGATACGCCGTCGCCCAGAAGCGACCGGTGCAGGCCCGGGTCTTTGGTCAGGTCCCGGCCCACGATGTTGCCCGTGACCACCAGATGCCCAATGTGTTCGGAGATGACCACCAGGGAGGCCGGAAGGATGATCAGGATGGCGTTTATGTCGAAAACCGGGGTGTAGACCGTGGGGAAGGCCAGGACCGGGGCGGCGGCGATGACGTCGAAGTTGACCAGCCCCATGGGGATGGACACCAGATAGCCCGCCACGATGCCGGTCAGGACCGGAATGACGGCCATGAAGCCTCGAAAGAGCAGGGAGCCGAAGGCCACGGTGAAAAGCGTCACCATGGCCACGATGATGCCGCTCGTATTATAGACGCCGCTGGCGTCGGGCTTGAACCCGGCCATGTCCGTGGCCACGCTGGCCAGTTCCAGGCCGATCAGGGCCACGATGGGGCCCATGGTGGCCGGAGGCAGCACGAATTTGATCCAGCCCGAGCCAAAAGCCCCGATCAGAAGGGCCACGGCCACAAAAATCAACCCCGAGGCGATGAACCCGCCCAGGGCCAAACCGTAGTTGGCCCCCCACATGGCCTGGTTGGCCCCCAAAACCACGAAGACCGGGGACAGGAAGGCGAAGCTCGAGCCCAGAAAGGCCGGGGCCTTTCCCTTGCATAAAACAAGATAGATGAGGGTGCCCACGCCGTTCATCAAAAGCACCACGGCGGGATCGATCTTAAACAGCGTCGGCACCAACACCGAGGCCCCGAACATGGCGAAAAGATGTTGAAAACTTAATGGAATTGCCTGAAGAAAAGGTACTTTCTCCTCCACCTGATACGTTTTTGCGGCCATCCCCTCCCCCTTTCTGGAAAAATTTGCCTGCTCATACGCCGGGCGTAACAGACTGTCAAAAAACATCTTTGTCCAGACAGACGGGATGTGCGGCGGATTGGAAGGGAGGCGAGAAAGCAGGCAGGCAATTGATTTTTTGTCTGACCGCCATTTCCCTCTTGACAGCGTGGCGTTTTCCCACCAACACCATCGCTTCGCGGGTCAGTCTTGGACAGGCCTCGGCGTGCCCGGGGACTGTTTTTCCCTTTTGACCCAAAGAAGCTTTCAGGAAAGACCATGGCGTTGCCTCGGCTTGTCATCGGGGATTTGATCATCCCTACACCCATCATCCAGGGCGGTATGGGCATCGGCGTGTCTTTGGCCGGGCTGTCCTCTGCCGTGGCCACGGCTGGCGGCGTGGGCGTGATCTCCGCCGCAGGCATCGGGGGCGAAGAGGCGGACTTCAAGACGAACTACGTTTCGGCCAACTCCCGGGCCCTGCGCCGGGAGATTCGCGAGGCCAAGAGCCGGACCTCCGGGGTGCTCGGGGTCAACATCATGGTCGCCCTCACCAACTACGCTGAGCTGGTGCGGGCCTCGGTGGAAGAAGGCATCGACATCATTTTTTCCGGGGCAGGCCTGCCACTGGACCTCCCCCGCCACCTTGACGGCAAGACCTCGCCCAAGCTCGTGCCCATCGTCTCGTCGGGCCGCGCCGCCTCCATCATCTGCCGCAAATGGAAATCCCGCTTCGGCCGCACGCCCGACGCCTTCGTGGTGGAGGGGCCCATGGCTGGCGGGCACCTGGGATTCAAGCCCGATCAGATCGCCGACCCGGAATATCGTCTGGAAAAACTCGTGCCCGATGTCGTGGAGGCCGTGGCCGCCTTCGGCGACATCCCGGTCATCGCCGCCGGAGGGGTCTATACCGGTGCGGATATCCGGAAATATTTCGATCTGGGGGCCCGGGGCGTGCAACTGGGCACCCGTTTCGTGGCCACCCACGAGTGCGATGTGTCCCCGGCCTTCAAACAGGCCTACCTGGACGCCAAAAAAGAGGACATGCACATCATCAAAAGCCCGGTGGGAATGCCCGGGCGGGCCATCCGCAACCAGTTCATCGAAAAGGTGGAGGCCGGCAGGCGCAGCCCCTATTCCTGCCCCTTCCATTGCCTCTCCGGCTGTAACTACACCACCAGCCCTTTCTGCATCACCATGGCGCTTTTAAACGCCAAGCGCGGCAACCTGGAAAACGGCCTGATCTTTGCCGGCGAAAACGCCTGGCGCGTCACCGGCCTGACCTCCGTCGCCGAACTCATGGCCGAACTCATCTCCGGCTACGACGCTACCTTCGCCTCCTAAACGGCGTCGGGGCTTCCGCCCCGCCAAGCCGTCGGGGCTGCCGCCCCGAACCCCGCCCGGGGGAAATCATTTCCCCCGGACCCCCTGATATCGTTGGCGTTTCCGGCACAGCAAGGCTGTGCCGGAAACGCCAACGCAAGTCATGGTGGTTCGGAGAACATGCGTTCTCCCGAGCGCGGACGCGAAGCGCGACTAAATTTTCGAAGGGGGGTCCAGGGGGGAAACCTTTTTTAAAAGGTTTCCCCCCTGGCCGCCGGAGGCCTCTCCCTCCCCTAGCGTTGCGACGTGGCCAGGGCCTGGTCCAGGTCGGCGATGATGTCGTCCGGGTGTTCGATGCCTACGGAGATGCGCACCAGGTCCGGCGGCACGCCAGCTTCGAGCTGCTCGGCCGGGGTGAGCTGGGAGTGGGTGGTGCTGGCCGGGTGGATGACCAGGGTCTTGGCGTCCAGGATATTGGCCAGGTGTGAGCACAGTTTCACGGCCTCAATGAACTTCTGTCCGGCCGCCAGCCCGCCCTTGATCCCAAATCCGAACACCGCCCCCGGTCCCAGGGGGAAGTACTTTTTGGCCCGGGCATGGTCCATGTGGCCGGGAAGCCCGGCGTAGTTGACCCAGGACACGGCCGGATGCCCGGAGAGGAAATCGGCCACGGCGGCGGCGTTCGTGCAGTGGGCCCGGGCGCGGAGCGGCAGGGTCTCCAGGCCTTGCAGGATGAGGAAGCTGTTGATGGGGGCGGGTGCGGCCCCGATGTCGCGAAGGAGCCCCGTGCGCAGCTTGGTGCAAAAGGCCGTGCAGGGCGTGCCTTCCAGGGCGCACAGGGCGTCCCAGAAGTTGGCCCCGTGGTAGGTGGGGTCGGGCTTGGTGATCTCCGGGTATTTCCCGGCCGCCTTCCAGTCGAAACCGCCCGCCTCCACCACGGCCCCGCCGATGCAGACGCCGTGGCCGCCGATCATTTTCGTCAGGGAATAGACCGCGATGTCGCAGCCCACGTCGAAGGGGTTGAACACCGGCGGCGGGGCCACGGTGTTGTCCAGGACAAACGGCACCTTGAGCCTTTTGGCCACGGCCGCGATGCCCTCCAGATCGTCCACGTTGCAGCGGGGGTTGCCGATGGATTCGGAATAGAGGAATCGGGTGTTTTCGTCGGCGGCCCGCTCGAAATTGACCGGGTCCGAGGAGTCCACCAGCCGGACCTCGATGCCGAAGCGGGCCAGGGTGTGGGCGAACAGGGTATGTGTGCCGCCGTAAAGGTTCGAACCGGAAACGAAGTTCTGCCCGGCCTTGGCCAGCCCGGCGGCCACGTAGAAGATGGCCGACATGCCCGAGGCCGTGCATAGCGCCGCCGAGCCGCCGTGCAGCGCCGCCAGCCGTTTTTCCAGCACGTCCGTGGTGGGGTTCATGATCCGGGTGTAGATGTAGCCCGGGGTTTTCAAGGCGAACAGGTCGGCGGCGTGGGCCGTGTCCCGGAAAAGATAGCTGGTGGTCTGGTATATGGGCACGGCCCGGGACAGGGTGTCCGTGTCCGGGGTGTGACCGGCGTGCAGGGCCAGGGTTTCAGGGTGCTGCGACGGCGTGTGCATGGCGCGCTCCATGGTGGTCGGGCGGTCCCGGGAGGGAGTTGTTCTTTTGCTCGGAGAGGATCGATCCTGCGCTCATGATAGCCGCAATGGCCGGTTCTGTCACCGACGGTCTGAGAGGGCGGACTGCGGGGCCGTCGGGCTTGACAAGCCCCCGTCCCGGGACCGAAAAGCAGACGGTCGAAAAACGGTCGTCGGCCGCGTCTCCGCACTGGGGAGGCCCCCTCGGCCCCGTCCGCAAAAAGAAGGATGATCCCCATGCGTATTCATGTGTTGCAGCATGTCGAGTTCGAGGATTGCGGCGGCATCCGGCTATGGGCCGAGGCCCAGGGCCATGCACTGGCCACAACCCGCCTGGACGCGGACGAAACGCCGCCCGCGCCGGAGGCCTTCGACCTCCTGGTGGTCATGGGCGGTCCCATGAACATCCACGAAGACGAGGCCTACCCCTGGCTTGCGGCTGAGAAGGCAGCCATCCGGGCCGCCGTGGACGCCGGAAAGGGCGTCCTGGGCATCTGTCTGGGGGCGCAGCTGCTGAGCCATATCCTGGGCGGCAGCGTGACCCGGGGCGAGCATACGGAGATCGGCTGGCATCCGGTGACCCTGACCCCCGAGGGTGCGGCGCATCCGCTGTTTGCCGGATTTCCCGAGACGTTCGCAGCCTTTCATTGGCACGGCGACACCTTCTCCATCCCCGAGGGCGCGATCCATGCCGCCACAAGCCAGGGCTGCGCCAATCAGGCCTTTGTGCTGGGCGACCGGGTGGTCGGCCTGCAATTCCACCTGGAGTCGGTCCCGGCCAACCTGGTCAGGCTCATCAAGCACTGCGGCACGGAGATCGTACCCGGGCCGTACGTGCAGCTTCCCAAAGAGATGCACAACGGCCGGGCCCAGTTCGCCCCGCTCAAGGATCATCTCCACCGGTTTCTGGATTCCCTGGCTGCCGCCATCGGAAAATAGACGCCCCCTTCACCCTTTCACCGTAAGGCGGATGCATGCGCAAGGCCGACAGGGAAATCACGGACGTTACGGACATCGAGGCCGTTTTGCGGTCCCAGCGCGTCTGCCGCCTGGGCATGATCTCCGAGGGCCGGGCCTACGTTGTGCCGGTCAACTACGGGTACGACGCAGGCGCCCTGTATTTCCATTCCTCCAAAAAAGGCAAGAAAATTGAGGCGCTGGCCCAAAACCCCGAGGTCTGCTTCGAGGTGGATGCGGATGTGTCGATCCTCACCGGGGAACTACCCTGCCAGTACACCACCCAGTACCGCTCGGTGATCGGATTCGGACGGGCGGTGTTCCTCGATGATCCCGAGGACAAGCTGCACGGCCTGCGGGTTCTCATGCGCGCTCACGACGGCCCCCAGCAGGGCTTTGTTCCCGAGATCGTGGCCGCCGTGGCCGTGGTGCGCATCGATATCGAATCCATGACCGGCAAGTCCCTGCCCGCGCCCGCCAAGCGGGGCGGGTAGGGAGGCAGGAATTCCAGGGGGAAACTTTTTATAAAAAGTTTCCCCCCGGACCCCCTTTCAAAAATTTTGTCGCGCTTCGCGGCGTGCCGTTCCCTGGTCGACGGGATGTCTTCCCGGCCGCCCGTTCTTCCGGCCATGCCCCCGGCGCAACGCCCCGGGGGCATGGCCGGAGACGGGGAGACCGGGGGGACATGGTCCCCCCGGTCGGGGAGGGGTCCGGGGAGGGGGCGAAGCCCTCTCCCCGGCAACCAGACCGGAGGTCGGGATGTTTCGCGGTTTTTTGGCGGCCTTGGGCTTTCTGACCCGCTTCGGCCCGGCGGCCGGGGCGCGCGAGGCGGATTTTGCGGCCTCGGTGGCCTGGTTTCCGGCGGTGGGGCTGGTGCTTGGCGGGGTGGCGGTCGCCCCGGCGCAGGCGCTGTATGGCGGCAGCCCGTGGGTGTGCGCCTGGCTGGTGGTGGTGCTCGACCTGTGGGCCACCCGGGGGCTACATGCCGACGGGCTGGCCGATGTGGCCGACGCCTGGGGCAGCATGGCCCGGGGGGAACGGTTTTTCGAGATCATGAAGGACAGCCGGGTGGGGGCCTTCGGGGCCATGGGGCTTTTTGCGGTTCTGGCGGGCAAGCTGGTGCTGTTTGCCGCGCTATTCGAGTCGGGCCGGGGATGGGCGGTGGTGTTTTCGTTTGTCGTGGGCCGGGCCTGCGTGGTGTGGCTTATGGGCATGACCCGGCATCTGGGCAGGCCGGGCCTGGGCAGACTTTTTCTGGACGGGGCGCGTCCCGGGGTCATGGCGGCGGCGCTTGGAACGGCTGCGGTTGTCGGCGTTTTTCTGGTTCCCGGCCGGGGGCTGGTCCTGGCATTGGTGTGCGGCGCGGCGGTTGCGGCCATGTTGTCCGGGCTGGCCAGGAGCCGGGGGGCGGTGAACGGCGATTTTTTAGGGGCCTGCATCGTCCTGGGGGAAGTAGCCGCCTGCCTGGGCATGCTTGCCTGAGAGCGCGCGAAAAAGATAACGGCGACAGGCCCTGATGAAACCCGTCGCCGTTTGAAGTCGGTAAAGGCGAGAAACCCTAGAAGGGGTTGATCTCCTGGGTGCGCGTGTAGTGCTGGTAGCCCACGTTGGCGCCCAGGCGAAGGCCCACGCCGAAGCGGATGGGGGCCAGGACGATGCCCCTGGTGGTCTGATAGTTCATGCCGAAGCCGCCGATGAAATAGGCGCTGCCGTCGACCCCGGGGTAGCGCTGGAAGATATCGCTTGGGCGATCCATGCCGTAGACCAGGGTGAAGACCCGCACGGCGTTGAGGCCGATGTCGATGCCCAGGGAGGGGCTCTGCCAGAAGACCTCGATGGGCTTGTGATTTTTCAGGTACAGGTAGCCCGTGCCGTAGCGCAGGCCGACCAGGAGCGCCCCTCCGGCCTCGCTGCCCTTGATGTAGCCGGTGGGCTCTCCCATATCCTTGAAGGCCTTGGCCACCAGTTCGGCCAACCCGGCCGATCCGCCGTCGAAAAAGCCCATGACCTCCCGATGCACCTCTTCCTTGGAGTACTTGCGCTGCTTGGTCTCTTTTGGATGGGGCGGGGCGGCGGCTTCGGACGGCGCGGGCTGGACTCCGGGCTGCGCGGCTGGTTGCGGAGTTGTGGATGGCGCGGTTTGCTGGGGTGGCGTCGTAGCTGGGGAGCCTGGTGCCGGATGGGCCGGGCTGACCTGGGCAGAGGGCGTTACGGTCGTTGTTGGTTGTTGGGCATCGCCCAGAGGGCGTTCCTGAAGTCCCTGAGCCATGGCTGTCGCCGTCACGAGCACGGCGCAACAGAGCATTACGCATACGCGTTTCATGGCGTCCTCCCTTGTGTCTGTTCCTCGGCGGCGAGGCGGTCGCGCAAAATGGGGAGCATGGCCTGGGCCACGCCTTCCCGGCCGGATTCGGTCTGATGCACGCCATCGGGAGTGTACGCCGGAGCCGTGCGGGAACACAAGGCGTTTTGCAGGTTCACAAAATAGGGCCGTTCGGCCAGGGCCTTTTCCAGGGCCGCATAGACGATCAGGACGTTTTGGCGCACATGGGGAAAGGACCGGCGTCCGAGGATGATGGTTTCTTCTTCCTGATGCACAGCCGGGTCCATGTCCAGGCAGGTTTCCCCCCAGTACAGGGGTTGCAGGAACAGCAGAAACTGCGATCCGTAGGCGGCGGTGACCTTGGCTACATGGTCGTAGCGTTTGACGGTCAGGTCGACGTATTCCTGCAAGAGCGGCGAATCCGGATCAAGCGGGGTCATGGCGTAGGCCAGCTTGGAATACATCTCCCGGGTAAATGAGGCGTACCAGGCGGCGCACAGGGGTTTTAAGATGCCGATGGGGGTCTTGAAATAGCTCTCCAGGAGCCCCTGGACCCGGTCCATGCCCTCGTGGCCATAGGGATGCTTGTAGAGGGTGAAATAGTTGGCGTCGTTGGCCCCGTCGTAAAAAACCACCAGATTCGGCCGGAAGGGGAATTCGATCAGAAGTTTTTGGAGATATTTGGTTTCAAGCAGGGAATTGAAGGAATTGACGCCGAAATTGAAGCAGTTGTAGCGCACGGGGCCCGGGCCATTATTGAGCGCCGTGGCTACGTAGCTGGGGATGGAGGTGTCAAAGGGCGAGTTCCCGGCCCGCATGGTGGAGCCGCCAAAAAACCAGACGATCCGGTTGTCCTCGGGTTTTTCAGCCTGGGCGATGCCCATGGTGGGCCAGATGCCGTCCTGCTGCAAAAACAGGGCGTAGGGGTCGTAGGCCGCCCGGGGGCCTTCCCGCAGGTTGTCGTAGATGATGGCGTTGAGCAGGGTGATGGCCCCGAAGCAGGCGGCCTCCACACACACGGCTGCAATCGCAAGCCACAGGACCATTCGGAAAATGAGGCGCACGGCGCGCTTCACGGCACGTTTTCTCCCTGTCGCGAGGATGACTCCCGCTCGGTTTGGTCCCTTGGGGACGCGTTGCTGGAAGGCCTGGGATGTGGCGGTGTCGCAGTGTCGTTGTCCGGTTTTGCGGGCAATGCGCTATTTCGGCAGCCGGATGACCACGCCATTTGGGGTTCTGTCCACCACCGGGGCCTCGCGCAGCCGGGTGACGGCCTCGGGGGCCAGATCCAGCACCAGCCGCAGGATGTCCGGGTGTTTGCCGATGCGCACCAGCGTGATCAAGGGGCTTTTTCCGGACAGGGACAGGGGGCCGGTATAGGTCCAGCGCCCGGCCAGGTCGATGACCAGCCTGGGGGGCCGTCCATGTAGGTCCGGGTCACCTCGCCCACGGGGGACGTAGTGGTGACGGTGAGGACGTATTCCCCGGGCTTGTCCACGGCCGAGACGGCCACGACCGCGCCTTTGGAGGGGCCGGGCGCGGGCTTGCCCGCCGCGACGGGCTTGTCCTTGACGGGTTTTTTCGCGGCAAGGCCGGGCTTTTGGGGCGGCGCGTCCAGGGATTCGGCTGTTGCGGGCAGCGCTTCCGGAGCCGGGGCCTTGGGCGGGGCGTCCGGGACCGGCGGCGGCGTCTGGGCGGTCGCGGCGGGCCTTTTCCCGGTGTCGACCTTGGGGGCGGCCGCCTCCTGGCCCATGTCCGAAAACATTTTGTCCAGGGTCTGGTCCCCGGCGAAGAGGGGATGCTGGGAGACGATCTCCGGGGAAACCGGTTCCTTGCCCGCTGCGGGCGTCTGGGCCGCCGGGGAGGGGGACGCGGCGGGCGCCGGGGCCAGGGGGACGGCCGTGTCCGGGGCGGGCAGTGCGGCGACGCCGGTCGCGGCGGGAGGGGCCTGGGCGGTTGGCGGCGATGCCGCCGGGGGGGGCGTCACGGCCGACGTCGGGGCCGGGGGCGGTGTTGGCGTTGCGGGTGCGGCCGGGACGGGCGGCGCAGGGGCGCTGAAGTCGCGGGTGGTCATCTCCGGCGCGGGTTTGCCGCCCGTGAAAAGATGCGGTTTGCGCCACGCGGCGAGCCCCGCCACCACCGCCAGGGCCAGGACCACCGCGCCGACAATGATCAGCTTGTCACTTTTCGTGAGCGGCATGGTTCCTCCCCGGCTTTCTCTGCAAAACTCCTGCCATCGCACTGCATTTGGACGCCGAACGCACCGTACCCGACCTTGCCGCCGCGCTCAAGGAAAAAACGGATTCCCATAAAAAACCAATCCCCGGGGGCCTGTGCCGTCCTGACGGAGAGCCCGCGTTGTGAGGATCGCCGCATGTGGCCGTGTCCGAATCGTTGACGGAAAAGTCGTTTGTTCGTAATACGTTTGCAAAACGGAGGGGAATCATGGCCAAGAAAGTGCGTTCCGTGCGTGTGCCGCTGGAGCTGGCCGAGCTCGACCTGTCCGCCCTGGTCCGGGAGTGCGCCAGCCACCTGCGCGACCTGGATTCGGCCGTGCTGCTCTCAAGCCAGGGCAACCGGGAGGCGGCCGACGCCCTGGTCAAGGCGCGCCGGACGGATCTGGGTCGCCGGGTGGGGAATCTGGTCTGGGAGGCCCGGGTGCGGCATCAGGAGGCGGCCCGGAGCCGAGAGACGGAAAAAAAGGCGGCGGAGAAATAAGACATTTGTCCGGCGGGGGCGCTTTGGCCTTGCCAGCGGCCAAGGGGATGGCTATAGCACGCCTGCCATGGCAAAAGAGCTGATCATCGTCGAATCCCCGGCCAAAGTGAAGACCATCAAGAAATTCCTCGGCAGCGCTTATGCCGTGGAGGCCTCGGTCGGCCACGTCCGCGACCTGCCCACCAAGACCCTGGGCGTGGACGAGAAAAAGGATTTCGCGCCGCAGTACCAGATCATCCAGGGCAAGCAGAAGGTGGTTTCCAAGCTGCGTGAGGCCGCGGCCAAGGCCAGCCGCATCTACCTGGCCCCGGACCCGGATCGCGAGGGAGAGGCCATTGCCTGGCATGTGGCCGAATTGCTCAAAGCGGAAGACCGGCCCATCCACCGCATTTTTTTCAACGAAATCACGGCCAAGGCCGTGCGTGAGGCCCTGACCCACCCGCGCGAAATCGACGAAAAGCTGTTCTTGTCCCAGCAGGCCCGGCGCATCCTGGACCGGCTGGTGGGCTACAAGGTTTCGCCCCTTTTGTGGAAAAAGGTCAAACGGGGCATCTCCGCCGGCCGGGTGCAGTCCGTGGCGCTTCGGCTGGTGGTTGAGCGGGAAAAAGAGCGCCAGGCCTTCGTGCCCGAGGAATACTGGGTGTTCAAGGCCCTTTTGGCGGCCGCCGAACCCCCGGTCTTCGAGGCCGAGCTGTGGAAGGTGGCTGGCAAAAAGCCGGTCATCGGCGACGGCGAGACGGCCGCCACGCTTCGCGACGCCATTTTGAAAAGCCCCTTCGCGGTCACCGCCGTGGCCGAGAAGGAACGCGCCAAGTCCCCGCCGCCGCCCTACATCACCTCCACCCTGCAGCAGGCCGCCAACCAGCGCCTGGGGTTTACGGCCAAGCGGACCATGGGCGCGGCCCAGCGGCTGTACGAGGGCGTGGAGCTGGGCGAACGCGGCACGGTGGCGCTGATCACCTACATGCGTACCGACTCCGTGCGCATCGCCGACGAGGCGCGCCAGGCCGCCAAAGATTTCATCGTGGACACGCTTGGGCCGGAGTTCTATCCGGCCAAGGCCCGCTATTTCAAGACCAAGGCCTCGGCCCAGGACGCCCACGAGGCCATCCGGCCCGTTGACCCGGCCGTCACCCCGGACGACGTGCGATCCTTTCTGCCCCGGGAGCAGTATGCCCTGTACAAGCTCATCTGGGAGCGTTTCCTGGCCTCCCAGATGGCCGAGGCCCGGTTCTGGGACACCACGGCGGAGATCTCGGCGGGCACGGCCCTGTTCCGGGCCAAGGGCCAGCGGCTGATCTTTCCGGGCTATCTCAAGGTCTACGGCATGGAGGCCGGGGACGAGGCCAAAACCCTGCCGCCTTTGGCCCAGGGACAGCCCCTGACGCTCGCGGAGCTCAAGACCGACCAGAAGTTCACCCAGCCGCCCCCGCGCTATACAGAGGCCTCCCTGGTGCGCGAGCTGGAGGAGAAGGGCATCGGCCGTCCGTCCACCTATGCGGCCATCATCTCCACGCTTATCGACCGCGAATACGCCAAGCTGGAAGAGAAGCACTTCGTGCCGTCGGAGCTGGGAACCACCGTGGCCGACCTGCTCATCGACCATTTCGCGACCATCATGGATGTGGGGTTCACGGCCGGGATGGAGGCCGCCCTGGACGAGGTGGCCGAGGGCCAGCGGGACTGGGTGGCGCTTCTCAAGGATTTCACGGACGGATTTTATCCCGCCCTGGACAAGGCCTCCGAGGACATGGCCGCGGTCAAGGCGGGCAAGGAGACGGGGCTTGTCTGCGACAAGTGCGGCCAGCCCATGGTCATCAAGTTCGGCCGCATGGGGGAGTTCCTGGCCTGCTCGGGCTATCCCGACTGCAAGAACACCTCGAATTTCACCCGCACCCCGGACGGCGGCATCGAGCTGGTGGCCAGACAGGCCGACGAGCCCGTGGTGATGGGCAAGTGCCCGGATTGCGGCAAGGATCTGGTGCTGAAAAAATCGCGCACCGGCAGCCGGTTCGTGGCCTGTTCGGGATATCCGGCCTGCAAGCACGCCGAGCCGTTCAAGACCGGGGTCAAATGCCCGCGCGAGGGCTGCGGCGGGGAGCTGGTGGAAAAAAGCTCCAAGCGGGGCAAGGTGTTTTATTCCTGCGACCGCTACCCCCAGTGCGACTACGCCGTGTGGGACTGGCCCGTGGCCGAGCCCTGCCCCAAGTGCGGCTCGGGCATCCTGGTCAAAAAGCGCACCCAGGCCCGGGGCGAACACCTGGCCTGCCCTGAAAAATCCTGCCGCTACGTGCGGTCCCTGGACGGCGGGGAGACCGAAGAGCAATAGCGCGAACCGGTCTGTCCCCTGATGGCGGCGGCCCTGGCACACGGGGTTCGCCGCTTTTTTGCGTCCATGGAGGTGCTGGCGCGAGGCTGTGTTTTTCCCGGCAGACATTGACTGTATGTACAAATGTACGTATTGGTTCGTATGCGGTTTGCCTGGGACGAAGACAAAAACACATCCAATTTTTACAAGCATGGTCTGTGGTTGGAGGATGCCTGGGCCGTATTTCAGGGGCCGATGACCATCCGTGTGGACGACCGCAGGGACTATGGCGAAACGCGGTATGTCGCTTTGGGATGCCTGGAGAACACCATCGTGTTTTTGGCATATGCCCTTCGCGACGGGGCGGTGCGCGTGATCTCCATGCGACGGGCGAACAAGGCGGAGAGAAAGATATATGAAGCGGAAGCTCAAGTCTGACATGGAACAGGTGTCCCGGTTTTCGGAAGAGGAGATCGCGCGGCGGGCCGCGTCCGATCCCGACGCCCTGCCTACGGACGAGGCCTTTTGGATGCGGGCGGTACGGGCGGAACACCCCGCGAAAAAGCAGAACGTCACGATTCGTCTGAGTCCGGGGGTTCTCGAATTTTTCAAGCGCCAGGGGCCTGGATATCAGACGCGCATCAATGCCGTGCTGGAGCGGTATGTCGAGATTCAGGAGAACCAGATAGCGCGCCGGTAACCGGGCTTTCCGGAGTTCTTCGCCGCGTATGCCCCGCTATGGTTTTACCTGGGCGTTCCCTTCGACCCGCCGTCACCACGCCACGGGCAGCCGCACGGTGCGCGCCGCCTTGTTGGTGAACAGCAGATAGCCCTGCTCCCGGCCGAAGAGGTACAGGTCGCGGGTGAGCGCCACGTCCTTGCGGCAGTATTCCTCGATGAGATCCAGTCGGCCTTCCTTCCACCAGGCCAGCGCCGCAAGGCCCGAGGCGGATTTCTTGGCCGAAAGCGTGGCCGACGCCAGCCCGTCCAGGGACAGGCGGTAGCCCAGCCGCTCATGCACCTTTTCGAGCAGGTCCAGGGTGGGCAGGCCTCGGAAGTTGAAGTCGCACACCCCGCCAAGCACCTGATAGTCGAACCGCTTGATGTTGAACCCCACCACCAGATCCAGGACCGCCAGGGCCTTGGCCATCTCCGGCAGTTCCTCCTGGCGGTAGCTGATGAAGTCGTCCAGGGCCGAATCATAGAGCACGGCCACGCTGACCCCCATGCGTTTGGCGTTGCCCCAGCCGCCCACCTCCTCGGCCGAACGCCGGGTCTCCACGTCCAGCACCCCGTAGCGCCGGGGGGCGGCGGGGGCGGCGGCGTGGCCTGAAGGGGCTGTCGCCGGGTCGGGTTCCGGGCGGGATGCCGCCACAGGGGCGGCGGGGGGCGGGGCGTACGGGGCATCCACCTGAATCCGGGGTGTCGGGGGCGATTTGGGGGTGTCGCGTGCCATGTCGGACTCCTTGTGCAGGCCGGTGGCCGGGTTTGTCTCTCCCGGCTGGGGGACGGCCACGGGGGGCGGGGCGGGTTCGGGGGCGCGGGAGGTCAGACGTTCCAGGAGAAATTGCGCGGCGGCTTTGTCGATGGGCCGGTTGCCCGAGCCGCACTTGGGGGAGTGCACGCAGGACGGGCAGCCCGTCTCGCACTCGCAGGAGGCGATGACCGCCAGGGTGCGCGACAGGGCCTCCGCGGCCCGGGCGAAGGCCATCTTGGTCAGGCCCATGCCGCCGGGGATGCCGTCGTAGACGAAGACCGCCGCCCGGCCCACCTGCTCGTGCAGGGGGGTGGAGATGCCGCCTAAGTCATTTCTGTCCGTGAGTACAAGCAGGGGCAGAATACCGATCAGGGCATGCTCCATGGCGTGGATGCCGCCCATGAAATGGAAAAGCCGGGCGTCCATCTCCTCCTGCACCTCCCGGGGGATGGCGTACCAGAAGCCGTCGGTCTCAAACGTCAGGGGCGGCAGGTCAAGGGGCACGATGCCCAGCAGCGTCCCGCCGCGCACTCGGCGGCGCTCATAGCCCGTGATCCACTCCGTGACCTTGAGCCGCCCGCAATACACTCTGGCCCCGTAGGCCGCAGCCTGGCCGCTGACCGCCAAAATCTCCGTGGATTTGTGCCCCCGGGCCTTGGTGTAATAGTCGGCCCGGCAGGCCACGGCCGTGACCTTGCGCGTGGCCAGATCCATGTCCGCGATCTCGAAGGTGCGTCCTCGGTGCAGGTAGATGGCGCCCTGATGGGTCTCGCGGAAGGCCCGGTGCTCGTCGATCTCCCCCAGGGTCTGGCCCTCGGCCTCGATGCGGAAACGGCCGCCCGTGCCGCGCAGGTTCACGTCGCGGTGGGGCCTTTTGCGGGCCGCGTACCAGCGCGACCCGTCTTCGTCGGCCAGAAGCAGGCCCGCGTCCGCCAGCCGGTCGCGTTCGGCCCGAAACTCCGGATCGGCCAGATAGGGCTCCCCGGCCCGAAGCGGCATCTCGGAGGCGGCGCATTCCAGGTGCCGGGCGGCGATGGCCGGGTTGGCGGGGTTTATGACCGCCGACTCCGGGGGGCGGTCGAAAAAGTCCGCCGGATTGCGCATGAAATACTGATCCAGCGCGTCCTCCCCGGCAATGAGCGCCACGGCGGATTCGCGCCGGGAGCGGCCCACCCGGCCGCCGCGCTGCCAGGTGGACATGACCGAACCCGGGTATCCGGCCAGCACGCACAGGTCCAGCCCGCCGATGTCGATGCCCAGTTCCAGGGCGCTGGTGGAGACCACGGCCAAAAGCTCCCCCGAGGTCATGCGGGCCTCGATCTCCCGGCGCTCCTCGGGCAGAAACCCCGACCGGTAGGCGCTGACCCGGGAGGCGTTCACCCCGTCCTTGTCGGCCTTCTCGGAGAGCCACATGGCGATCAGCTCGGTCATCTTGCGCGACTGGGTGTAGACGATGGTCCGCAACTCCCGGTGAAGCGCCGCGCGCAGGAGGTTCACGGCGGCGGTGGCCGGGCTGCCCGGGGGATTTACGAAGACGAAGTGCCGGGGGCCGGTGGGCGCGCCGCTGTCGGTGATGGCCGTGACGTCCAGGTCGGTCAGGTCGCGGGCCAGCTCTCCGGGGTTGCCGATGGTGGCCGAGCAGAAGACGAAGGCCGGGTGCGCCCCGTAGCGGCCGCAGATCCGGGTCAGCCGCCGGAACACGTGGGCCATGTGCGAGCCCATGACCCCCCGGTAGGTGTGCATCTCGTCCACCACCACATGGGTCAGGCCCGCGAAAAACGCCGACCAGTTCTCGTGGTGGGGTAAAAGCGCCAGATGCAGCATCTCCGGGTTGGTGAGCAGGATGTTGGGCGGGTTGTCGCGCAGCTTGCGCCGGAAATGGGACGAGGTGTCGCCGTCGAAGATGGCCGCCCGGGGCCTGGCCGAGGGCGGCAGGGGGGCGAGCAGCTCCTCGATGACCCGCAACTGGTCCTGGGCCAGGGCCTTTAGGGGAAAAAGAAACACGGCCCGGGATTCGGGGTCGCGTAAAAACTGCTCCAAAACGGGCAACAGGTAGATCAGCGACTTGCCGCTGGCCGTGGGTGTGGCCACGGCCACATGCCGCCCGGCCCGGATGAGGTCGCATGCCGTGGCCTGGTGGGAATACAGGGAGTCGATGCCCTTGGCGGCCAGAAGCTCGGTCAGGATCGCGGGCCAGGGGCGCAGGGTGGCGGCGGTCCGGGCGTCCCGGCCGGGGATGAGCCGGTGGTGGGCCACGAAGCCGCCCAGGGATTCGGAGGCCAGGAGGGCCCGGATGTATTCGGCGATGTCGCGCGTTTCCATGTGGGTGGCCAGTCTTGCCCAAAAGCGGCTTTGGGGCAAGGCCCGGACGAAGCGTCAGGCGCGGCGGGCAGGGGAGGCGGTTCGGGTCCGGGCGAAAAAAAAGGACGCCCGCGCAAACGCGGGCGTCCGGAAGATGCCGCCCCTGCCGGGGCTAGATCATATGCACCACGCCCATGCCGGGTTTGGCCTCAATGGCGGCGGCCAGGGCCGCGAAATCGCCCTCGCCCCGGGTGCGGATGACCACATAGCGCTTTCCTGGAGGGGCCTTTTCGCTGGAGGACATGATGGACTGGAGCCGGAAGCCATGGTCCCGGATCTCGTCGGCCAGAATTTTGATGGAGCCCGAAGAGTCGTCGATGACCGCCGCAATGCGGTGGCCGCCGCTGCGTACCCCGGTGATCTCGATGAGCACCCGGAAGATGTCCGTGTCCGAGATGATGCCCACAAGCTTTTTGTCTTCCACCACGGGCAGGCAGCCGATGTCCTTGTCGTGCATGATCATGGCTGCTTCTTCAACAGTCATGTCCGGGGCGGCGGTGAGCACCGGGGACTTCATGATGCCGTCCACGTTGGTCCGGGCAAGGATGTAATTGAGTTCGTAGATGTCGAGCGAGGTGCCCTTGGAGGGGATGTACTCCTTGATGTCGCGGTCTGAAAGCATGCCTGCCACCTGACGGTCGGGGGTGACCACCGGCAGATGCTTGACCTTTTTCTGACGCATAAGGCACAGGGCGTCGGAGATGGAGTCATCGGGCATCACGGTATGGACATGAATGGTCATAAAGTCGCGAACCAGCATGGGTATCCTCCAGTGGTGCGTTCCCGCCACGCCGGGCGCGGCCGGGTTGGAAAAACGCTATCCTGTCTTGACGCCAAAAACAATGGAGCCCGTTTACACCCCGAGGTAGGCGTGCCTGACGTGCTCGTCGTGCAAGAGTCCCTGTCCCGTGCCTTCCATGGTGATCTTGCCGTTCTCCAGGACATAGGCCCGGTCGGCCACGGCCAGGGTCTGGCGCACGTTCTGCTCCACGATGAGCACGGTCTTGCCTCGTTCGCGGATGGATTTGATGATGTTGAAGATGTCGCGCACCAGGATGGGGGCCAGTCCCAAGGACGGCTCATCGAACATGATGAGCTTGGGCATGGACATGAGTCCCCGGCCAATGGCCAACATCTGCTGCTCGCCGCCGGAGAGGGTGCCGGACTGCTGGCGGCGGCGTTCCTTTAAGCGCGGAAACAGGGAAAAGACGAATTCCTTGTTGTCTTCGCGCTTTTTCTTGGCCTCGCCGCGAAGCGACCCCATCTCCAGGTTTTCCTCCACGGTCATCTCCACGAACAGGCGTCTGGCCTCGGGCACATGGGCCAGCCCCATCTCGATGAGCCGGTAGGGCTCCACCTTGTGGATGGCCACCCCGTCAAAGATGATCTCGCCCTTGCGGGGGGACAGGATGCCGGAGATGGTGCGCATGGTGGTGGACTTGCCCGCGCCGTTGGCCCCGATCATGGCCACGATCTCGCCCTCGCCCACCCGGAAGGACACGTCCCAGATGACCTGGACGTCGCCGTAAAACACGTCGATTCCTTTGATCTCAAGCACCGGCGGCCTCCCCGAGATAGGCTTCGACGACCAGCGGGTTCTGTCCGATCTCCTGGGGCGCGCCCTCGGCGATCTGCTGGCCGTAGTTGAGCACCACGATATGGTCGGAAATGGACATGATGACCTTCATGTGGTGTTCGATGATCATGATGGTGATGCCCTTTTTCTTGATGCCTTTGATGATCTCGATGGACACGTCGAGTTCCGTGGGGTTTAGGCCCGCAAAGGACTCGTCCAAAAGGATCATCTCCGGCTGGGTGGCCAGGGCCCGGGCGATCTCCAGGCGCTTGCGCTTGCCCAGCGGCAGGCCCTTGGAGATCACATGGCGATCCTCGGCCAGCCCCGTGAACTCCAGCACCTCGTCCACCACCTTTTCGGCGGCGCCCCGGGTGGGATTGCGAAGGAAGGCCGAGGCCAGGACGTTGTCGAACACGTCCATGCGCGACAGGGGTTTGACCACCTGGAAGGTCCGGGCCACGCCCTGGCGGCAGATCTGGTGGGGTTTTAAGCCCGAGATGCGCTCTCCTTTGAAGAGCACCTCGCCGAGCGAGGGTTTGTAGAAGCCGTTGACGCAGTTGAAAAGGGTGGTTTTCCCGGCGCCGTTGGGTCCGATGAGGGCCAGGATGTCGCCCTTTTGGACCTCGAAGCTCACGTTCGACAGCGCGGCCAGGCCACCGAAAAACATGGACACTTTTTTTACTTCAAGCATGGCCATTTGCTATGCCGCTCCTTTCCTGAAGATGCGCCGGATCTTATGGAAATCGCCCACCAGGCCGTTTGGCAGGTAGATGATGATGACGATCAGGAGAATGCCGAACAGGGTCTGATAGGCGGTGCCGAGCCTGGGGATGGAGCGGATCAGTTCGGCCAGAAGGACCATGATCACCGCGCCCACGGCCGGACCCCACTGGGTGGCCACCCCGCCGACCATGACCACCATGATGATCAGGATGGAGATTTCACCCAGGCTGAACACCACCTGGGGATCGATGTACCCCATGTAGGTGGTGTAGAACGCCCCGGCCAGACCGGTGATGACGGCGCTGACGGTGAGCGCGATGGTCTTGTAGAGCGTGGTGTTGATCCCGAGGGACTCGGCCGCATCCTGATCCTCGCGCACGGCTACGAAGTAGTAGCCCCAGCGCGAGGCGATGATCACCCGGATGGCCACGAAGGCCAGGGCCGCCAGGGCCAGGATGATGTAATAATAGGGGGTTTTTTCCACCCAGGTGCGGGTGATCATGATGCCCAGGGTGCCGTTGGTCAGGGGCGTCAGGTTCTCGCAGGTGATGCGCAGCACCTCGCCGATGGCCAGGGTGGCCAGGACGAAATAGGGGCCGCGCAGCCGCAGCACGACAAGCCCCATGAGCAGGGCCACCAGGGCCACGATGGGGACGCTGACCAAAAGCCCCCACCAGGGGGAGATGCCGAAATGGTGCATCAAAAGGCCAGCGGTGTAGGCCCCCATGCCGAAAAAGGCCGCGTGGCCGAAAGAGACCTGGCCGCAGTAGCCGCCCAAGAGATTCCAGGCGATCCCGGCCATGGTCCACATGACGGCCAGGATGATGACGTGCATGAGATAGGTGTTCAGCCCGACCAAGGGGAGCACGGCGAGCGCTCCCAGGATGATGAGGGGGAGGAGCTTCTTCATTTCGTCAACTTCTTGCTTTTTAGGAGTGACGCCACGCCGCCGGGGAGAAAGACCAGGGCCGCGACGAAAATGGCGAAGCGCCCCACCGGCGCCCAGCCCATGCCCACGTAGGTGGCGGTCATGGACTCGAAGACGCCGAGGATGAGACCGCCCAGGATGGCGCCGATGGTGGACCCCAGGCCTCCCAGGATGGTGATGACGAAGGCGATGAGCGTGAACTGGGATCCAAGCGCCGGGAACAGGTAGTAGATGGGCAGGAACAGACACCCGGCGCAGGCCACCAGGGCCGCGCCCAGGCCGAAGGTGATGACCTGCATCCGGCTCACGTTGACGCCCATGAGCATGGCCGCGTCCTTGTCCTGGGCCGTGGCCCGGATGGACTTGCCCGTGTCCGTCTTGGCCAGGAAGAACCACAGAAGCAGGGTGATCGCGACCGAGAGGCAAAAGGACACCGTCCAGGGCAGGGACAGGGAGATTTCAACCGGCGTCCCGGCCCACAGGTCGCTCAAATACCAGGCGCTGGAGGCGTAATCCACCGGCGTGGACCGGTAGTCCGAGGTGAAGAAGATGGTGGCCAGGTTTTGCAGCACAAGGCCGATGCCCACGGTCAGGATGACCTGGTTGTGGGGCAGGATGGACTCCACCTTGAGCACGGGATTGATCAAATACTTTTGCAAACCCACCCCGAGGGCGAACAACAGGGGCGGGGCTATGAAAAGCGAGAGGTACGGGTCGATGTGAAACAACTCGAACATCCAGAACGCAATATACATGGCCACCATCATGAGCTGGCCATGCGTGAGGTTGATGATCTTCATGACGCCTAAAATGAGCGTCATGCCGATTCCTATGAGCGCGTACAGACCGCCGAGAAGTATCCCGGCGACCAGCGTTTGCATGAAGACTTCAACTTGAACCCACATCGACCCGTCCCCTTTTCAAGACATTCTATGGAATGAGGCGCCGGCTATTTGCGTTCCCGCCACTTGGGGATGGGGAACACGTACTTGGCGCTGGCGTACTTTTCGGGCCAGATGGTCTCATGCTTGCCGCCAATCACCTGCAGGGCCAGGGTCTCGGCGAAGTTCTGGTTCTGGTAGCCGTTTTTGCTCTCGAACTTCACGTCGCCGAAGGCGGTCTGCATGTTGGTGGCCAGCAGGGCGTCGCGGATGTCGTCGGCGGTCATGGCCTTGGTGCGGGACAGGGCGTCGGCGATGACGAACAGCGACGAATAGGCCAGGGCGCCGTGGTAGGACGGATAGTTGCCATGGGCGGCCTTGTATTTCTCGGCGAACTCCTTGGCGCCCTTGAAGGGTACCTGGGGCGACCACAGGGTGGCCGTGACCACATATTCGGAGGCGTCCTTGGCGTTGTCGATGAATTCCGGAATGGCGAACCCGGCCGCGCCGCCCGCGAACAGCTTGGCGTCGATGCGCAGTTCCTTGATCTGGCGCATGAGCAGCGCCGCGTCCATGACGTAGGACACCATGAAGATGACATCGGGGTTGGCGGCCTTGACCTGGGACAAGATGGGCTTGAAGTCCACCGCGCCCTTCTCGTACTTTTCCTTCATGAGCACTTTCATGCCCTTGGCCTCGCAGGCCTTGGCCATTTCATCGGCCCCGGAGGTTCCGAAGTCGGAGGATTCGTACAGGATGGCCACGGACTGGGGCTTGACCACGTCGGACATAAATCCCAGCAGGCCCTCGGAATAATAGGCGTTGGTGGGGTTTAAGCGAAAGACGTACTTGTAGTTCTGCTGGGTGATTTCGTCGGCGGCCGAGGCGATGACCAGATACGGGGTCTTGCGTTCTTCGGCCACGGCGGCCACGGCCTTGGCGCAGGCCGAGGTGTATTCGGCGAAAAGCACCGGCTGCTTCTGCACGTCGATGATTTTTTCGGCGATGGACCGGGCGATTTCGGGTTTGCCCTGGGAGTCTTCGTAGTTCAGGACCAACAGCTTACCGTTCACGCCACCCTTGGCGTTGATCTCTTCCAGGGCGATGTCATAGGATTTTTTGATGATTTCCCCGAACTTGGCCTGGCCTCCGGTAAGCGGCAGGGGTACGGTGAGCTCGATCTTGTCTTGGGCGAAGGCCGTCATGGACATGACGGTCATGCAACATGCGGCGGCAAGGGCGATCCACTTCCTCATAAACGCTTCCTCCTCACGGTTGGCTCGTTGGGTGGCACGGACTCGGGAATCCCCGGCGACGCCCCGCAGACTTGGACGGGGGCAGGGGAAAGGCTTCCCGGCCATAGGCCCTGTGGGCTTTATCAAAAAATATCCTCGGTTTGAAGTAGAAAATAAGCAGAAGGGGGTTTTCCATGTTTTTTTTCGTTTGTGAAATATTGTACGAAAACGAACATGTATAATGTTGGAATGCGATTGGCCAAAGCGAGTTGACGCCTGCACCGTGGGGGGGGTATGCAGGCCGCGCGGCAGCATTCCCTGTGCGGCGCGAAACGCCGCGCATCCCATACAACACCCCCACCGCGCCCTTCCGGCGGATCGCCAGAAAATCTCCACCCGGGCGCGGAGCGCGGAGGCCCCTTATGTCCAAAAAAAGCAGCGTTTCCCTGGGCACCATCCTCAAGCATTCCGTCAAGATCGCCCGCCATCCCTGGATCGCCGGGCGGCTGGCGGCCCTTGAGAAGGAAAAATTCCTGTTCGGCCCCCTAAACCCCCAGGCCGAGACCGGCGTGGCCCGGAGCATCCGCCAACTCTCCATCCGCATCACCGATGTCTGCAACCTGCGCTGCCACACCTGCGGCCAGTGGGGCGACCAGGGCTTTCTGCACGGCCAGAACCTCAAGGATCTCAAAAAATCCGAGGTCTCCAAGGAACGCTACCTGGCGCTCCTGGACGATCTGGCGGCCCACGGACACCGTCCGTCGGTCTACCTGTGGGGCGGCGAGCCCACCATGTACAACGGCTGGCTGGACATCATCGACCGGGCCACGGAGCTCAAGATGCCCACCTCCATCGCCACCAACTCCACAGGCATCGAGAAGGCGGCGGACAGGCTGGTGGCCGCGCCCATGTTCCTTCTGCAGGTGTCCATCGACGGCCACTGCGCCGAGACCCATAACGCGGCCCGGCCCTCGGCCAGCGGCCGCGACAACTACCAGGTCATCCAGGACGCCCTGGCCGCCGTGAACGAGGCCAAGAAATCCCGGGGGGCCAAGCTGCCCCTGGTGGCCGCCCTGACCACCATCTCCAGCGCCAACGTCCACCATCTGGTGGACATCTACGAGGCCTACAAGGACCGCGTGGATCTGTTCGTCTATTACCTGTCCTGGTGGATCGACGAAAAAAGCGCCCAGGCCCACGACGCGGACTTCGCCCGGCGTTTCGGGTTCACCCCCAAGCTGCATTGGGGCTGGGTGGGCGACTGGACCATCAAGGACCACGAGACCCTGGACAGGCAGCTCGCCGAGGTGCAGCGCCGCTCCAGGCCCCTGAACATGCCCCCGGTGAACATCATCCCCAAGATCACCGGCCTGGCCAATCTCAAAGAGTATTACGGCGACCACAGCTCCACCTTCGGCTACGACAAGTGCATCTCCATCTTCCAGGCCGTGGAGCTGGACTCCAATGGCGACATGTCCCCCTGCCGGGACTACCACGACTACATTGTGGGCAACGTCAAGGAACACACCATCACCGAGCTGTGGAATAGCGAGCCCTACCGCCGCTTCCGGGGCAGCCTTTTTTCCGAGGGACTCATGCCCGCCTGCACCCGCTGCTGCGGGCTCATGGGATATTGATGGCCCACCCCGCCACGACGATCACGCCCGGGGCGGCCGCCGTACATGGTCCGGCCCGGGTGGTTTTCTTGCTCCAGGATCTGCTTTTCGGCGGCACCCAGCGCCAGGCCCTGGAACTGGCCCGGGGGCTTGATCCGGCCCGGTTTGCGGTGGAGATGTGGATGTTGGCCCCGGGGCGCGATTTCGCTGCGAAGGCCGAGGCCAGCGGCATCCCGTTGGTCTGGCTGTCGCAACGCCCCACGGTGGGCCCGGACGCCCTGCGCGGCCTGTGGCGGCGGCTTGGCCAAACGCCCCCGGACATCCTCGTGCCCCTGACCGCCGTGCCCAACATCTGGGGCCGGATATTTGGAAGGCTCAAGGGCCTTCCGGTGGTCGTCGGCACCTGCCGGGGCGGCGGGGCCATCGCCCGGCAGCACGAACGGTTCCTGCGCCGCCTGGCCCACCACCACATCTGCAACTCCCGCCCCCTGCGCGACATCCTGGTCGACGGCCTGGGGCAGGCGTCCGATCGGGTCACGGTCATTCCCAACGGCGTGGACACGGACCATTTCGTCCCGCCCCCGGAGGATATGCGCCCGGTGCGCGACGTGATCCTGTGCGTGGCCCGGCTGTCGGAAGACAAGGACCACGAGACGCTGCTTCAGGCCTTCGAGATCGTGGCCCGGGAGCATGATCGGGCCGAGCTGTGGCTGGTTGGAGACGGCCCTCTTGCGGCCGGGGTGGCCCGGCTCATCGCCCGCCATCCCTTCAAGGGCCGCATCCGTTCCTATCCCGGCGGGGCCGACCCGAGGCCCTTTTACCAACAGGCCAGGGTCGTGGTTTTAAGCTCCCGGCGCGAGGGCTTGCCCAACGTGATCCTGGAGGCTATGTCCATGGGCGTGGCCGTGGCGGCCACGGCCGTGGGTGCCATCCCCGAGGTGCTTTCGGGCGAGATGCTTTCGGGCCGGGCCGGACCCGTCTCCGGGCCGGTTCCCGACGCGCCCGGTGCGCCCGGTGCGCCTGACGCGCCTGACGCGCCTGACGCGCCTGACGCGAATGACGGGTGGTGCGGCCTCCTGGCCCCCCCGGCGATCCGGCGGCCCTGGCCCAGGCCATGCTCACCCTTTTGCAGGACGACGCCCAGCGGGACCGCCTGGGCCGCACGGGCCGGGCCCGCGCCGTGGCGGACTATTCTCTGGGGGCCATGGTCCGGGCTCATCATCTCCTGTTCGAAAGGCTTCTGGCTGCCTGCCCGGCCCGGGCGGGCGAGCGAGGTTCGAAGTGAAAATCCCCCTGTTGCTGTGCCTTCTTTTGGCGGTCTCGGCCTCGGCCGTATCGGCCCCGGCCCAGGAATCCGGGGTGGCCGGATGGTGGTCGGGCAGCCTGTACGGTTCGAGCATCGTGGCCCGCATGGAGCAGGACGGCCAGATGCTCACCGGGCTGGTCACGGTCACCGGGCTCGGCGGCCAGAAGGATATCTACCATGTGGCCGGGGCGGTTTTCGGGGACAAGATGTACGTGCTGCACGGCGCGGGCCACGTCTTTGAGGGCGAGATCGCAGGCGGCCGGGAGATCAGCGGCGTATTGACCACCGTCGGCGGCAAGAAGCTTCCCCTGCACGCCCAGCGCATCCCTCCCCCGCCGGACGCGGACGCCCATCCCCTGCCCGACCCCCCTCTGAGCCCGGAGCGGGCCACGCCCCCTCCGCCCAACGGATAGCCCCGCCGTGACCGCGTGTTTTGTCGGCGTCATGGCCCTGATCCTGGCCGCACTGGCGACCCTCGTCGCGCTTGGGCGCAACCATGTGCGCGGCGTCCCCGGGCCGGGACCGCGTCCGGCCGTGTTTCCCCGGGCGGCCCTGGTGGTGCCCGTGACCGGAGACGCCCCCGGGGTGCGCGAGGCCCTGGCCACCCTGGTGCGCCAGGACTATCCGGGCCTGATCGTGGTTTTCGCCACGGCCACGGATGACGATCCGGCCGTGCCCCTGGTGGAGGAACTGATCCGGGAGGGCCATGGCCGGGTGTTCCGGGTCGCGGCCGGGCTGGCCACGCGGTGCGGCCAGAAAAATCACAACCTGCTGGCCGGGGTGGCCTTTTTGCAAGGCCTGGGGCAGCGGCCCGACATTTACCTGTTTGGCGACAGCACCCATCTGGCCCGGCCGGATTTCGCCGCCACCCTGGCTGCGCCGCTGGTCCGGGGCGAGACGGCCCTGGCCAGCGGCTTCCACCGCGTCGAACCCTTGTCCGACGCCCCCGGGGTGGTGGGCATGTTCGCCACCTGTCTGGCGCTGCACATGCTGCAATCCATCCGGGCCGTGACCCAGCCCTGGGGCGGGGCCATGGCCCTGACCCGGCAGGCCTTCGAGCGCTTCGGCGTGGCCGGGCTGTGGGCCGAGAGCATTGTGGACGACTGCTCCATGGCCGCCATGCTGCGCAAAAAGGGCGTGGTCTGCCATCCTGTGGCCGGGGCGGCGGTCCTTGCCACGCCCCTGGCCGCCATGAGCCTGTCCCGGTGGAGCGACTGGCTGACCCGGCAACTGCTCTATCTGAAATTCTGCATGCCCGGCACATGGCTTGCCGCCATTCCCGCAGCCCTGGCCCTGTCCCTGGTTCCGGTGGCGGCCGGAGTGATCCTGCTGGCGGGCCTGGTGGGGTTTTTCCCCGTGGGGCTGACCCTTGCCTCGGCCGTTTTTCTGGCCGGGCTGGCCGGGGTGGGGCTTTTTTTCCGGAGCCTGTCCCCGCGTCCCCTCCCCCGGGGGGCCTTTCTGGCCGGATTCGCCATGGTGTTCCCCATGATCGGCTGGTGCATGGGGCGCACCCTGCTCACCCGGACCATGGTCTGGCGGGACATCGCCTACGAGGTGTCTTTTTCGGGCCGGGTGCGGCGGATCATCCGGAAGGGATGAGCCGGGCGAACCCCCTGGCGTCGCCGTCCAGGCGGCGCATCAGGGCCAACGCCTCGGCCTCGGGCAGGGGCGGAAAGAAATAGAACCCCTGGATGCTGTCGCAGCGCAGAACCTTGAGGGCCTCCGCCTGGCCCTCCTCCTCCACGCCTTCGGCCACCACATGCAGCCCCAGGCTCTTGGCCAGGGCCACCACGGACTGCACGATGTCGCTGGCCTCCTTGTTGCGGCCGATTCCGGAGATGAACATGCGGTCGATCTTCAGCACGTCCACGGGAAAGGTCTGGAGATAGGACAACGACGAATAGCCGGTGCCGAAATCGTCGATGGCGATGAGGATGCCGGAGGCCTTGAGCTTGTTTAAGACGGTCAGGGCGTTTTTGGCGTTTTCCATGATGGCCGATTCGGTGATTTCGAGCTTGAGCCGGGAGGGCGGCAGGCCGGACTCCGTGAGCGCCTCCAGGATTCGTTCGGCCATGTCCGACTGCCGGAACTGCTTGCAGGACAGGTTGACGGACATGGTCAGATCCCTGGCCGGGGCGAGCTGCTCCCTCCAGGCGGCCATGGTCTGGCAGGCCAGGCGCAGGGCCTGATGCCCGATCTCCACGATCTGGCCGCTCTCCTCGGCGATGTGGATGAATTCCGAGGGGCCGAGCACCCCCCGGGACGGATGCCGCCAGCGCAAAAGCGCCTCGAATCCCAGCAGCCGGTAATCGACGGCGTCCACGATGGGCTGATACAGCAGATGGAACTCCTCGTTCACAAGCCCCGTGCGCAGTTCGTTTTCCAGGTTCATCCAGGACATGGCCGCGGCCAGCATCTTGTCCGAGAAGACCTTGAACCGGTTGCGTCCGAGTTTTTTGGCGTCGTACATGGCGATGTTGGCGTTGCGCAGAAGCTCCTCGGCCCGCATGGGGCGCGGCCCGCCGAGTACGATGCCGAAGCTGGCCGTGACCCACAGTTCCTTGTCCTCGATGACGAAGGGGAACTTGAGCCGGTCCCGGATGCGCTTGACGATCTTGATGGCCTCGCCCAGGGAAGCGATCTCCTCCAAAAGCACGATGAATTCGTCGCCGCCGAACCGGGCCAGGGTGTCCAGACCGCGCACGGCCTCACCCAGCCGGGCCCCGCAGGAGGCCAAAAGCTTGTCCCCCACCAGATGCCCCAGGCTGTCGTTTATGACCTTGAACCGGTCCAGGTCGATGAACACCAGGGCGAACCGGGATTCGGGGTGGCGTTGGGCGCGTTCCTGGGCCCGGCTGATGCGGTCCATGAGCAGGCTGCGGTTGGGCAGGTTGGTCAGGGGATCGTGCAAGGCCTGGTAGCGCAGTTCCGTCTCCATGCGCTTGCGGTCGGTGATGTCGCTGGCGGCCCCGATGTAACCCCCGAATTCGCCGTCAAGGTCGTAAAACGGCCGTCCGTGGTCCGAGATCCACCGATATTCCCCGGCGGCGGTTTTGATCCGGAATTCCCGCTCGAAGGCCGACCTGTCGGTACAGGCTGCGGTAAAGACGGCCTCGGCCTGTTTGAGGTCTTCGGGGTGGATGGAGCGGAGAAATCCCCGTCCCAGTTCCTCCTCAAGGGGGCGTCCGAAGAAGGTGAGCCAGGTTTTGTTGAAATAGTCGTGCTCGCCGAGTGCGCTGCAGCGCCAGATCATGACCGGGAATCTCTCGAAAAGGGTCAGGTGGAAGTCCCGGGATCGCGCCAGCTTGCGTTCCACCTCCTTGCGTTCGGCCACCTCGGCCTCCAGGCTGGCCCGGGCGGCCGTGAGTTCCTCCACCTTGTGCTCCAGGGTGCGGTTGGTGGCCCGGATCAGGCGGTAGAGCTCGAAGCTCTCCAGGGCGCCGGCGGCGTACTGCATGACGATGGACAAAAACGCCAGGGTGGTTTCGGGGATGGAACTGGGCTCCTGGTCGAGCATCCCCAGGAAAAACCCCCGTATGCGGGCCGTGGTGGCCATGGGATGCAGGATCAGGCGGTGGCCGCCGGTGGCCTTGATGACCGGCTTTTTGCGGCTTAGGCACCAGGCGATGGAACGATCCTCCACCAGCGTGTCCATGAGGGCGGCCATGGTGTCGGCCGCCTGCGGGGGGGATTGCAGGGCCGGGTAGAACTGCCCCGTGGCTTCGTCCACCAGATGGAAGGCGACCGCCGTCAGGCGCACGAGCCCCCGGGCCTTGCGCTCGGTTTCCTCAAGGATGGGGACGGGGGAGTCCACGGTGGTCAGCCCGATGTGAAAATCGCCCAGGGCCGCCGCCTTGGAAAGGGCGTCGAGGGTGGAGTTGTAGACCGCTTCAAGATGCGACAGACGCCTGGCCAAAAGCTCTGCGTCGTCCGGATCGGGGCGTGTCGTGTCGTGTGTCATGGTTCCTCGATGAAAATGCGGGTGATGTCGTCAAGCTGGCTTTGGGCCTGGATGACGATGGAGGACAGGTCGTCCGGGGAAATCCCCGTGGCCGTGAAGGCCTCCGCCACGAGGGGCGGAACCGGGAATCCCTGGCCGCCGCCGTGGTCCATGGCGTGGGCGATGATGTCGGCCACATGCACCAAAGAGGCCTCCAGGCCGGGGTTGGCCGCCGTGGGCTGGTGGTGGTGGGCCACGGCCCGGATCAGTTGCTCGGGGAATTTCCAGGCGGACAGCATGGCCCCGCCGAGGGCGGCATGGTCGAATCCCCATATCTCCGACTCCACGACAAAGGATGGGACGCCTCTGGACTGGGCCTCGAACAGGGCTGCGGCCGTGAGCCCGGGCTGTTGGGCAGCGTAGGGCATGCGGCCCATGTCGTGCAAAAGGCCGGCCACGAAAAGCGGCTCCTCCTCAATGTCCCTGCGGCGCGCAGCCATAAGCCGGGCCACCACGCCGCAGGCCAGGCCGTGGCGCCAAAAGGAGGCCACATCCATAAGCCGTTTGGGGATTTTCCTGAAGAGGGTCATGGTCAGGATGCCCACGGCCATGCTGGTCAGACGGCTGGAGCCCACGATCATCACGGCCCGGCTGAGGCTGCCCACTGGCTCAGGAAAGCTGTAATAGCTGGAGTTGACCAGCTTGAGCAGTTTGGCCGAGAGGTTCGGATCCTTGCCGATGGTTTCGGCGATGAACGCGGCCGAGCTTTTGGGGTCGCGGATGACCTCCATGATCTTGTTGAAAATGGCGGGCAGGGAGAAAAGCTGGTCCCCTTTGCGAATGAGATCGGCCATGGAGGGCGGCGCGGCGGGCCGCTGTCCGTGGCGTGTCACGGCGGGGGGCCGGTGCGAGGGGCGCTCGCCAGGCCGCTGGCCGTCCAGGCTGGCCATGGCGTGGCGTTGCAGATGCAGGCGGGCCAGTTCGCGCATGGCCGGATGGCTGGCGTCGCATCCGGAAAACAGGTCCCGGGTGCGGTTTTTCAGTTCCGCCAGGGTATCCTGGGGGATGGCCGCCAGGGCCTGGCGTTCGGCCTGAAGCCGGGTGACGCCCTCGATCTCGGCCGCCGCCACCCCCCACATCTTGCAGGAGCGCAGGCATTCCTCGGTCACGGCCGACCCCTTGGGCAAAAGAAACCGTCCCAGGGGGGTGCGCAGATCGGCGGCCAGGATCATGCCGGGTTTGATATGTTCGATATGGAGCAAGCCCATGGGCCACAAGACCTCGTGCGGGTTCGCCGGATGTTGCCCGAAACGCGCCAGTCCCGTCCAGGGTTAGCCGCCCTTTTGATCCTTGATGAGGGCGGCGATGCGTTCGAGGAAGGCTGCAACCCGTCTTCCGTGATCGGGATCATTCCCCGTAAAGGCCGCACCGAAAAAGGCTTTTTGGTTTTTTTGCGCGGTGTTGGCGATGATCGCCCGCAACCCATCATCGCCGAACACCTCGTGCAGGGAGAGGATGGTCACCTCGTCCCCGGCCATGACGTTGAGTATCCCGCCGGTGTCGTTTTTGTCGACCACCAGGCGGCAGCCGCCGAGGCTGATGTCCACCATGAAGGCCAGGGTGTGGGCAAAGGGATTCTGCAGCCGCACGGGGAGCAGGCAGGATAGCCGTTTGTGGCGGCGCAGCTCGATTTTTTCCGTGCTCATGGGATAGGCCAAAAGCAAGAGGGCAGCGGGCCTGAGGATCGCATGGAGAATCTCGGTATCGAACCCGTAGATGATTCCGTCGCATTCGGATTTGAGGGTGAGCCCCTGGCCGGGAAAAATCATCGAGCGGATGCCGGGGGCCAGGGGCATTTTGGCGATGATATATTTGTAGGGCTCAACCCCGACGATCTTGCTGGAATACTTGGCCCCGTCCCGGGGAATTTGCAGCACTACGGGCATCTCCGGCCGTAATTCCACCTGGATGCCGGGGGATCGCTGCACGGAGGGCGGGTGGCCTGTGGTCTGGTCCATCCTGGTCTCCTGTTGCGCGGGGTTTCGGTTCGATGCCGCCGTTTCGCGTCCATTGCCGCCGCCGTGCGCACTTTGCGCACAGCGGCGACGTCCTCCAGGTCAATTATCTGGGAAATTAAAACACATATTTCCGCCACTCCACCCATGCGGCAACGTGCTGCCCGGGTCATGCGAAACAGGAAAAGGCGTGAAAGGATCATGACTTCCTGATACGACAGGAAAAAATCCGATGCAAAACCGGGTTGTTTGAAAATGAAACACAACTGTCGCCTGGAAAGCCGTGGCGAATAAGGTGAGGATAAATATGGAAATACTTTTTTTGACGTTAGAAATATATACGGCATGGAACCGTACATGTCAATCCCGAAGGGATTCCACCCGAAACGGCGGGCCTGCCTCGCGTCGTCCCCCCCTCTTGTGTGGTGGGGTAAAATCGACTACGCAGAGAGCGTGGCCGATCCGGCTTCTTAGCTTTTGCAGGGGTGCTTCGGAGAGCATATGGACAAGTCTCGCGTCCTTTTTGTCGATGATGACCCGGAAATGCTGGCTTCCTACCGGCGCATCTTCCGAAAAAAATACGAGGTCATGACTGCGGGAGGGCCTGCCGAGGGATTGGCCGCGCTTGACGAAACCATGCGTTTCGCGGTGATCATTTCGGACCTGCGCATGCCCGGGATGGACGGGGTGGCCTTTTTGGAGAACGTGCGCCAGAAAAGCCCCGAGACCGTGCGGATCATGCTTACGGGATACGCCGACGTGACGGCGGCCGTGGCGGCCGTCAACGCCAGCAAGGTGTTCAGTTTCCTGACCAAGCCCTGCCCCGAGGACGCCCTGGAGGCTGCGGTTGCGGCCGGGTTTCGCCAATACCAGTTGGTTGTGGCGGAAAAGGAGCTCTTGCGCGGCACCGTGCGCGGCACCATCCGGCTGCTCACCGACCTCATGGCCATGGTCAACCCCGAGGCCTTCGGGAAGTCCTCCCGGGTGAAGCGGCTGGTCATGGACCTGGCCCAATATATGGGGCTTCCCGATCCCTGGCGGCTGGAACTGGCAGCCATGCTCTCCCAGATCGGATGCGCGGCCCTGCCGCGCGACATCCTGCGCAAGGCCTATCAGGGCCAGCCCCTGTCCGGAAATTTCGCCTTCGAGTTCGCCATGCATCCCAAGGTCGCCGCAGATCTCATCGCCAACATTCCTCGTCTCAAGGAGGTGGCGGAGATCGTCTCCTACCAGGAAAAACGCTTTGATGGCGGAGGGCTGCCGCCGGGCGACGTGAAGGGGGAGGCCATTCCCCAAGGGGCCAGGCTGCTCAAGGCCGCCCTGGACTTCGACACCCTGGAGCGCATGGCCTCGGCCTCGGGAAAATTCGAGGAACCGGCCCAAAAAGCCCTGGAACGCATGCGCGGCCGTCGCGGTTGGTATGACCCGGCGGTGCTCGACGCCCTGGAGTCCATGATCAATTTTCCCGACGGGTTCGAGCGGGCTCATCTGTTCATCAGCCAGCTCAGGCCGGGCATGCTCCTGGATCAGGAGGTGCTGGACCTTTCGGGCGAGGTGCTTTTGAGCAAGGGGCAGGAGCTTGGGGCCATGGCCATTAAAAAGCTGCGGGGGGCCCTTGGGGGCCGACAGGACGTGAGCGTCCGGGTTCTCGTGCCGCCGCGCGACAAACTGGAATTCGCGGAGCTTTTGGATGCTTGACGCCCAGCCGCCCCATCCTGATGAAAATGCCGCCGCAACGCCGTCCCGTCCGGCCCCGGACGCCATCAAGGGGGTGTTTTCCACCCAGACCAAGGGAATCATCGGGTTTGGGTCCACCAAGCGCAAGGTCAAGCAGCACATCTACGCCTTTGTGGAGGAAGAGGCCGACGGCTCCCTGTGCGTGCGTGAGCTCAACAAGCATTTCGTGCCCGTGGGCAAGTCCCGGTGGATCACCAAGGACGTCTTGCTCAAGGATTTTCTTCCCGAGCCCGACGTCTACCTGAACAAGGTGCTCCCGGCCATGCGCCAGGTCGAGGAGAGCGTGGAAAAGGCCGACGACCACCGGGCCAACGGGGAACTCATCTCCGCCGAATTCGAATATAAAAACGCCCTGCGCCTGGACGAGGAGCACATCCGGGGCACCTTCGGCCTGGGGCTGACCTATCTGGCCCGGGGCGAGACGGACAACGCCGACATCGTTTTCCGCCGGGTGGTGACCCTGGACGGGGCCTTCGACGAAGAACACAAGCATCTGTTCAACGAATTCGGCATCCGGCTGCGCAAAAACGGCATGCACGCCCAGGCGTTGAAATTCTACAACCGGGCGGCCAAACTCCTGAAACGCGAGGACGAGCATCTGCTCTACAACATCGCCCGGACGTTTTTCGAAAAAGGCCAGGGTAGGCAGGCCAAAAGGCTTTTGGAAAAGGCCCTGGCGAACAACCCGGCCTTCGAACAGGCCAGGGATTTCCTGGCCGTCCTCGAACGTGGCGGGCCCATGCCTGGCGAGAGGGACACGGACTCCGGGAGCATGGACCTGGATCTGGAGGAGCCCGACATGTCCGGACGTGCGCCATGACCGGATACGCAGACGCCCATGCCGACGGACTCGACGCCTCCCTGGCCCGGGTCTTCGATGTCGTGCCGGACGGGTTGTGCATCCTCTCCTCCGATATGGTGGTCCTGCGCATGAACCGGGCCATGGCCGGATGGTTCGCGGACGTCGGCGATCCCGTGGGACGGTCCTGCCGGGAGGTTTTGTCGGCAAAGGGCTGTTCGTGCGAGGAGTGTCCGGCGGACATGGTCCTCTCGGGGCGGGCCTGCCGCATGAAGGAGCTGGCCGTGCCGCTTTCCGGGGGCGGGACGCGATATCTGGAGCTTTCGGCCACGCGTCTGCCGGGGGTGGACGACGGACGCGGCGGGGTGCTGCTGTTCGCCCGGGACGTCAGCGTGCGCAAGGCCGCCGAGCGTGAGTTGCGCCAGGCCAACCAGGATATCGAGCTGCTTCTGTCCTCCATCGGCTCCATCATGATCAGCCTCGACGGCGAGGGCGCCGTCACCCGCTGGAATCGGGCCGCAGCGGAGATGCTGGGGCTTTCCGGACGCCAGGCACTGGGGGGCCTGCTTTTCGATCTGGATATCGGCTGGGACTGGGAGCCCGTGCGGGAGGCCATTGAGGCCTGCCGCCGCACGGGGGAGGCGGTGCGCGTGGACGAGATCCGGCTGCGCACGGCCGGGCGGGAGCGTTTCCTGGGGCTGACGGCCAACCCCGTGCCCTCGCCCGACGGCCAATCCCGCGGCGTGCTCATCCTTGGCCGGGACATCACCGGGATCAAGGTCCGCGAGGCCATGGCCAGCCACGAGATCAAGATGCAGTCCATCGGCCGCCTGGCTGCGGGCATCGCCCACGAGATCAACACCCCCATCCAGTACGTAAGCTACAACGCCGGGTTCCTGGAGGGGGCCTTCGCCGATCTCCTGCGCCTGGTGGAGGCCTATCGGCAGGCCTTCGCCACCCTGAGCCAGGCCGGGGAGGGACGCGGCGACTGTCTGCCGCCGGAGTTGCGCCAGACCGTGGAGGCGGCCGAATGCGAGGCCGATCTGGACTATCTGTCCACGGAGATTCCAGCCGCCGTGGCCAACAGCCGCAAGGGCATCCGCCAGGTGGCGGACATCGTGCGGGCCATGCGCCAGTTCTCTCATCCCGGCGGCGGGGAAAAGACCTTTTTCGACATCAACGCCGCCGTCAAGGACGCCCTGCTGGTCAGCCGCAACGAATGGAAGGATACGGCCAGCCTGGTCCTGGAGCTGGATCCCGAGTTGCCGCCGGTGTGCGGGCTGCCCCAGGAGATCGGGCAGGTGTTTTTGAACCTGATCCTGAACGCGGCCCAGGCCATGGAGGAGGCGCGCGGTGACAAAACCGGCATCCTCGGAAGCATCACCGCCCGGACGGCCCGCCAGGGCCCGTTCGTGACGGTTTCCCTGGCCGACACCGGGCCGGGCATCCCTGCGGAGGTCCGGGGGCGGGTCTTCGATCCCTTTTTTACCACGAAGGCTGTGGGCAAGGGGACCGGTCAGGGCTTGTCTTTAGCCTATGCCGTGGTAGAACGGCACGGAGGCGACATCTTTTTTGAGACCACGCCGGGACAGGGAACCGTGTTTACCGTCCGGCTGCCCATCGACGGCCCGCAAGGCAAAGACGGCGGGTCGAGCGGCTGACCGCCGCCCCTGCCGCCATGTGATCAACGTGGCCCGTCCGGCCAGCCGCGCGGCGAACCGGATGAGCCTGCCGCCAAGGAGTTCCCGCCGGGACAAAGGAGTGCGTGTGGCCCCCAGCGGACGCAGGATTTTATTCGTCGACGACGACCCCGAAACGCTGGCCTCCTATGGCCGGGCTCTGCGCAAAAAATACGACCTGGACATGGCCCTTGGGCCGGTGCGGGGCCTGGAGGCCGTGGCCGAAAACGGGCCCTATGCCGTGGTGGTGTCGGATCTGCGCATGCCGGGCATGGACGGGGTGGAGTTTTTCTCCCGGCTGCGCAAGACCTGCCCCGACACGGTACGGATCATGCTCACCGGCTACGCCGACATCCGTTCGGCCATGGACGCCGTGAACACCGGCCACGTCTTCCGCTTTCTGGCCAAGCCCTGCGCCGAGGAGGAGCTTGACGCCGCCCTGGCCGCCGCCATCGAGCAGTACGGGTTGGTTACGGCGGAGCGGACGTTTCTCAAAGGGACGCTGCGCGGCACCATCAAGGTGCTCACCGATCTTCTGGCCCTGCTCAACGCCAAGGCCCATGGACGATCCGTGCGGGTCAAGCGCATCGTCCTGGATGTGGCCGGATATCTTGGCGTCCCGGAGCCCTGGCGGCTGGAGCTGGCGGTCATGTTGTCCCAGATCGGCTGCGCCGCCCTGCCCGAGCGGATGCTCTCGGACATGCTGCAGACCGGGGAGCTCGACCCGCGCAGGCAACGGCTTTTCGACCAGCACCCGAGGATCGCCGGAGACCTTTTGATGAACATTCCCCGCCTCGAGGAGGTGGCCGGGGTCATCCGCCATCAGGAAAAACGCTATGACGGCTCGGGGCCTCCCCCGGGCGGCCCGAGCGGCCAGGACATCCCCCTGGGGGCCAGGCTTTTGAAGGTGGCCCTGGATTACGATACGCTGATCTCTTCGGGCCGCACCAAGGCCCAGGCCCTTTTCGCCATGCGCGGGCGCACGGGCTGGTACGACCCCCGTATTTTCGAGGCCTTCGCCACCCTGGCCCAGGCCCGGGAAGGCTTCACCCGCGGCGCGGTACCGCCCGGGGAGGTCGTGCCGGGCATGGTCCTGGCCGAGGACCTGCGCATTGGCGGGGAACTGGCGGCGGCGGCCGGAACCGCCGTGGACCAGGCGCTGGCCGCCAGGATCGCCCAGGCCGGGGAGGGCCTTCCCGAGACCGTGCCGGTGTATGTCTCGCCCGAGACCGAAAGCACGCTTTTCAGGCTGGAACCGGAACTGATGGAGCTGTTGCGGCGGGAACGCCGTGCTGCCGAGGATTGAGGCGGTTATGCGGCGCGCATCGCGCCTGGAATTTCCGAGCCGGGGGGCATGGACGCCGTTATGCGTTTAAAGACCGATCAGAGTGCCAAAAGATACGAGAAGATCGTTCTGGACTACTTCAACGAGGGCGGAGTGGTGTTGGTGTGCAGTGACGACGAGGCCTTCGTCAAGGCGCTGCGGTTCACCATTTCCCAGCTCAAGCAGGATGTCCGCAGTGTTTGCCGGGAAGTCCAGGAATACGACGATGTGGTCACCCTGGCCGGGAAGCTGGCCGAGAAGGCCACGGCGCCGCTGATCGTCTTCCTGGAACGCCGCATGCACAAGGCGTCCTGCATCAAGACCGTCAAGGTGCTCAAAAACTTTTATGCCGACAAGACCAAGATCATCGTGGTCAGCAGCGAGACCTCCCGGGAAGAGATCATCCTGGCCCACGAGGTGGGCGCGGACAGCTTCATCACCAAACCCATCTCGGCCAACGCCATCATCGAGAAGGCGGCCTTCGCCATCCGCCCCAACACCCAGCTCGGGGTGCTCATGGACCGGTGCGCCGCCCTCCTGGAGAGCGGGGAGCTGGCCGACGCCGAGGCCCTGGCGGCGCGCATCTTCGAGATCAAGCCGGACAGCCTCAAGGGGCATCTGCTCATGGGCGACCTGGAGTTGCGCCGGGGCAACCACAAGGAGGCCGAGGTCCATTACCTCAAGGCCTACAAGAGCGAGAAACTCTTCATCGAGCCCTTAAAAAAGCTCGTGGACCTGAATTCGCAGACCGGCGACACGGACAAGAAGCTGTTTTTTTTAAACAAGCTCGACGCCCTCTCGCCGCTGAACTTCGAGCGCAAGGTGGAGATCGGGGAAACCTATCTTTCCCGCGACGAGGCCGATAAGGCCCGGGACTATTTCGAGCAGGCCAAAAAGGTGGTGGGCAGGGTGGCGGCGGACATGGTCAGCGAGTCGCTCATGGAGATCGCCCGCAAGATCGGCGAGAAGGACGAGGAGCTGGCCCTGGCCTACATGACCGAGGCCATCGAGGCCAAGGGCCTGGAGTTGACCCGCGACGACCTGTGGATGTTCAACAACCGGGGTATTGTGCTGCGCAAGCAGGGGAAATGGAGCGAGGCCGTGGACAACTACACCAAGGCCTTGAGCCTGGCCCCGAACGACGCCGGGCTGTTTTACAACATCGGGGTGGCTTACGCCGATGGCCGGGCCTATGACAAGGCCTGGGATTCGTTCCAGAAGGCCCTCAATGCCGACGGGACCATCGTGCTTCAGGCGCCATCGGTGGGATACAACATCGCCATGGCCCTGCACCGGGTCAGAAAGCCCGTGGAGGCCAAAACATACCTGGGCATGGCCCTGGAGCTGGACCCGGGCTACGAGCCCGCCAAGAAGCTTCTGGAGAGCCTGTCCTGACGGACGAGCCCCAGGCAGGCCAGTCCCGACCGGGAGTTTGCCTGGGCGGATGCAGGCAGATTTGTGAAAGATGCGGGGGCGTTTTTCAAGGGGCGTCTCCCGCACCCGTCGCCCGGCCACTTGCCCGCAGACCGCCAAGGCGCTACCATTGCCCCTGCGCCGGATGGCGGCGTCATGCGATTCAGCCCAGGCGACCCTGCCCAGGAGATGCGGCGGCCATGAGCGAACCACTGCCCCTTTTCCCCGAGACCTACGGCTTTGTGCCGCTTCTGGAGAAGGTCCGGGCCTCGGTCAAGGCCGATGTGGCCCGGGTCGAGGCGTCCGGGTCAGGCGCTTTGGCCGAGATCCGCCGTACGGCGCACCAGCCCACGGCCTCCGGCGGTGTCGCCGCGCCAGGTGAACTTTCCACGGGCCGGGTGGCGGACGCCGAGGCCTGATGCCGGGCCATGCCCGCGCCATTATTTTCCAAAACACGATATTCCGAAAACATGGTCAAGGACACGCGCGTCATGGACGATACGGATTGGCGGGAGCAACGCCGCCGGGTGATGGCCGAGGCCCGGCGGGTGGTGGTCAAGGTGGGCAGCGCGGTGCTGGCCGGGCAAGGCGGGGTGGATCAGGCCGTGGTGGCCGATCTGGCCCGGCAGGTGGCCGCGCTTTCGGGCGAGGGCCGCGACGTGCTCATGGTTTCAAGCGGCGCGGTGGCCGCCGGGCGCGGGGTCATCAGCTCCCACTACAATCCCTCCCTGGTGCCGCACCGCCAGGCGGCCTCGGCCATCGGGCAAAGCCGCCTGATCCACGCCTATGACCAGGAATTCGCCCGCCACGGCCGCACGGCGGCCCAGGTGCTCCTCACCCGCGACGACCTGGAGTCGCGCGAACGCTACCTCAACCTGCGCAACACCCTGCGCACCCTGTTCGATTTCGGGGTCATTCCCATCTTAAACGAGAACGATTCCGTGGCCGTGCAGGAACTGGTCTACGGCGACAACGACTGCCTGGCCGGCCTGTTGGTGGGGGTGATCGGGGCGGATCTCTTCGTGAACCTGACCTCGGCCCGGGGGGTGTTCGCGCACAATCCCGAGGAGGCCCCGGACGCCCCGCCCATGGCCTGCATCCCGGACATCGGCGCCCTGGATATCGGGGCCATGTGCGGCCAAAAGACCCTGCTCGGCACCGGCGGCATGCATTCCAAGCTTCTTTCGGCCAAGCGCGTGGCTCAGTTGTGCACGCCGACCCTGATCCTGTGCGGCCGCGAACCCGGGGCCATGGTCCGGGCCTTTGCCGGGGAGGAGATCGGCACCTGGGTGGCCCCGGAGAAAAAGGCCATCTCCCGGCGCAAATACTGGCTGGCCTACAATCTGGACCCCAAGGGCGACATCGTCATCGACGCGGGCGCGGCCCGGGCCTTGCGCGAAGGCGGCAAGAGCCTGCTTCCGGCCGGGATCGTGGACGTGAGCGGGGATTTCGGGGTGGGCGCGCCGGTGCGCATCGTCCTGGCCGACGGCGAGGCCGTGGGGGTGGGGCTGTCCAACTACGGCGCGGCGGATCTTTTGAAGATCATGGGCCTGCGCAGCAACCGCATCGCCCAGGTGCTGGGGCAGGCCTCCTATCCCGAGGCCGTGCACCGCGACAACATGGTGCTCGGGGCGGCCATCTAAGGCCGGGTTCCGGGTTCTCCCGCCGCCGGACGAGGTATGCCCCGGGCAACCCCCCCGGGCTATCTGCTGCGCGTGGCGCAGTTTTTTATTCCACCGGACCCGGTCCCTCCGAGGGGGCGTTCGCATCGGCGGGATGTTATCCGGCCCCGGGTCTCGTGCTGGCCATGATCACCCGGGCAAGCTCCGCGAGCGAGACGGGTTTGGAGACGTATCCGTCCATCCCGGCCGCAAGGAACTGTTCCTTGTCGCCGGACATGGCGTAAGCCGTCAGGGCGACGATGGGGATATCCCTGGCGTCTTCCCCGGCCTCGCCGTTACGGATGGCCCGGGTGGACTCCAATCCGTCCATGACCGGCATCTGGATGTCCATCAGCACGAGGTCGAAGGGGGCGCGGCGCAAGGCGGCCAGGGCCTGGGCCCCGTCTTCGGCCACGGTCACCGAAGCCCCGCCCAGTTCCATCAGCTTTGTGGCGGCAAGGGTGCTGATCAGGTCATCGTCGGCCAGGAGTACCCGTAGGCCGTTGAGAGAAGGCAGGGCCTCCCCGGGCGGGCGCTCCGGCCTGGGGAGGGGCGACGCCGTGGGGAAGGGCAGGGTGACGTACATGGTGGTTCCCTCGCCGACCGTGCTGTCCAGGGCGAGTTCGCCCCCCATGAGGCGCACGAGGTGCTTGCAAATGGCCAGGCCGAGGCCCGCCCCCTGGTGTGTCCGGGTGTAGCCCGCGCTGGCCTGGATGAACGGCTTGAACAGGGTGTCGATCTTGTCCTCGGGGATGCCGCACCCGGTGTCCGACACCATGAACAGGACGCGGCAGCGGGCACCATCCGTGGGCGGCATTTTCGAGGCCTGCACGGCGACGCTCCCGGAGGAAGTGAACTTGAAGGCGTTGCCCACGAAATTGTTGAGCACCTGCTGCAGGCGCAGGGTGTCGCCGATCAGACGGTCGGGGATGTCCGGTTCGATGTGGAGCAGGAATTCGACGCCGGTCTGGCGCGCGGTGGGGAGGAACAGCTGTTCAACCGCCCGCAACGCCTCGGACAGGCTGAAGGGCTCGGCCTGGATGGCCAGCCTGCCCGCCTCGATCCGGGAAAGATCCAGGATGTCCGAGAGAAGCCGGGTCAGCCGTTGCGAGGATTGGACGGCCATGTCGGCATATCCCTCCTGCTCGGCGTCCAGGGGCGTGGTCTTTATGAGCTGGAGCATGCCCAGAACGCCGTTGAGGGGGGTTCGGATCTCGTGGCTCATGTTGGCCAGGAATTCGGACTTGGCCTGGCTGGCGGCCTCGGCCTGCTCTTTGGCCTGGCGTAGCGCCGCTTCGTCGTCCAGGCGCTCCAGTTCTCCGGCGGCCCGGACGGCCGCCAGTCTCAGGGTCGACTCGGCCAATGCGCGGTTCGCCAGGGGGCTGCGCCCGATAACCGCGATCAGGCCGATGGGCTGCCCGGTGTGCCCGAACAGGGTCACGCCGACATAGCTTTCCGCCCGCAGTTCCGTAAGCACATGGTCGTGCGGGAAAAGTCGACGCACGTTGGCGGGGAAGCAGCAGACCATTTTGCCCGCCACCTCGCCGCAGGGCGTGTCTTTGAGGGCATACGCCACATTGTCCTCGAAATGGCCGTCGCACCAGACGGCTACCGTCCGGGCGGTCAATCCTTCCCCTTCGAGACGGTCGATGCAGACGAAGTCCATGCCCAGGTTCTGGGCCAGATACCTGGCCAGGGCGTGGAAAAACGGCTCGCTGGCGGGCCCGCTGCCGGTTTGGGCCAGAAACCGCAACACGTCTTCCATCCGCTTGCGCTCGGTGATGTCCCGGCACAGGCATAACACCAGGGGGTCACCGGCCACCAAGGCCCCGCATGCGCTGATCTCCACGTCGTATTCCGATCCGTCCCGGCGCCGGTGGCGGCTTTCGAACACGCTGTTTAAGCGCGTCAAGTCCGCAAAATTGGCGCGGATGTCTTCCTCGGTCTGACAGGCTTCCCAATCCCAGGTGTGCATGTGCATCACGTCGTCGACGCCGCATCCCAGCATGTCGGCAAAGCGCCGGTTCACGTCCACGACCTGATGCTCTGCATTGATGACCACGATTCCGTCGTTGCTGGTGTCCATCAAGGCGCGGCGGCGGGCGGACTCGTTTTTCAAGTCCTGTTCGGCGCGCTTGCGTTCGGTGATGTCCGTGAACATGGCGAACGAGCCGACGAACCGGTCCGCGCCGTCCTTGAGCACCTTTGCGGCCACCAGGGTCCAGAGCGCGGAGCCGTCCTTGCGCCGAAAGCGGCGTTCGTAGATCTCATCGACCCCTGTGTGGCGCTGCTGCATACGCTGGGCGTGGGATGCCATGTCCTCGACGAAAAAAAAGTCCTCAACCTTCCGCCCCAGCATGTCCTGCGGCGTATATCCGAGCATGTTGGCCATGCTTTGGTTGACGAAGGTGGTCGCATGGGTGGCGTCCATGGACCAGATTCCCTCGTTGGCGGTCTCCACCAGCAGGCGGTACCTAGCCTCGCTGGCCTCCAGGTCGGCCCGCGCCTGTTCGCCCTGCATCCTTTTGACGAGCATGAGGCCGAAAAGCGCCGTGCCCAGAGGGTAGATCGCAAGCACCGGAAGCGAGATGCGGGACAGGACGGAGAGGGCGGTGTCCCAGGGAAGCGTCAGCATCAGGGCCAGCATGGCGACGTGAACGGTCAGGCCGAAAAGGAACAGTTCCCGGAATGGCCGCCCGTATTCCCGGGGCCGTCCGCGCAGATGCCGCCAGGCGATTCCGATGAGCCCGGAGGCCAGGATCACGGACACCCCGGTCCAGGCCCCGGCCCCTCCCTGGAAGAGCCGGAAGGAGGCGGTCGCGGCCATGGCCGTCAGGGTGGGCACGGCGCCGAAAAACAGGCCGGAGATGCCCAGCATGACCGAGCGGGTGTCGAAAACCACGCCCGGGGAAAAGGTCCAGGGCGTGAGCATGACCGCCAGGCCCAACACGCCCAGCCCCGCCCCCAGCGCGAGCTGTCTGGGCAGCCCCTCCGGTTTTCCCTGCGGTTCCTGCATCAGGGCCTCGAACAGAAGCGCCCCGGTCAGGAGCAGGGCAATGTTTTGTATAAGCGCGGTGGCGGTTGGCATGGCGATCCTGGTTTTGACGATGCCCGGCCGGATTTGTACGGATACGTAGCACGCCAGGCAGAGGTTGCCAATTATTTCAGCCCTGCGGGTATCTCCCTGGACATTTTTTCAGTCCGGCATGCCGGTGTTTCGTGGAGAGGGATGGGCCGGACCCTGCCCGCAGGGGCGGGGTGAGGAGGATCCGCCCGCAAAGGGTCTCGATGCGGGGGCCTCGCCCCGGCATGCGCTGTGCGGCAATGCGCGGTCGGCGCCGGGCGTACGCGCAGGCGCGCCCGGGCCTGCGGACTGGAAGGGGACGGGGGGCGGCGCGGGGCCGACAGGTCAGGCCAGGGCCAGCCAGTTCCGGACCACCCGGCGGCAGAACTCCTGAGACTCGGCCACCAGCACGGGCAGATCGGCGGCAAGCCCGGCGAAATACGTCTCGTCGTAGGCCTCACGGTAGGGGGCGTAGGTCTCGATGCCCCCCTGCCGGAAGAGCGTGATCCAGTTGCTGGCGATCACCGAATCGACCTCCAGGTGGAACTGGAAGCCATAGGAGGCGGCCCCGACCCGGAAGCATTGGTTGGGGCAGTCCTGCCCGGCGACCAGGGCCACGGCCCCCGGGGGCAGGTCGAAGCTGTCCTCGTGAAACTCCATGAGCCGGGGCAGGGGCAGGGCGGGCCCAAGCACCGGGTCGGCCTCCCCTTCGGCGGTGGCCTCAAGCGGCGTGAATCCGAATTCCAACCGGCCCATGGGCCACGGCCTGCCGCCATGGGCCCGGGCCAAAAGCTGCGCCCCCAGGCAGATGCCGGCCACGGGCCGGTTCTCGGCGTCAAAGGCCCGCATGAGCGCAAGCAGGGCCGGGAAGTGCGGCGAGGCCGCGTCGTCGTAAGCGTGCTGCGGCCCGCCCAGGACCACCAGGGCGTCGAACCCCTCGGGAGACGGGGGAAGCCCTTGTCCCTTTGCCGGTTGGACCGTGGTCAGGATCGCGCCCAGCCGGGCCAGCCCCTTGACGAAATCCCCGCCCGGGGCCCGGTCGCTGTGTTGCACCACCAGGATGCGCCGCCCCATCGATACGTCACTTAATACAGGATTCACAGTAACGGCTGTTTCGTAATACGGCGTGCCGTTGCCCACCCGGCTGGCCATATCCCTGGTCAGGCGGTTGAGGCCGTGCCCGGCCTTGGTCCAGCCTCCCCGGTCGGCCACCAGGATGTCCGGGCGCAGGCCCTCCTCGGCACGCAAGGTAGCCAGGGCCTCGCCAAGCAAGCTTTTCACCACAACCGGCCTGCCGTCGGCCAGGCCCCGCCGGGCGGCCTCGGATGCGGCCAGCCGGACCACGGGCAGGGGCTCGTGGTCGGCCATGGTCCTCTCGGAGCAGATGTAGCCGTGGGGGGCGATGGTCAGAAGCCGGTAGGGATAGGCCGGGTCGGGTTCGGGAATGCGGGACGGATCAAACGCGGTCATGAACTGGAATTTTCCCGACGGCGTGGGGAAGACCTTGTCCGCATAGGGGACCATGGGGGCGTTTAGGCGGAAGGCCTCCTTTCGGAGCGTGTCCGGATCGCCGCCCTGCTCCCACACCGGGGCGCACAACTCGCTTAGCCACGCCTCTTCGCTTTTGCGGAAGTCCGCCGCAAAGGGGAAGCGCGCCGCCAACTCGTAAAACATGCGAAATTCCGATTTGCATTCGCCCACGGGCGCGATGGCCGGATTGACCGGCCCCACGTAGTTGTGCCCGTAGCTGGCCATGACGTCGGTCTCTTCCAGGAAGGTGGTGGCGGGCAAAAAGACGTGGGCGAAGTCCGAGGTGTCGTCCATGTAGTGGCCGGAATAGACCACGAACTCGGCCTTGCGGAAGGCGGCGGCCACCGCGGCGGTGTTGGGGGCCATGCACAGGGGGTTGGCCGCCGTGACGTAGATCATGCGGATGGCCGGGTCTTTGGCCGCCAGGATCTCCTGGCCGATGACCGGCAAAAGCAGGGTGCGGCGCGGCGGGTTGAGGCCGTCGCCCCACAGGGTTTGGTCATAGGGGCCGTATTCCTCGAAGCCCTGGCTCACCCCGCCGCCGGGCACGCCCAGGTTGCCGCAGATGGCCCCCAGGGCGTCGATGGCCCGGATGCCGTAGTGGGCGTATTCATGGCGGTGCAGGCCCCAGCCGAGCAGGATGGAGGCGGGTTTTTTGGCCATGAGCGTCTCGGCCAGAAGCTCCGCCTCCCCCCGGGACACCCCGGCCCGGCGGCACAGGTCGTCCACGGAAAAGCCCGCCAGAATCTCCAGATAGGCCTCCAGGCCCACGGCATGCCGGGCCAGAAACTCCCGGTCTTCGGCCCCGGCGGCCAGCACCAGCTTGGCGGCGGCCATGGCCAGGAAGACGTCGCCGCCCGGCCGGGGGGCGATATGGTGGTCGGCCAGGACCGCCGATTTGCTGCGCATGGGATCGATGAGCAGGACCGTGCCCCCGCGCTTGCGGATGTCCCGGGCGATGGCCGTGAGGCTGATGTTGGTGGACACGGGGTTTCTGGCCCACAGGATCATGGCCTGGCTGTGGTAATGGTCCAGGGGGTCGTGGGAGATGCGTTCGCCCAGGTCCAGGTTCTGGGAGGCCTGCCCTGTGCCGCCGCACAGGGAGCCGCGCAGGGTGGTCACTCCCCCGAAAAGGTTGAAGAAATATTTGTTGAGAAGCTTGAGCGCCGTCCTTTCGCCATACCCTTGGTAATACAAAATAGATTCCGTTCCGGACTCTGAAGCGTACTTCTTCAGGCGTTCGGCCACCAGGTCCAGGGCCTCGTCCCAACCCGTCCGGACCCAGCGGCCGTGAACCCGGATCATGGGGTGGGTGATCCGTTCCGGGCCATAGACCCGCTTGACGTAGCGGGCGGCCTTGACGCAGGCCACGCCCCGGGTCAGCGGGTGGGCGGGGTTTCCGGCCAGTCCGGTCAGCCGGCCGTTGCGGACGGTGGCCACCAGGCCGCAGGCGTTGGGACAGTCCCTGGTGCAGGTGGTGATCACGGTCTTGATGTCGCTCATGGGGTTCCGGCCTCCGCCGGGGCGGCCTGTCGGGCGCCGCCCGCCTCGCCCTCCCCGGTTGCAGGGGAAGCGGTTCGCATAAGGGCCATGCAGCCCCCCTGGCAGCGCCGCATGAAGTCCTTGCATTCGAAACATGCCGCCGAGACATTGGCAAGCCGGATGGGCCGCGCCGCCTCGGCCAGCCGCCACATGAGGGCGGCATGATCGGCAAAGGCCGTCACGTCGGGAATGCTGATGCCGCGCATGGGCAGGCAATAGGAGGCGGACAGGTCGGGATGCACGTCGGCGCAGGGATGGCAGACCCCGGAAAATTTCATGGAAACCCGTTCCAGGTAGCGTCGATCCTCGTCGTACAGGTCGCACAGGCGTACGCTGCAGTCCAGTCCCGTGCGCACCCCCCGGGCCTCGCAGGCCTTCACGAAGCAGGCCGCATGGGACATGATCCGCCGGGTGTCGTCCAGGGTGAAATGGTCGTTGTCCGCGTCGTGGTTTGGGCGGGAGATGTCGTAGCGCACGGTGGTCACGCCGTAGCGGTCCAGGGCATCAAGCAGATAGTCGTAGTCCAGGCTGTCCCGGGAGAAGTTTTTGGAGAAGGCCACCCTGGCCCCGAGCTGGCGCAGCCGGGTAAGGGTGGCGTGGAGCATGGCGGCCTGGGCCGGAGCATATCCGGCGGGATCATTGTAGTTGACCACGAAGTTGGAGACCAGGGGGGCGAGGCGATCCGCCAGGGAGACCGGGAACAGGCCGTTGGTGAAAAGCGCCGCCGGGATGCCTGCGGCCACCGTGGCCTCGATCATCTCCGGCAGTTCCGGATGCAGGGTCGGTTCGCCGCCGATGAAGGCCGCCGCCGGGAGCCCGGCCCCGCGCATCCACGAAAGAAGCCTGGCGAACGTCTCCCGGGTCATGTCCCCGGGGTATTCCTGCCGCATCCGCGTGGCGAAGCAGTAGGGGCAGGCCAGGTTGCACCGGTACGTGACGAATATCTTGATCATGCCGTCCTCAAGGCCGCCTTGGCCCAGACACGCGTTCCATGGTTTCGGGATGTGGGGATGCCCCGATGTCAGGCCGCCAAGCGTCGGCCTGAGGCCGCAGCAAAGGCGTGCAGCAGAAAGGGGTGCTTGACGCACAGGCCGATCTCCCGGCCCACGGCCACGGTCTTGGCCGCAGCACTCTCCACCAGGACGCGCACCTCGGCCTCGCCCTTTTTCACCGTCAGCACGGACTTCAGTCCCAGGGGTTCGACATCGGACACCATCCCGGTCAGGTCCGCCCCGGGGATGTCCACGAGCCCCAGGTTCTCGGGCCGGATGCCCAGCTCGAATCCATCCGGACTGGCGGCCAGGGCCGCATGCAGATGCCCCGGGACAGGCAGCCGCCATCCCGCGACCTGGATGGTCCCGCCGTCAGGATCGAGGCGGGCCGGGAGGATGTTGATCAGCGGCGCGCCCACGGCCCGGGCCGTCTCCCGGTCCACGGGCTGGTCGTAGAGCGCCTGGGGCGTGGCGATCTGGACCACCTTCCCCTGGCGCAGCATGATCACCGTGTCGGCGATGGCCAGGGCCTCGTTGAAGTCCGGGGTGGCCATGAGGAAGGAATAGCCGTGCTCGCTTTGCAGACGTCGCAGTTCGGCGCGCAGTTCGATGCGCAGCTTGGCGTCCAGGCTGGAGAGGGGTTCGTCCAAAAGAAACAGGCTCGGCGTGCGGATGAGCGCCCGGCCCAGGGCGATGCGCTGCCGCTCGCCGCCGCTCATGGTTGCCGGAAGCCGTCCCAGGGTGTGGCCGATTTTCAGCACCTTGGCCATGGCCTGGACCCTCTCCGCGATCTCCGGGCGGGGCGTCTTTCGGATCAAAAGGGGATTTGCGATGTTCTCGAAGCCGGTCTTGTTCGGATACAGGGCCAGATTGTCGAAGATCATGGCGATGTCGCGGTCTTTGGGCTCCCACCCGGCCACGTCCCGGCCCGCCAGGAGCACCCGCCCGGCGTCGGGCTGATCCAGCCCGGCGATGAGGCGCAAGGTGGTGGTCTTGCCCGCCCCGGCATGGCCCAGGATGACCGTCAGCGAGGCCTTGGGGACCGAGAAGGAGACGCCCTCCAGGGCGATCTTGCCCCGGAAGCTTTTCGTCAGATTTTCCAGGGCCAGGACCGGGGCCGTCTGGCCGCCAGGCGCGGTGTCGATCACAGGGGCCTCCCCATGGGGCTTGCGTCCAGTCTGCGGTTGCTGTCGCCGCCGAAAAAGACCAGGGAATCCGGGTCGAAATCCACCCCCACGGACTGCCCCATGGCGGGACGCTCGGTGGCGGGGAGGATGACATCCAGTTTGACCGAGGCGACATCCACGGTGACCACCACGTCGCCGCCCCGAAATTCCACCAGGGAGACCGTCCCGGCCAGGGGAGCCCCGGATTCCGGGGCCAGCCGCAGGGACTCGGGCCGCAGCCCCAGGGTGTAGGAGCCCTTTTTCAGGGGGCAGTCCGCAGGCAGGGCCAGGGTCAGGGGGCCATGGATGAAGGCCGGTCCCGCCGCGTCGGCCACGCCAGGCGCGATCTCCCCGGCAAGCAGGTTCATGGGCGGCGAGCCCAAAAATCCGGCCACGTAGACGTGGTCCGGTCGTTCACAGATGACGCTGGTTTTTTCCACCTGCAGGATCTTTCCGGCATGCATCACGGCAATGCGGTCGGCCAGGGACAGGGCCTCGATCTGGTCGTGGGTGACGTAGATGATGGTCAGGCCGATTTCGCTTTGCAGCCGCCGCAGCTCCCGGCGCATGGTCAGCCGGGCGGCGGCCTCCAGGTTGGACAGAGGTTCGTCCAAAAGCAGCACGGCCGGTTTGGTCACCAGGGTGCGGCCGATGGCCACCCGCTGCATCTCGGAACCGCCGAGATCCCGGGCCCGGACATGGAGTCGGCCGCCCATGCCCAAAAGCTCGGCGACCTCATCCACGGCCCGATCGATGTCGTCTTTGGCGGCCTTGCGCACCACCAGGCCGAAGGCCAGGTTCTGGCGCACGGTCATGGAGGGAAAGACCGCATAATCCTGGAACACCAGGCCTACGTTGCGTTTCCCTGGGGGGATGTTCACGATGGACTGCCCGTCGATGTGGATGTCGCCCGAGGTGGGCGCTTCCAGGCCCACGATCATGTTCAGGGTGGTGGACTTGCCGCAGCCCGAGGGGCCGAGCAGGGCGATGGTCTCCCCGGGGGCCACGCATAAGTCGATGCCGTCCACGGCCACCACGGCCCCGTCGTTGTATTCTTTGGCCAGGGACACCAGTTCGAGTTTGGGGATGCTCATTGTTTGATGGCTCCGAAGGTCATGCCCCGGGCCAGATGGCCCTGGATGAGGTAGCCGACGACCACCAGGGGGGCCATGGCCAAAACGGCCAGGGCGGCCTGGACGCCGTAGAGGGTTCCGGCCGTGGCCGTGACGTACTTGGCCAGTTGCACGGGGATGGTGCTGACGTTGCTGTAGGAGAGCACCAGGGCGAACATGAATTCCGACCAGTTGAGGATGAAGATGAACATGGTGGTGGCGAACAGCCCGCCCCGGATAAGCGGGATGGTCACCGTGAGGTGGGCCCTCATGCGTGATGTGCCGTCGATCATGGCCGCCTCCTCGATCTCCCGGGGCAGGTCGTCCACGAAGCTTTTGAGCATCCAGGTGGAGAAGGGCAGGGTGGCCGCCACGTAGATGGCGATGAGCCCCACGTAGCTGTCGGTCAACCCGATGTTGGAGAAGATGATCACGAAGGGCACGGCGATGGCCGCCGGGGGAAACATCCGCCCGGAGAGGATGACCAGCGGCGTGGATTTGTTCTCGGCGCCGTAGCGGGAGATGCCGATGGCCGCGAACAGCCCGATGAGCACCGACAGGGCCGTGGCCGTGATCGAGGCCAGAAGCGAGCCGAAGACGGCCTTGGTGGCCGACTGGCTGACCCCGCCCACCCCGTATTCCTTGAGGGCGTCGGGATCGAAGAGGGTCTTGAAGTTGACGAGGGTGGGCTGCGACGGCATCCAGATGGCGGGCGAGGCGTTCCAGTCCGTGGGGGGCTTGATCGCCGTCATGACGATCCAGAACACCGGGAAGAGCACCACGGCCAGGGCTGCGGCCAGAAGCGCCGCCTGGAACAGGGTGAGTTTTTTCGAGGGCATCAGCGCTTCACCTCCAAAAGCTGGTTGCGCACCGGCATAAGCAGCAGGTGGATGAGCCCGAGCGCCCCGAGGAGCACCAGGAAGGCGGCGGCCGCGCCGTAGGCCAGTTGGAAATCGTTGAAGGCCAGCTTGTAGATATAGAGGCTGATGGTCTCCGTGGCCGAGCCGGGCCCGCCCCGGGTCAGCATGAACACCTCGTCGAAAAGCTTGATGATCTCCATGGCCCGGATGACGAAGGCCACGATGATCACCGGCTTAAGCGTAGGCATGATCACCCGCCAGAAGACCTGGCGGGGGTTGGCCCCCAGGATGACCGCCGCGCGCACCGGGTTTTCCGGCACGGAGTTGAGGCCCGACAAAAGGATCAGGAAAAACAGCGGGGTCCAGTGCCAGACCTCGGTGATGATGACCGCCGTGACGGCCAGGGGGGCGCTACGGAACCACTCCAGGGCCACGTCGGGGCCAAGGACGAATTCGAGGATCTGGTTCACCGGGCCGCTGGACTGGAACAGCATCCAGAAGATGTAGCCGACCACCACGGGCAGGATCATCATGGGCGTCAAAAAGGCGGAAAAAAGCAGGGACTTGCCCCGAAACGAGCGCATGAACAGCACCGCCAGGGAGAGCCCGAAGGTGAATTCCAGAGCCAGACAGACGGCGGAGATGCACAGGGTGCGCAGGACCGCATAGAGAAACCGGGTGTCCCAGATGAGCAGTTCGCTGTAGTTCTCAAACCCCACGAACTCGGCGTCGAACAGGGAGCCCCGGGTGGGCGACCAGTCGGTGAAGCTCATGTACAGGGCCACCAGGAGCGGGATGATCAGGACCAGGACGGAGACGATCTGTCCCGGCAGGGTCAGGGCCAGGCCGATATTGCCGCCCTTCGCCCGGGGAGGCTTTCCCCCGCCGTGCGGCGCGGCAGGGGAAAGGTCCGGGGCGTCGGCCGAAAGGGGAGGGCCGGGCGGTGATGCCATTGCGGAAGAATTCACGTCATGCGCCTTTGTGCGTTCCCCCGGCCCCTGCGAACCGGGGGAACGGCTGATGTCCACATCTTTGCGGGGAGCGCCCCGCTTCTCATTTCCATCTTCCCGGTATGGGATGGCCAGGGGCCTTAGCCCTTTGGCCGCCGGAGGCATTTTCCCCTGCCCGCAACATGCCTCGTGTCGCGTCCACGAAAACCGGGCCAGGTGTTATGTGTTCAATGCCTTGAGAGCATGAAGTTTTCTTAAAAAATACAGTCGTATTTTTTTTAGGCCGAACACTACGCATCCGGCCACTTGTCCGCGCCGCTGGCCTTCTTGATGGGCTCGGCCAGGTTCTTGGCCAGGGCCAGCCAGGACTTGCGCACCTTGTCCTTGCCGATGCGCTTGGTGATCCGCTCAAAGGAGTGGGCGGCGGCCTCCAGGGCCTCTTTCGGCTTTTTCTCGCCGGTCATGCAGGCGTGGACCTGCTTGTCCAGGGCGTCCTGATATTCGAAGCCGCCGGGCAGGCAGAAGTCCGGCACGGTGTTGACCATGTTGTCGTAGAGGGTCTTTAGGTACGGCTTGGTATAGGTTTGCACCAACCGCTCGGTGGGTTCGAGCATGTGGTTGATGCGGTAGGGGTCGGAATAGCCGCCCAGGTAGGGGATGGCGTCGGCCGAGATGGTCGGGGAGGTCATCCACTGGGAATAGGCGTAGGCCAGTTCGGGGTTGGCGGAATACCTGGACACGGCATACCCGTAGCCCCAGCAGAAAAGGCCGGCATAGAGCTTGCTGCCGTCTTTTAAGGTGTCGGCGGGCATGACCGTGGCCGCGATCTTGCCGGTGGTGGCCGGGCCGGTGGAGGGGGCCATGGAATACTTGAATCCCGACGGCCACACGATGTTCATGAACCCTTCACCGCGTCCGAAGGCGTTGTAGTTGGAGGACCAGGTGAAGCTGAAGGCGTCGGGATGCAGGTAGGCGTTCATGGCCAGCATGTCTTCCAGGGCGGCCACGCCTTCCTCGGAGTTGAAGGTGGGGTTCATGTCCGCGTCGAAGTACAGCTTGCCCTTGGACACCAGGCGCTGCATGAACATCCACTTGACGTAGTAGGGGGAGCGGTATTCCAGGGAGCCGTAGAAGCCCTTGGCCGGATCGTGCATGAATTGGGCGAGGTTGTAGTATTCCTTCCAGGTGTGGGGCACGGCAAGCTCGTAGCCGTACTTGTCGGCGAAGGCCTTTTTCTTGTCCGGGTCGTCCAGATAGTCCGAGCGGCACAAAAGCGTGATCTGGTCGCCGTCGTTTAAAAGCCCGGCCACGCGGCCGTTGTAAAGCTGGGCATGGTGGCTGGCCGGGAAGACCACGCCCCACTGCTTGTTGAAAAGGTCCGGCTGGTATTTGTCGGTCCAGTCCGTGAGGTCGTAGATGACCCCGGAGTCGATCCAGTCCGGATAGGACATGGCCGTGGGCATCATCACGTCGTAACGGCCGGTCTTGGCCACGGCCTCCTGCATGCCCTTGGTGTGCACCACCTCGTCGGGTTCTTCAATGAACTCCAACTGAATCCCCAACTCGTTTTTCCACTTGTCCACATACGGGGTCATGTTGCCGATGGACCCGGTGGGGATGAGCAGCGTCAGGGTCTTCTTGGAGGCCTTGGCGGCGGCCTCCTTGGCCAGGGCCCAGGCCCGCTCCTCAGGCCCGGAGATGGAGGCCCAGGCCGTGGCCGCGCCAAAGGGCGACAGGCTCACGGCATTGGCCACCGCCGCCGTGACCCCCAGGGCCGCCAGCTTGGTCAGAAAGCTGCGCCGGGTCATTTTGCCTTCGTCAAACTTCCTGCATGCCTTGCCGATCTTGCGTTTCGTCTCGTCCATGCTGCACCTCGCGAAGCGGTTTGAATTCGAATCCTTTTGGGGTGCGCCCTGTGGGGCGGGCGCGCCGTTGGCCTCGTTGAAAAAGACGTCTCCTGCGCCGTGTCCCTGGCGGTTACAGGGTGTGGCGGTGGTAGGCGTTCTCGCAGGGGTTGCCGGGGCAGACCTCGATGATGCCCGCGTCCGGGTCCATGACCACGGCAAAAACGGTGTGGAAGGCCGTGCGCTCGTCCTCGCCGGGAAATCCGTGGGCGCAGATGCAGCGCGGGTGGTTGACGTGGTTTGCGGACAGTTCCTTGACCGACTCCGGGGTCAGGCGGCCCAGTCGGGCGTCCAGGAACCCCTGGGCCACCTGGCGGCGCACCATGGAGCCGCCGTGGCTGAGCCAGTTCGGGGTCTCGAAGGCCCGCATGCGTTCGGAAAGGTAGTGGTTGGTGTGGGCGATGGCCCCGGGAATGTCCAAAAGCGCGTAGGTCGTGGCCGAGGTTTCGGCGCAAAAGGCCGCCCCGGACCCGGCCAACTGATAGTTGATGCCCGTGGCCCTGGGGGAGAAGATCGCCGCGCCCAGGGCGTCGCCGATGCGCTCGGCGGCCAGGGCCTTGCGCACGATAAACGGATAGATGACCCCGGGCCGGGCGTCCGTGGCCGCCACCTTGTTGATGACCAGGCCCACCCCGGCGCTGCTGACTCCGCACAGGCCCAGGATTCCGGCGAAGGACACGACCAGGGCCTGGGGGCCGTTTTCAGGGCGAAGGCGCAACAGGCACAGGTATTTCCCGTAATACTTCTCCATGTCGTAGGTCTGGGCGAGGATGGGCCGACCGTTCGCCGAGGCCCCGGCCAGGACGTTTATGGTCGTGCAGCCCCACAGGGAATCGGGCAGCAGCCTGCCCCCGAGTCCCGGGGCCCGCACGTCCTCCAACTCCAGGAAGCAGTTGAGGTGCAGGATCTCTTCGAAGGTCGTCCCGGCCCCCTCGGCGATGCCGCGCATCTCGTCCACCAGCCCCGGGGAGAATTTTTCCAGAAATCCGAGATTGCGCAGGCAAAAGGACACCAGGGAATCGTGCCCGGCCTTGAGATAGCCGTTGTTGGCCTGATGCACGGCGGCGATGCTGGCCGTGAAGTCCGTGATGGCCTCCTTCATGGCCCGGCCGTGGGCCAGGCCCATCTCAAAGGGGGTTCCGGCGAGTTCGATGACCGGGAGGGTTCGGGACATGGGGGCTCCTTCCTTGTGGGCTTGTTCCGGGTGGGCATCTCATTCTTGCGCCGGGAGGATGCCCTGTGGCTCCAGCGCGGCGTCAGCAAGGCCCGGGGCGAGACGCCGCAATCCGGACAAGTTTTCCACGTACGTAGTTGTGAAACGCCTCGACGCCTGTGGTCAGGGGCCAGGCGCTAGATCAACTCCATGTAGTAGTCCCATTCCCAGGGATCGATGCGGTTGTTGAATTCCGGGGTGCCGTAGTCCGGGAAGCGGGCCCTGGCCGTCTCCACCTCGAATTTCTTGAGCGCCAGGACCAGTTTGATGAATTCGGGGTCGAGCACGGCGTGCAGGTCCGTGTCCTGTTCAAAGGCCGCGATGGCCTCGTCCAGGCTGCCCGGGAGCCGGGGCACGTCGTCGCGCTCGTAGGCGATGTCGGTAATGGGGGCCGGGAGTTCCGGGGAAGACTGGATGCCCTCCAGCCCGGCGGCCAGGGTGGTCAGGGCCAGGAGGTAGGGGTTGGTACCGGCGCAGGCCAGGCGGTTTTCGAAATGGGTGCTCTGGCCGCGGCAGCCCTTGACCCGGATGCCCACGGTGCGGTTTTCCATGCCCCAGGTGGCGCTGTGGGGGGCAAAGGAGTTGACCCGGTAGCGTTTGTAGCAATTGATGGTCGGGGCGGTGAACACGGTGTTGGCCCGGGCGTGCTTGAGCATCCCGGCCAGGAACTTCCGGGCCAGATCCGTGAGGCCGTATTCGCCGTTTGGATCGTCAAAGGCGTTTTTGCCGGTTTTCTTGTCGATGAGGCTGACGTGAAAATGGGAGCCGGACCCGCTGGAGTTGATGAAGGGCTTGGTCAGCCAGGTGGCGATGTAGCCATGCTGCAGGGCGATCTCCTTGGTCCCCATCTTGTACAAAAAGGCCGTGTCCGCAGCGGCCAGGCCGTCCTTGTAATAGAGGTTGATCTCCTGCTGCCCGGGGCCGTGCTCGGAGTTCTGGGTGATGATGCGCACCCCGGCCTGGTCCATCTTGCGCATGAGGTCGTAGATGAAATCGATGTCGAAGTTGTTTTTGAGCGTCACGAAAATGGGCTGTCCGTCGTAGACGGGTTTTTTGGTGTCCTTGTTCAGGACGTAGAATTCGAATTCGTAGCCCAGGCGGCAGATGTAGCCCAGGCTGTCGAAGGTGTTGATGAGCTTTTTAAGCAGCAGCCTGGGAGAGGCCATGGCCGGTGTGCCGTCGTACCAATAGGGGTCCACGGTGATGTTGGCGGTGTTGGGAACCCAGGGCAGGACCGTGAAGGTGGACAGGTCAGGGACGGTGCAGTGGTCGGCAAAGGCCACCTCTTCGGCATATCCGGTCCCTTTGGGGACCATGGACTGGATGTCCAGGCCAAGGAGGCCGCCATAGAAGTTGAGTCCGTTTTCGATGTAGTCCATAAACGACCCGACGGGGACGGTCTTGCTTCTGGAGACGCCGTGCAGATCGGACTGCTCGAAGCGGATGAAATGGATATCGTGGTCCCGGATCGTCTTTTTGATGCTATCTATGGACATGGACGAGGCCTGCTGCATGGTCATGGGTGGTCTTCCTTTTGGGTTTCTTTCCCGGCGTTGCCGTGTCCGCCGACGTCGCCGTTTTTCCATGATTGTAAATTTCAGGATATCCCTATCAAGCCCCGTGCCAATGTGTTACAGTTTGAATTAATATCATAAAATAAACATGTTGAACTTTTTTTGAAGCTTCAAACGGCGTCGTGGAGAGCAAAGCGGCGGCATGTCGTCTCATTTATGAGAATTGATTTCTTTCATTTAAGAAAATCAGCGATTTTCTTATTTCTGATTAGTTCAGATATTCTAACGGGATATGGTTTTGCAGCCGGGTTTGCATTCGCGTGAACATTGGATTAGGCTGCCCTTAAACGCAAAAATAACAAAAAAAGGAAATTTCGCCCTTCTGGAGAGGGAGAGGCGGATATGACCGTACAGTTCCACCACTTCGCCGCGCAAAGCCTCACCGCCCTGGCGGTGTTTTCCGCCGACGGCCGTTTGGCCTTCGCCAACCGCGCGTTCCGGGAGACGGTGTGCGGGAAGGGGGAGGGGGCGTCCGGCCGTCTGCTGGACGAGCTGCCCCTGGCCCCCGAGGTGCGGCAGGGATTTGCGGGAGGCCTGGCCGCCGTGTTCGCCCAGGGCGGGCCGCAGCGTTTCTCCTGGGAGGACGCCACGGCAGACGAGCCCCGGCGGTTCGTCTGCCAGATCACCCTGTTTCCCGGGACCGGGGGAGACGGCGGCCAGGCCGTGGCGGAGGTGCGTGAGGCGCCCGTGGACGAACGCCTCAAGCAGGCGCTCAAAGCCGAGCGGCTGGTGCGCCGCCGCGAGGAGCATCTCAAAAAACGCGGCCGCAGGCTTTTTTTGAACGTCATCGACGAGCTGCCGGTCTTCGTCTACATGCAGCGCCGGGACTACACCGTGGCCTACGCCAACCGCAAAACGCGCAATTTCTACGGCGAGACCGACGGCCGCTTCTGCTACGAGGTCTTCAGCGGGCGCGACACCCCCTGTCCCCACTGTCCCACCTTCCGGGTCTTCGAGACCGGAGAGCCCGAGAACTGGCAGTTCACCGACGGCGACGGCCGCACCTTCCACATCTACGACTATCCCTTCGAGGACGAGCAGGGCGAGCCCCTGGTCATGGAACTGGGCATCGACATCACCGAGCTCAAGCGCGTGGAGCGCGAGCTCTACCAGGCCCACAAGATGCGGGCCATCGGGGTTCTGGCCGGGGGCATCGCCCACGACCTGAACAACAACCTGGTCCCCATCATCTTCAACATCGACTACGCCCTAAACAAGACCGCCGACCGGATCCTGGCCGAACCCCTGGCCGAGGCCCTGCGCGCGGCCTACCGGGCCGCCGACCTCGTGGAACAGGTGCTGGAATACAGCCGCCAGCAAAACGTCAGCCATTCCCCCCTGCGGCTGACCCCCCTGGCCAGGGAAAGCCTGGATCTGCTCCAGGCCTCCCTGCCCGCAAGCGTCACCCTCAAGGCCTCCTGCCGGGCCGCCAAGGACTGCGTCATGGCCCATCCGGCCCAGGTGCAGCAGCTTTTGCTGAACCTGTGCCGCAACGCCGTGCAGGCCATGCCCGGCGGCGGCCTGCTGGCCGTGGCCCTGGACAACCTGACCGTGGTCTCCAGGAAAAAGGCCCCCCATCCCGGGCTGGCCCCCGGGGACTATGTGGTTCTGCGGGTTACGGACAACGGCCGGGGCATCGAGCCGGACAAGATCGAACGCATCTTCGAACCCTTTTTCACCACCAAGATGAACTCCGGCGGGACCGGGATGGGGCTGGCCGTGGTCCATGCCATCGCCACCAGTTGCGGCGGCGGCGTCTCGGTGGAAAGCGTTCCCGGCCAGGGCGCGACGTTTACGGTCTATCTGCCCCTGTGCGCCCCGGCCGGGGAGCAGATCGTGGCCGAGCCGCGCCCCGCGAAGGGGGCCACGGGACGGCTGCTTTTGGTGGACGACGATGCCGGGGCCCTGTCGGCCATGTCCCGGGTGTTGCGCGAGGCGGGATTCACCGTGTTCACCGCCGACAGCGGCGAGGAAGGCCTGAAGGAATATTTCCGGGCCCGGGGGCGCTACGACCTGGTCGTCGCCGACCTCTCCATGCCCGGGATAAGCGGCATGGACATGGCCGGGAAGATTTTGGACCACGACCCCGCCGCCAAGGTGGTCATCTGCACCGGGCATGTGGCCCCGGACCTGGAGGCCAAGGCCGAGGCGGCGGGGGTCGCCGGGTTTCTCATGAAGCCCATGTCCCCCGGCGCCCTGGTGGAGCGCATTCGCGGCCTGTGCCCCGCCGCCGTCCGGGCCTGACCCCCGCGCGGCGGACGCTCCCTGGCCGGACGAAAAGCCCCGTGGCCCAGGCCACGAAAACCGGAAACGACATGGCCCGCATCCTGATCATCGACGACGACGAACTCATCCGCAACAGCCTTTCCCGCTGCTTTGCGGACATGGGGCACGAGATCCTCCTGGCCGGGGATCTGCGTGCGGGCATGGACATGGCCGCCAGTGGCGTCGATGTGGTCTACCTGGACCTGCACCTGCCCGACGGTGACGGCCAAAAGGCCATCGACGACCTGGCGGCCTCCCCCGCTCATCCCGAGATCATCGTCATCACCGGCCAGGGGAACAATTACGGGGCCAGGCAAAGCCTGGCCAACGGGGCCTGGGATTACATCCGGAAACCGGCCTCGCCGCAAAGCGTCCGGGCCTCCCTGGCCGACGTGCTGGCCTACCGCCGGGACCACCGGCGCGGTCCCGCGACGCGTGAGCCCTGCGACGACGGCATTCTCGGAACCTCGCCGCCCATGCAGCGGGTCCGGACGCGGATCGCCCAGGCTGCGGACAGCGAGGCCGGGGTGCTGTTGCTCGGGGAGACCGGGGTGGGCAAGGAACTCGCGGCCCGGGCCATACACAACCAGAGCCGCCGGGGGGCGGGGCCGTTCGTTGTTGTGGATTGTGGTAATCTTACGGAGAGCCTGGTGGAGAGCGCCCTGTACGGCCATGTCAGAGGCGCCTTCACCGGGGCCCATGCGGATCGCAAGGGGCTGGTGGGCGAGGCCGATGGGGGGACGCTTTTTTTGGACGAGGTCGGGGAGTTGCCCCCGGTCCAGCAGAAATCCTTTTTGCGGGTGCTTCAGGAGCGCCGCTATCGTCCGGTGGGCGGGGTCAGGGAACTGTCCAGCGACTTTCGGCTGGTGGCCGCCACCAACCGCGACCTGGAGGCCATGGCCAGGACCGGGGAGTTTCGCAGCGACCTGCTGTTTCGGCTACGCACCCTGGAGATCGGCCTGCCGCCCCTGCGGGAGCGCGGGGAGGACATCCCGCTTCTGGCGGCCCATTTCATCGGCGCATCCTGCGACCGGTACGGCCTTCCCGCCAAGCGGGTCTCGGCCCAGCTCATGCGGCTTCTGACCGGATATCCGTGGCCGGGAAACGTCCGGGAGCTGGGGAACGTCATGGAGGCGGCGGTCATCGCCGCCGGGCGCGACGCCGTGGTCTATCCCAAACACCTGCCGGGCCATCTCCGGTTCTCCGCCCTGGACGCCGCTGTCGGCGGCGGCGCGGTCCCGGCCGGGGCGTCATCCGCCTCCCCCAGGCGGGCCGGGGACGTGGTTCCCTACGATGAATACAAGGCCCGGCGGGACAAGGAATATTTTCAGGAGCTCATGGCCCTGTGCAGCCATGATGTGTCCACGGCCAGCCTGATGTCCGGGCTGAGCGTGCCGAGCATCTACCGCCACCTCGGTCTGGCGAACATCCCCACCAGGCGCCGGAAGTCCTGACCCGCGACGACTATTCTGCAGCCCGTGGCGTGCCGGTCTTGAGGGTGCGTCCGGTCATCCGCCGGTAGGCCCATTCCAGGCCGAAGCACACGGGCAAAAGCCCGAGCATGGTCCAGAAGGCCGCCGGGGAGTGGACGAACATGTTGCCCCCGAGCACGGCCAAAAGGCCCAGGCACAGGGCGATGGACAGCCAGATGAGCGCCGGACGGCCGCCGGTTGCGGCCCGCAGGCGCAGGTGCGCGGCGGCCACGGCGGCGTAGATGAATAAAAAGGCCCCGCTGCCCATCATGGCCACGCTTGAGAGGTCGAAAAAAAGGACGAACACGAGCACCAATGCGGCTGTCAAAAAGAGCCCCTCCGGGGCCCGCTTCCAGGCCATGCGGTCGAAAACCTCCGGGAGCTGGCCGTCCCGGGCGATCATGTAGCAGACGTTGGCCGCTCCAAAAAGCGTGGCGTTGAGGGCGGCGGCCGTGGCGAACAGCGCGCCCACGGCGATGAAGGTGAATCCGGCCCCGCCCATGAAGGTCTTGGCCGCCTGGGACAGGGCGTAGTCTTTCGCCGCGTCGACGGCGGGCAGGGGCAGATGCCCGAGCACGGCCAGGGCCACGCCGAGGTAGACCACAATGACGCCGCAGACCGAGAGATACAGGGCCTTGGGCAGGGTCCGGGCCGGATCGGCCATGTCCCCGGCGGCGTTGGCCACCAGCCCGAAGCCCTCGTAGGCGATAAAGAGCATCCCCCCGCCGAAGACGATGCCCGTGGGCGGCGCCCATTCCGAGGCGGCAAGCCCGGCCCAGTCGGCCGTGGCGCAGCCCCACACGGCGAAGATGGACAGCACCCCCAGGTTCACGGCCACGGTGACGAGTTCCGACCGGCCCACGGAGGCCGCGCCCAGGACATTGACCCCGGCGAAAAGCAGCACCGCCCCTGCGGCCACGGCCTTGGGCAGCCAGGGGGCCTGGACATGGGGGAAAAAGGTCATCAGGTATCCGGCGAACCCGGCCGCATACATGGCCAGGGCGATGATGTAGCCGATCCACATGTAGATGTTCAGGCCGCCGCTTACGACGCCGTCGCCCAGGCCTCGGACGAGGAACTCTACCGCCCCGCCCTTGGTGGGATAGTGCGCCCCGAGCTTGGCGTAGTTGTAGGAGGTGGCCAGGGCCACCACGCCGCCCATGAGGAAGGACAGCCACAGGGCCGTCCCGGCCACCCCGGCGGCCGTGCCGAAGATGGCGTAGACCCCGCCGCCGACCATGCCGCCGATGCCGATGGCGATGGCGGAAAAAAGGCCGAGCTGTTTTTTCGGACCCGGCTCGGCGGTTGCGGCATTCGGATTGGACGCGGGCATGGGCTCTCCTTTGGGTGGCGGGAAAGGGTTTTCGGGAGGGCTGCCCGCCAGGGCCAGCCCTGCGGCAGCATGACGCGAGGGAATCCCCCGGCCCTCATTCCTCCATCAGCAGCAGTTGCGCCCCTTGCATGGGCGGTCCCGGCGGCGTGACCGGGGCCAGCCGCTCGGCTTCGACCTGGGCCAGCAGCGCCGCGAGTTCGGCCCGCTTGGCGGCATAGGTTGCATAGTTCGGGCTGGCGCTGTTGGCCAGATTATCCATCTCTTTGGGGTCGACATCGGTCCCTGCGCCGTTTTTGAGGCGGTACATCTCATATTCTTCGGCCGCCGCCCCGGCGGGATCATAGTAGCGGGCGTATTTCCACTCCCCGTCCACGTCCTTGGTGATGATGCATCGGATGTGGCACGGTTCGGTGATGTAGGGCGGCACGTCGCTTTGCCCGGCGTATTCGTCGTCGAAGGTGAAAAGGACGGTGTCCTGCACCTGGGTCTGCGTTCCCATAAGAATCGGCGTCAGATCACGCCCCGGCAGATACGTCCATTTCCATCCCGGCACGCCGCACAGGCTGGCCAGGGTCGGCACGATATCCACCAGCCCGGCGTAGGCCGTGGTCTGGAGGGCTGCGGGAAACAGGATCGGATTGGAGAAGATCAGCGGTATGTTGATGCACTCTTCATACATGTTGAACATCTTCTGGCGCAGGCCGCTATGGGCCAGGCCCAGTTCGCCGTGGTCGGCCGTGCGCACCACCACGGTGGAGTTGGTCAGGCCCTGGGTGTTCAGGGTTTGCAGGATGGTGTCCATCTGGGCGTCGATGATGGTTTGCAGGTAGCCGTAAAAATTGACGTAATTTAATCTTTTTTGCTCTTCCAGCAAAGAGCCCAGTCCAAGGGCGTAGAGTTGCTTGGCCTGGTTTTGGACGGCGGGCTTCGTGGACAGGTCGTCGGAATAGGAGTCGGGCACGGACAGGCCCATGTCGAGGTTGGCTGTGTCTTTGTAGCTGTCGTCCTCGCAGGTCTCGTCGTTCCACAGCCCGGGATAGGCCAGGATGTCGTGCGGATTGGCCAGGGAGACGACCAGGCAGAAGGGCTTGGTCTGGGTCGCCGCGGGTGTCATGGCCTGGAGATAGGACACGGCTTGGTCCACGGTGGGCTGGTCCATGTCGGCGCAGCCTCCGGCCAGGGTGTTCACGTCGAGGGCCTCGCCGACGTTGGTGGGAACCCAGCCGTTGAAGCCGAATTGTTTGAGGTCGTCGGCGCTGGGCGTGCCGCCGTCGGTTCCCTTGGACAGATGCCATTTCCCGCGCAATTGCACGTCGTACCCGGACTCGGCCAGCAGGTTGGCCAGGTTGCGCAGTTGGGGCGAAAGGGTGGGTTCGGAGGGAGAGAGGGGGCCGCCCTCGGTCAGGGTCAGGGGCACGCCGTGCTGGGCGGGGTAGAGGCCGGTAAAAAGGCTGCCCCGGCTGGGCGAGCACATGGAGGCGTTGCAAAAGGCCCGGGAGAACTCCATGCCGTTGGTCAGCAGGCGTTGGCGCGCCTTGTTGAGATGGGTGTCGGCCCAGCCTGCGGGCCAGTCCCTCGGGTTCCGCTCCTGGTCGGAGATCAGGATGAGGATGTTGGGCTTGGCGGGGAGCGTGGCGGCCTGGGCCGGAGATGCGGCGGTCAGGCCCGGCAGGGTCGAGGCCACGACACTGGCGGCCAGGGCCTGGGCCGTGTTCTTGATGAATTCGCGGCGGGTGAGGGTCAGTGGCGTTTCCTGCGGCATGGAGATTCTCCTTGAAGGGGATCAGGCGATGACGCGGTGATAGGTGGGTTGGCGGCGGCAGGCGTCGTGGCGTTCGGCCGGGCCGTCGAGGCTGACCCCCACCAGGATGTCGTTTTTCGCGAAAAACCGGGCGAAGTCGCGGTCGATCAGGGTGGCGTTGGTCTGGATGGCGTTGCTGACCCGCTTGCCGGGGGGGGAATGGCGGCGTTGCAGCCCCAGGGCCGATTCAAAAAAGGGCAGTCCGGCCAGGAGGGGTTCACCCCCCTGCCACGCGAAGTGGACCTCGGGGCCGGGGTGTACGTCCAGGTAGTTCTTGATGAACCGTTCAAGCACTGCACGGCCCATTCTGGGGTGGGGTTGTGCTGACAGATGGCGCTTGTGGCGATAAAAACAGTAGGAACACGCCATGTTGCAGTCCGGGCCGACCGGCTTGGCCATGATGGTGAAGCCGTGCTGCATGATGTCTTTTCGCGATATCCCGTTACCGAGGTTGCAGGGGATTTCATTCCCTCGTCAGGATCGTGCAGACTCGCCCCAGCCTGGCCTGGAAATCCACGGATCATTGCCAGGCTGGTCGATGTCCTGGAGGCCTCGGGCAGGCGCTGTTTGGCCTGGGAACGCCAGGCCACGCTTTTTACGGGGCCTGGGCGCATTGAGCATGCGGCCTGAGTTTACCCCGTGATTCATATACAATGTGTTGCGCCCAAAAGGAAGAGGCGGCGTGCGTTTCGCCATTAGATCAGAAGCCAGCGGGCGTCCCCCCATCACGACCCGCTCCTCGCAGACCCGCTGGTCTTATTCTTTGAAGCGGTAGCCGACCCCGGTCTCCGTCAGCAGATGCTTGGGGCGGGTCGGATCCTTCTCGATTTTCTGGCGGAGCTTGTGGATATGGATGCGCACATAATGTTCCTGTTCCGTGCTGCGCTTCTCCCAGACTTCCCGCAGGAGTTGGCCGTGGGTGACGACCTTTCCGGCGTGGCGGACCAAAAAGGCCAGGAGTTTGTATTCGGTCGGCGTCAGGTGGACATCTTCCCCGTCCAGAGTCGCCACATGGCCCTCCAGGTCGATGACGAGCCCGCCATACCGCAAAAGGGATGCCTGTGGCGCGTCCTGCGCCGCCGTCCGCCTGAGCAGTGCCCGTATCCTGGCCGCCAATTCGGCCAGGGAGAAGGGTTTTGTCAGGTAGTCGCTGGCGCCCTTGTCCAGAGCGGACACCTTGTCCTGTTCCCTTCCCCGGGCGGACAGCACGATGACCCGCGCCCTGTTCCACGGCGGCAACCGCTCCAGCAGTTCGTTGCCGTCCATGTCCGGGAGGCCGAGATCTAAAAGGATCACCTCGGGGCTGTGAGACGACATCAAGGACAGGCCCTCCTGTCCGGTGCGGGCTTCAAGCACGCCGTAACCTTCCGATTCCAGGTAGGGCCGCAGGAAACGGAGGATGGCCATTTCGTCGTCGATGACCAGGATCGTGGGGTTAGCGTTGCTCATGGAGAGGCAGGGTCAGGGTAAACCGCGCTCCTTTGGCGGCGTTGTTGGCGGCAATGAGGGTTCCGCCGTGGACCTTGGCCACGGTCCGGCAGATCGCCAGGCCCAATCCGTACCCTTCCGGGCCGACCCGGTCGCCGCGCTGGAAACGCTCAAAGAGCCTTTCCGGGTCTCCCGGCGGCAAACCCGGGCCAGCGTCCCGCACCACGATGACCGCCTGCCCCTGGCGCACGGACGCGGCGGCCACGATCTCGGTTCCATCCTGCGTGTATTTCGCGGCGTTTTCAAGGAGATTGACGAAGACCTGCTCCATGAGAACCGGGTCCATGGGGATCGGGGGCATGTCCGGGGGGATGTCCACCGTGACGCGATGCCGGGCCAACTGGGCGTCCAGTCGCGACAGGGCGCTGCCGAGCACCTCCTCCAGGGGGACGGGCCTGACGTCCGGGACGACGGCCCCGGATTCCAGAGCGGCGATGCGCAGCAGGTTGTCCACGAGACGCCCCAGCCGCGACGCCTCCCCCGCGATGTTGTCCAAAAGGGCCCCGCGCACCTCCGGTGCGGCGGCCTCCCCCATGGCCAGGAGGCTTTCGGCGGAACCGGATATGGCCGCCAGGGGCGTCTTGAAATCATGGGTCACCGTGGACAAAAGCTGCGCCCTGATCTTTTCCCGTTCGGCCTCAACCAGGGTGGACCGGGCCTTCTCCTCCAGCCGGTCCACGTCCAGGGCCAAGGCCGTCTGATGGACAAAGGCGTCCAGAAGCCGCCGCCTGTCCGGGAGCAGCAGGGCCCCCCGGGCGTCCTCGTCTTTGGGGCGCAGGCCGATGACGCCGAGCACGGAATTGGTCGCGGGCAGGGGCAGGAAAAGGGCGTCCGAATTGGAGAGGGTCTGGGTGGAAAACCCCGCCGCCTTCCCGTTGTCGAACACCCATTGGGCCACGCCGAGGTCTTTTCCTGTCAGCGCGTCCGAGTCGTCCGGCATGAAGGCGGCCCCCAGCTTGCCCGAGGCCATGGGCAGGAGCGCGAAGGCCCTGCAGCGAAACACCCTGGCGATGTGTTCGCGCGTCACCCGCAAAAGGCCCTCCGTGCCGCGCGTGGCGGCCAGGCGCCGGGACAGTCCGCTCAGTTCCGAGGCCTGCCGCTCCAGTTGCCCGGCGTTGTCGGCCTGGGCCTTGATGCGCGAGGCCATGCCGCTCATGACCAGGGCCACCAGGAACATGACGGCGAAGGTGACCAGATAGCCTGCGTCGGACACGGCGAACGTGAAGCGGGGCGGCACGAAGCAGAAATTAAAGGTCAGGACGCTTAGGGCCGAGGCCAGCGCGGAGGCCCGCCGGGACATCCACACGGCCACGGCCATGACCCCCAGAAGATAGACCATGATCAGGTTGGCCGGTGCGAAGTACGGATACATGGCGAAGCACATGGCCGTGGCCGCCCCCACCACCCCGGCCATGGCCGCGTAATCCTTCCAGCGTGTCTTCGGCGCCGCGTCGGGCCTCGCCGGACGCGGGCCGCCGGTGTCCTGCCCCTTGATGACATGGATATCGATCTCGCCGCTGACGCGCACCAACTGGTCCACCGGGCTGCCCTTGAACAGGTCGAGGAACCGCCGTTTCAGGGGTTTGCCGATGACGATGCGGGTGACGTTGTGCTGCCGGGCGAATCCGACGATGAGCCGGGCCACGTCGCCCCCGGGCAGGACGTGCGTTTGCGCGCCAAGTTCCTGGGCCAGATTCAGGTTGGCCAGGGCCTTGGCCGTCGCCTCTCCTCCGGGCTGCTGCTGGATGGAGAGCGCATGCCAGGAGGCGTGCAGGCTGTCGGCCAGCCGTTTGGCCGCGCGCACCAGGGTGGCCGATGTCGGGGACGGTCCCACGCAGACCAGGATGCACTCGGCCGTGGGCCAGGTGGTGGCGATGGCGTGGCCCTGGCGGTACACCAGCACCTCGGTGTTCACCCGGTTGGCCGTGGAGCGCAGGGCCAGTTCGCGAAGCGCGCTCAAGTTGCCGCTGCGGAAGAAGTTCTCGCTGGCCCATTCGGCCTGCCCGGGCAGATAGACCTTGCCTTCGTTTAAGCGTTGGCGGAGATCCTCGGGCGGCAGGTCCACCAGGATCACCGACTCGGCCTTCTCCAGCATGGCGTCGGGCACGGTTTCGCGCACGCGCACCCCGGTGATCTGGGCCACGATGTCGTTTAGGCTCTCCAGGTGCTGGATGTTGAGCGTCGTCCAGACATCCAGGCCATGCCCCAGGAGTTCGTCCACGTCCTGCCAGCGTTTGGGGTGCCGCGAACCGGGGACGTTGGTGTGGGCCAGTTCGTCCAGCAGGATCAGGCCCGGCCGCTCGGACAGGGCTGCGTCCAGGTCGAATTCCTCCAGCGCGTGCCCCTTGTAGTCGATACGCCGACGCGGCAGCACGGGCATGCCGTACATCAGGGCCTCCGTGTCCTCCCGGCCGTGGGTCTCCACGATCCCGGCCAACAGGTCGAGCCCCTCCGCCATTTTGAGCCGGGCCGCCTCCAGCATGGCGTAGGTCTTGCCCACGCCGGGGGCCATGCCGAGAAAGATCCGCAGCCGCCCCCGGCGCTTCTCGGCCTCTTCGCGCTGGACCATGGCCAGCAGGGCGTCCGGATCGGGACGGTGGTCGTCGTCTCGCATAAAACGACCCTACTCCTTCTCCCCCAGCGCATCCAGGGCGAGGTTGAGTTCGAGCACGTTTACCCGGGGCTCCCCCAAAAGTCTCCAGGTACGGCCCTGGGTATGGTTTGCGATGAGTTCCTCCACAGCCTTCCGGGACACCCCGCGCGCCCGGGCCACCCGCTCGGCCTGGCAGGCCGCCGCTTCGGGCGAGATGTGCGGGTCCAGGCCGCTGCCCGAGGCCGTGGCCAGGTCCATGGGGACGGGGCCGCCGCCGTTCTCGGCGGCCAGCTTCGCGGCCCGATCGGCCACGGCCTGGGCCAGGGTCGGGTTGGAAGGTCCCAGGTTGGAGCCCGCCGATGCGGCCGCGTCATAGGCCTGCGGCGAGGTGGCCGAGGGCCTGCCGTGGACGTAGCGATCCGAGGCGAAGGGCTGGCCGATGAGGCTGGACCCGGCTACGGTTCCCCCGCGTTCGATCAGGCTCCCTGCGGCCTGGACGGGGAACAGCGCCTTCCCCATGGCGGTCATGGCCAGGGGATAGACCAGGCCGGTGAGGAGCGTCATCCACAGGAGCATCAAGGCGGCGGGCTTGAGTTGTTTCAGCGTCATGGTGAACATGTCCGGCTCCTATGCCCATCCCAGGGCGGCAATGATCATGTCGATGAGTTTGATGCCTACAAAGGGGACCAGTAATCCGCCCAGGCCGTAGAGAAACAGGTTTCGGCGCAGGGCCGTGGCCGCAGGCCGGGGAACGTATTTCACCCCGCGCAGGGCCAGGGGGATCAGGAACACGATGATCAGCGCGTTAAATATCACGGCGGAGAGCACCGCCGAGGCGGGCGAGGTCAGCCCCATCACGTCGAGCCCGCCCAGTTGCGGGTAAATGCCCGCGAACACGGCCGGGATAATGGCGAAGTACTTGGCGATGTCGTTTGAGATGCTGAAGGTGGTGAGCGAGCCGCGCGTCATGAGCAATTGCTTGCCGATGGCCACCACCTCCAAGAGCTTGGTGGGGTTGGAATCCAGATCCACCATGTTCCCGGCCTCCTTGGCGGCCTGGGTGCCGGAATTCATGGCCACGCCCACGTCGGCCTGGGCCAGGGCCGGGGCGTCGTTGGTGCCGTCGCCGGTCATGGCCACCATTTTGCCTTCGGCCTGATACTGGCGGATGCGCGCCAGCTTGGCCTCGGGGGTGGCCTCGGCCAGAAAATCGTCCACGCCCGCCTCGGCCGCGATGGCGGCCGCCGTCAGCGGGTTGTCCCCGGTCACCATGATGGTCTTGATGCCCATGGACCGCAGTTCGGCGAAGCGTTCCTTGATGCCTCCCTTGACGATGTCCTTGAGCCATACCACGCCTATCGGTCGGTTGTTTTCGGCCACCAAAAGCGGCGTGCCGCCGGATTTGGCCACGTCATGGATGAAGCGGTCGAGTTCCTCGGGGATGCGTTCGCCGGACTGTTCGGCCAGGGCCTTGATGGCGTCGGGCGCGCCCTTGCGCAGGGTCCGCCCCGGCAGGTTCACGCCCGAGAGCCGTGTCTGGGCGGTAAACGGCACGAAGGTGGCGCCAAGGGCATGCAGGTCGTGCCCCCGGATGCCGAAACGCTCCTTGGCCAGCACCACGATGGAGCGCCCCTCGGGGGTTTCGTCGGCCAGGGAAGCCAGTTGGGCCGTCTCGGCCAGGGTGCGCTCGTCCACGCCGTTCACCGGCAAAAAGGCCGTGGCCTGGCGGTTTCCCAGGGTGATGGTGCCGGTCTTGTCCAAAAGCAGCACGTCCACGTCCCCGGCTGCCTCCACGGCCCGGCCGGAGGTGGCGATGACGCCCGATTGGATGAGCCGGTCCATGCCCGCGATGCCGATGGCCGAGAGCAGCCCGCCGATGGTCGTCGGGGCCAGGCAGACGAAGAGGGCGGCCAGGGCCGTGATGGTGACGGCCTGTCCCTGGCCCGCGAGCGCCACGGCGAAGGCCGACATGGGCCGCAGGGTGACGCAGACCACCAGGAAGACGAGGGTCAGCGAGGCCAAAAGGATGTTCAGGGCGATTTCGTTGGGGGTCTTGCGGCGCTTGGCCCCCTCCACCAGGGAGATCATGCGGTCCAGGAAGGTCTCCCCGGACTCGGCGGCCACCCTCACCACCAGCCAGTCCGAGAGGAGCCGCGTGCCGCCGGTGACGGCGCTGCGGTCCCCACCGGCCTCGCGGATGACCGGGGCGCTTTCCCCGGTGATGGCCGATTCGTCCACCGAGGCCACTCCCTCGAGGATGTCGCCGTCACAGGGGATGGTGTCCCCGGCCACGACCAGCACCACCTCGTTCCGGCGCAGGCTGTCGGCCGCGACCTCCGTCACCAACGCCTCGCGGTGGGTCGAGGCCAGCCGCTTGGCCATGACGTTGGTGCGCAGGCCGCGCAGGGCGGCGGCCTGGGCCTTGCCGCGCCCCTCGGCCATGGCCTCGGCGAAGTTGGCGAAAAGCACCGTGGCCCACAGCCAGGCGGCAACGGAGGCCACGAACCCGAAGGGGGCTTCGCCCTTGCCCATAAAGGCCTGCACGGCCAAAAGCGTGGTCAGGAAGCTGCCCACGTAGACCGTGAACATGACCGGGTTGCGGGCCTGGCTGGCCGGGGTCAGTTTGCGCACACACGCCAGGCAGGCCTGGCGGACGATGGCCGGATCGAACAGGGGACGATTTTTTTTATCTTTGGACATATGGGACGCCTCGTTATTTGAACAGGTCCAGATGCTCGGCCACCGGCCCCAGGGCCAGCGCGGGCACGAAGGTGAGCGCGCCCACCACCAGCACCACGGCCATGAGCAGCGCGACGAAGATGGGGCCATGGGTGGGCAGGGTGCCGGGGCCTTCCTGCAACCGCTTCTTGCCCGCCAGGGAACCGGCCAGGGCCAGCACGGGGATGATGAGCCCATAGCGGGACACGAACATGGCCACGGCCCCGGCCACGGTCCAGAAGGGCGAACTGGCGGTCAGGCCCGCAAAGGCGCTGCCGTTGTTGTTGCCCATGGAGGAGAAGCCGTAGAGGATTTCGCTGAACCCGTGCGGCCCGGGGTTGGAGACGGCCCCGGGAGGGCCGGCGACGCAGGCCAGGGCCGTGCCCATCAGGCACAAAAACGGCGGAATCAGGATGATCAGGGCGGCCATCTTGGTCTCGAAGGGTTCGATCTTTTTGCCCAGGTATTCCGGCGTGCGCCCGACCATGAGCCCGGCCACGAACACCGCCACCACGGCGAAAACCAGCATGCCGTAGAGGCCCGAGCCCACGCCGCCGAAAACCACCTCGCCAAGCTGCATGAGCAGCATGGGCCACATGCCGCCAAGCGGCGAGAAGCTGTCGTGCATGGAATTGACCGAGCCGTTGGAGGCGGAGGTGGTTACGGCCGCCCACAGGGACGAACCGGCAACGCCGAAGCGGACTTCCTTGCCCTCCAGGCTCGGGGCGGACGCCACCCCGGTCTCCGCCAACAAGGGGTTGGGCATGCTCTCGGCCTGCATGGTCAGGAGGGCGAACCCGGCAAACAGGATGGTCATGGCCGCAAGCACCGCGAATCCTTGCCGCCGGTCGCCCACCATGACCCCGAAGGTGTGGCACAGCGCGGCCGGGATGAGCAGGATGGCCAGCAGTTCCAGCAGGTTCGTCAGGGGCGTGGGGTTTTCAAGGGGATGGGCGGAGTTGACGTTGAAAAAACCGCCGCCGTTGGTGCCGAGCTGTTTGATGGCCACCTGGGAGGCCACCGGCCCGAGGGCGATGACCTGCTCCGTCCTTGTTCCGTCCGCGTCCGGCCCGGGCGTCTCGGAGACGGCCGGGTCCAAGAGCGTGGCCGTGACGGAACCTTCCAGGGTCTGGGGCACGCCCTGCCAGACCAGGACCAGGGCCAGGAGCACGGAGAGGGGCAGCAGCACATAGAGGGTGGAGCGGGTGAGGTCGCGCCAGAAATTGCCCAGCCGATCCGTCTCGCGCCGGGCCAGACCCCGGATCACGGCGGCCATCACGGCCATGCCCGTGGCGGCGGAGACGAAGTTCTGCACCGTGAGCGCCAGCATCTGGGTCAGGTGGCTCATGGTGGTTTCGCCGCCGTAGGCCTGCCAGTTGGTGTTGGTGGCGAAGCTCACGGCGGTGTTGAAGGCCACGAACGGGTCCACGCCGGGAAGCCCGGCCGGGTTCAGCGGCAGCAGGCCTTGGAGCCGCTGGATGGCATATGCCGCCACAAGTCCGGCGGCGTTGAAGACCACCACGGCCACGGCGTAGGTCTTCCAGCCCATCTCTTTCCCGGCGTCAATGCCACACAGGCGATAGAGCAGGCGTTCCACGGGGCCAAGGATCCGGTCCAGGCCGCAGGGGCGGTCCTGGTACACCCGGGCCATGAAAAGGCCCAGGGGCCAGGACGCGCCCAGGAGCAGGACCAGGAACAGCAGGTATTGCAGCACGTCGGTCGTTTTCATTCGAACCACTCCGGTTTGCACAAGGCCGTCACGAGATAGGCGAAAAGGCCCACCGCGACACACAGCGCCAGGATGTCCATGGTTATTTCCCCTCCAGTTCGGAGATCAGGACGATCAGGCCAAAGAGCCCAAAGACCAGGGCCAGGATGATGATGAAAATGAGCATGTCCATCGGACCTCCTTGGTGAAAGTCGATGGGAACGGGATACGCCCGGGCGTGTAAACAGGGTGTTAAAATCGCGGGGCAAGGCGTAAAAATTTTGTAAATACGCGGGCAAAAAACCGTTGCTGACCGAATGTCACGGGTCGGGGGGCCTCGACGGTTGCCCATGGCCTGCGCTAGAGTCTCCGCACGTTTATGGAGGCGGCGCCATGAAAAACAAGCCATCGGTCCCCGGCTATGCGGGCAAGCGCCGGACCCCGCTGCAAGCCATTGCGGCCTTTTGCCGGGAATGCTTCGGGGGACCGGCCGGGGCCTGCGCATCGGCGGACTGTCCCTTTCATCCGTACCGGCAGGGCACGTTTCCCGATGGCGCGTCCCGCAATGTGGTCGCCGTGGTCCGGCGATACTGCGAAGGCTGCGCTGCGGCCGACGCCCCGGGGGGCTGTACGGCGGGCGGCGTCAGCCCGGGCCTTGAGCCGTGCCCCTGCTGGCCCTTCCGGCTTGGCCGCAATCCTTACGTCGGGGCCGGGCGACAGGAGTCCCCCAGGCAGCAGGCCCCGCAGCAACTGGGCCTGGCCGACGCGCAGGCCGCGCCCATCCCGGGTTCGGCCCACGGGCCGGGGGATGCCGCAGACCGCCGCAGGGGGCTCTCCCATCGAAAGGACGCGCCGTGAGGCGGTCGGGGAGGGGCCGGATACGCCCTGGGCCGACAGGCCCCGGGCCGGGAAGGATTCAGGAATGGAGTCGTGGCCGACGGTCAGGTCGATGGCCTGCGGCATGGCCTCCTGCTTCCGTCGGGCGGAAAGGACGGGGAGAAGGATGCGGGCCGCCGTTGCCGGATGAGGAAAGGCCGCCTTGGCAATGGAGGCGGGCGTTGCTGGCGCGGCTCACCGGAGATGGTATTCGCGCTGTATGGCTGCCTTGGCGCTGTTGAAGACGGCTTCAATGTCCAGGGAATAGGTTTTGAGCAAGGAGAGGTTCCCGGCCTTCCCGGCCTGCTCGATTTTGGACGCCAGATCCTTCAGTCGTTCGGCGCTGACGTTTGCGGACGCCCCTTTGAGGCAATGGGCGATGCGCTCAGCGGCCGCGCAATCTCCGGATCGGATGCTCTCCAGCAGGCTTTTGATCCTTTGGGGAACGTCGTCCAGAAAGGCCATGACGATCTGGAGCGCCAAGTCCTCGTCGTCCATCATCCTGCACAACATGGCCGCCTTGTCGAAAGAGGCTGGCCCCTGGTCGCCGCAGGCCGTCCCGGCGGATTCCGGCGGGGTGGGCGAAGCCTCCTTTTTCCGGACCTTTGTGCGATCCGGCAGCCAGTTGGCCAGGGCCTCGGCGAGACCCTTGGCCGAGACAGGCTTTGGCACATAGTCGTTCATGCCTGCCGCCAGGCATTTTTCCCGGTATCCCTGCATGGCGTGGGCGGTCATGGCGATGATCGGGATCGTGTGGTCGAGGACGGCGCTTTGGGGGCTCCGGATGCGCCTGGTCGCCTCGAAGCCGTCCATTTCCGGCATCTGCACATCCATGAGCACCAGATCGTAGGGTATGGTCCTGAGGGCCTGCAGAGTCTCCACGCCGTTGGCGACGGCGTCAGCGCGCATACCCAGCTTGGCGAGAATCCCCAGGGCCACCTGTTGGTTGGTGATGTTGTCTTCCGCAACGAGGATGCGTCCGGAGTGCGGCAACGCAGACACGCCCTCCCGGGCGGTTTTGCGGGTGATGATGCGCTGATCGTCCTGGCTGTCGGCGTCCTGCAGCACGCGTTGCAGGATGTTGAGCAAATCCCTGCGCCGGATGGGTTTCACCTCGTAGGCCCGGAAGCCCGCCTCGGCAAAACGGCGGGCGTCGCCGCGCGTCCCCATGGAGGTCAGCATCACCATCGCGACCCCGGCCAGTCGCGGATCGGCCTTGATGGCCCGGCCCAGGGCCAGGCCATCCATGCCCGGCATCTGCATGTCGATGACGGCCAGGCGGTACGGATCGTTCTCCTCAATCGCCTGATACAGCGCCCCCAGGGCCAGGGGCGCGCTTTGGACCTCGTAGGGCCGCATGCCCCAACTGGCCATGTTGATCGTCAGGATCTCGCAATTCGTCGTGTTGTCGTCCACGACCAGCGCCCGCACCCCGTGCAACATCGTCGGAGAAACGGCCTCCCTGACGCCGTGTTTCTGTTTCCCCGCCGCGATGGTGAACCAGAATTCCGCACCCCGGCCCTCCGTGCTGTTGACCCCGATCTCTCCGCCCATCATCGTCACCAGCTGCTTCGAGATGGACAGGCCCAGGCCGGTGCCGCCATACTTCCGGGTGGTCGAGGCGTCCGCCTGGGAAAACTTGTCGAAGAGCGCGGCATGTTTTTCCTCAGCTATGCCAATGCCGGTATCGCGCACCGAGAAACACAACAGGCAGCCGTCATCTTGGTCGTCCGTCAGGGTGATCTTGACGGTCACCTCCCCGGCGTGGGTGAACTTGATGGCGTTCCCGACGAGATTGTTGAGCACCTGGCGCAGCCTGCCCGGATCCCCGCGCAGGGATATGGGGACATCCGGATCGACGAAGCACAGAAATTCCAGCCCCTTTTCCTGGGCCCGTACGGCCATGGCGTCGGAGAAATCATCGACGAGATCCAGCAGGTCGAAGTCCAGAACCTCCATCTCCAGCTTTCCGGCCTCGATCTTGGAGAAATCAAGGATGTCGTTGATGAGGTTCAGAAGGGATTCGCCGCTGGTGCGGATGATCTCGGCGTAGCGGCGTTGCTCGTCCGTGAGGTCGGTCCCAAGGAGCAGGCCGGTCATGCCGATGACCCCGTTCATGGGGGTGCGGATCTCGTGGCTCATATTGGCTAGAAATTCGCTCTTGGCCTGTGTGGCGGCCTGGGCCTGGCTGAGGGCCTGGTCCAGCTCGACATTGTTGATTTCCATCTGTCGGGCGAATTCCTCCAGCCGCCTCTGGGCTTTTTTCTGCTCGGTCATGTCGGTATGCGAACCGGCCATGCGCACGGGAGCGCCGGAGGCGTTGCGCACCGCCTCCCCCCGGGCCAGTATCCACCGGTATGTCCCATCCTTGTGGCGCATTCTGAATTCATGGGTGTAGCGCTGGGCGTCCCCCTGTAAATATCGCTGGATATATTCAAGGACATGTGGCCGGTCCTCAGGGTGGAGGAGATATTCAAATGTAGAGAAAACGTTTTCCAATTCTTCGTCGCCGTATCCGAGTTGTTCTTTCCATTTCGGAGAGAGATAGAGGGTGTTGGTTCGCAAGTCCCAATCCCAGATGCCGTCGTTGGACCCTTTGACCGCCAGTTCGAACTGTTCGCGCGAGCGTTGCAATTCGATTTCCGCCTTCTTCCTGGCCCGGATGTCGATGAAACATTCCAGGTATTTCTGTTTACCCCGGACATGGATCGGGGTGACGGTTTTCAGGACGGGGAGCTGCGTGCCATCGGCTCGCAGCATGATGCGATCCGAGTTGTCCACGGTCTGCCCCAGATCCCCGATGGGGCAGGCGCACTCCTCGGCCGGGCACAGAAATGTGTGGCAGCGGTTCCCCTGTATCTCTTCCGGTCTGGCCCCGAACATGACCGCCGCCGCCGAGTTGACCAGTTCGATCACCCGCGTTTCTGCATCGATGATGGCCACCCCGATGGGAATGCTTTCCATGATGGTGCGTTGCAGATGATCGCTTTCCGTTTGCGCGTCATCCTCCGTCCGCGTTGCGCCGTGGGATTCATCAACGGGAGGGGGCGAGGGCGGCGTCGGTTTTACGGAAGGAGCCTGTTTCACAACCGGCTTTTTGTGCGCAGACGGCATGGGCTTCCTCTTGAAGGGCCTCGGGTTTGTTCTTTGCGGGATGCGGATGCGTCTTCGTCAGACATTTCCCCTGCCGCCAGACGCGTTGCGCCGCAGCGATCGGCGGGCGTGTCCTTTTCCATGCCGTTCCGGCCGTTTCAAGCGGCGTCGCCTGTGGAGGTCGGCCTGAGGCCGCCGCCCGCGCACGCCGAGAGAACCCGCTCTATCGCCCGCAACAGGGCGTCGCGTTCCATCGGTTTGGCCACGTAATCGTCCATTCCGGCCTCAAGAAGTTTTTTCTTGTCCCCCTCCATGGCATAGGCCGTCAGGGCGATGATGGGGATGGCGGCCTTGTCCGCCCCGGCCTCGCCGCTTCGGATTCGTCTGGTGGCCTCGACGCCGTCCATGACCGGCATCTGCACGTCCATGAGGATCAGGTCGATCTCCTTCTCCCGCAGAAGGGCGATGGCCTCCTGGCCGTTTTGGGCCGTATCGATGAGGTATCCTTCCTTTCTGAGCTGCCAGGAGGCGGCAAGGGCGCTCACCTTTTCATCCTCGGCCAGCAGAATCCGTTTCGCCCTGCGCCCGGGGAGGGCATGTTCCTGTTTCATCCCGTCCGGTTCGCCTGTTGTCGGCGCCGTCAGGAAGGGAATTGAGACATAAAAGGTGGTTCCTGCCCCGGGCTCGCTTTCAACGGTGATCGATCCCCCCATGTGCTCGACGATGCGTTTGACGATGGAAAGGCCGAGGCCGGCCCCCTGGTGTGAGCGTGTGAATCCCTGGCTGGCCTGGACAAACGGCTCGAAGAGCTTCGAAAGCAGACTGTCGTCCATCCCGCACCCCGTGTCGGCCACCGTGAACAGCACCCAGGTCTTTCCGGGATGGCGCGGCGGCAGGGGGCTGGCGTCGAGGACGATGCTCCCGGACCGGGTGAATTTGAAGGCGTTCCCCACCAGGTTGGTCAGGATTTGCTGTATGCGGATGCTGTCGCCGCACACCATTTGGGGCAGCGCCTCATGCATCACGGGCCGGAGGCGCACGCCGGTCTGGATCGAGACCGGTTCCTGCAGGGCGATGAAATCCTGCAACAGTTTTTTGAGGTCAAACGGCTCGGTCTGGATCTGCATCTTGCCTGCCTCGACCCTGGACAGATCCAGAATGTCGGAGAGCAGCCGGGTCAATCTCTTGCTTGATTCTATGGCCATCTCGACGAATTGGACGTGTTCTTTTTCAAGATCCGCCTCACGTAGAATCTGCAGCATGCCCATGATGCCGTTGAGCGGAGTCCTGATTTCATGGCTCATGTTCGCCAGGAATTCGGATTTCGCCTGGTTGGCGAGTTCGGCCCGCTCTTTTGCTGACAGCAGCTCCCGTTCGATGACTTTCCGTTCATGGATATCCTGGATGGTGCCGATGACGCAGGCATTTCCGCCCGCCGTGTCCCTTCCGACACACCGCAGGTATATCCACTTCCGCTTGCCGGATCTTGTGGTGATCTCACATTCCAATTCGCCAAATCCGCCATTTGAGAGCACCGAGGTGAGCATTGTCTTGATATCGGAACGGTATTCCGGCGAATAAAAGGTGAGTCCTTCCGAGAGGCATGGCTTGTAATCCAAAGGCATTTCCAGGATCCGGTTGACCTCGTCAGACCAGTAGAGGTAGTCGGTTTCAATGTTGGCCTTCCAACCGCCACCCCGCGCAATGCGTTGCGTTTCCAGCAAAAAAAGTTCGCTTTGGGCCAAGGCCTTTTCAGCCTGCTTTCTTTCGGTGATCTCCGAGGCGATGGTTCCTGTTCCCAGGAGGCGGCCATCCTGGGCATAGACAGGGAATTTTTTCGTCAGAAAGGTGCGTACCGACCCATCCGGCCCCTGCGTGCCTTCCTCGATGGTCAGACATTGCCCCTGAGGCAGGGACAGCGCCTTGCGGTCATTTTCGATATACGCCTCGATTTGTTCCAAAGAGGAGAGCGTGGCGAACATCTCCATGTCGGTTTTGCCCGCGACATCCGAAAGCGAATGGCCCGTCAGCACGGTATAGGCCTTGTTGATCATGACATACCGAAGCTGTACGTCTTTGAAGACGACGATGTGTTCCGCGTTGTCCAGAAGCTCCAAAAAGATGCACCGGGTTTCGTCGAGTCTGCGGCGATCCGTCACATCGTGGACAAAGCCGAGGAAACGGTCTTCGGATAACCGTGTCGCCGAGACTGCCCAGTATCGAACCTCGCCGTCTTTGCGTTGATACAGAAGTTCGCCTGTTGCAATCCCCTCGTTCTGCAACCGCTGGAAATGCAAAAGCCCTTCGGACTGCCCCTTTGTCGGCAGGAGGTCGTGCAGGCTTTTGGCGAGCAACTCGGACCTTTCGTATCCGGTGAGTCGGCAGGCCTCGGGATTGACATCCACATAGCGGCCGTGGACATCCGCAATGAAGATGCCCTCCGGAGCGGTATCCACGTACATGCGGTATCTCGCCTCGCTGGCGGCCAGGGCCTTTTCCGCCCGGCTTCTCCCGACAAGGGCCATGGAAAGGCACGCAATGCATGCCGCCATGACCAGGACAAGCGCCGAGCCAGCCCAGATGTACGGCTTGTACGTGGTGTAAAACGAGAGGGGCATGTTGAGCACGATGGCCCGATCAGGGAGGTCGCGGACATCCAGGCCGAAACGTTGCATGAGGGCGAAGTCGAACATGGGAATGTTCGGACTGTCCATGACGACCGGGATCAGGTCCGCCGGAGTCCCTTGCAGGACGAGAAGGGCCAACTCCCCCGCCTTCTTGCCCTGGGCCAGGCCGTTGACCGCAACGCCGCCCAAGGCCCCCTGGCCCATGTCGAAATCCCAGAAGGAAAAAACCGGGCAACGGGACGCGCTGGATAAAAGGGCGATGCTTTGCGCCAGGGGGATATCGGAGCCGTCGTCGGCACGTAGATTGTCCATCCGAAAGACGAGGGCATCCTGAGGCAGGCTGTTCAGGGCGTCGGCGACGGTGTCAGCAGGGACGTCCACAAATTCCGTGATGCGGACGGGTCGTGAGAAAAGCGGGATGATCTTGTGGAAATTGTCCAGATTCACGACCCCGACCCCGGTGGTTCCTGCGACCACGGCGATTTCCGATGTCCCGGGGAACAACCGCAACGCAAGATTCACCGTTCCGGCGACGTCCACGGCCTCGTTGACCCCGGTGACATTGGCTTGTCCGGCGATCATTTCCGGAGTGAAGTTGTTGACGCCGCAGAAAACGACCGGAAGATTCGAACCAATGGATGGTCTGAGCCGTAAGAGGAACTCGAACGCCGCATTGTCGGCGGCGATGGCCAGTTCGAAATGGATATTGGCGTATTTTACCGCCAAAAAACGTTTAAACTCCGTCTGATAGTCTTCCCCGTGGTGACGTCGGACGTCCAGGGTCTCAACGTGCATCTGCACCTGTGCGTCACCAAGTGCGCCGCTTATGCCTTCTAGAATCGCAGATGACCAGTTCTCCCTGAAATCATAAGATAAAAGCACCAGGATGTTTTTGGTGGCGGGCGAGTCTGCCCATGCGGGATGGGGGCAGAGGATGAGAAGCACGAGAATCGCAACCAGGCCGATATTTTTCAACCGCGCCCCCTTCCGGGTGGATAGATTCCTTCAACAGTAGCATTTGAGTCTGTCCCTGTGCAAGCAATTCAGGGATTCGTACAGTCTCTTGGTGCAAATAGTTTTCGCTTTATGGGCGAAACAGAAGGGGGGTGCGGCATGAGGATAGAGGCATTGTCGATACAATGGTATTGCCTGGGCTTGATGAGAAAAGGAAAAGTTCGTGCAGTGGAGGGCCAGTATCGGGGAGCGGGCTTTCGCGCCGCAATCCGTACCTGGCGTCACCGACGCGATGCGCTTTTCGGCAGAGACATCACCCGGGCGATGGCCGCCTCCACATCGGCGTGGTCGACGGGCTTGGCGACGTAGTCGTTCATCCCTGCGGCAAGAAACTTCTCCCGGTCGCCCGCCATGGCGAAGGCCGTCATGGCGATGATCGGGATATCCGCCTTGGCCGCGCCCGCCCCGGCGTCCCGGATCAGCCTGGTGGCGGCCACGCCGTCCATGGTCGGCATCTGCACGTCCATCAGGACAAGGTCGAAATCCATCTTCCGCACGGCCTCCACGGCCTCTGCGCCGTCATGCGCCGCGTGCGTGCGATGTCCCTTTTTCCCCAATTGCCTGGAGACCGCCAAAAGGCTCACCATGTCGTCCTCGGCGATCAATATCCGCAAGGCCCTCGGCGCTGGCGCGCCGTCCCCCAGGCGGGCCTGCCGTCCGTCCGCCGCGCCCGGGGACGGCAGCGCAAAGGGGATGGCGATGAAAAAGGTCGTGCCCGCCCCCGGCGTGCTTTCGACGGCAATGTTTCCGCCCATGAGCTCCACGATCCGCTTGACGATGGAAAGGCCGAGTCCGGCCCCCTGATGGCGGCGCGTGAACCCCTGGCTGGCCTGGACGAACGGTTCGAAGAGCTTCGAAAGCAGACTGTCGTCCATGCCGCACCCGGTGTCGGCGACGCTAAAAAGAACCTGGGCCTCCCCGGGACGGCGCGGCGGCAGGGGACAGGCCTCCAGGGCAATGCTGCCCGACGTCGTGAACTTGAAGGCGTTGCCGACCAGATTGGTCAGGACTTGCTGCAACCGGATGCTGTCGCCCAGGACGGCCTTGGGCAGCCCGGGAAACGCCGTACACTGGAATCGCACCCCGGTCTGGAGCGAAACCGGTTCGTGAAGTGCGGCGAGCTGCTTCACCACGCTGTCGAGATCGACAACCTCGACCTGCATCTGCATCTTGCCGGCCTCCACCCGGGACAGGTCCAGGATGTCGGACAAAAGCCGCGTCAGCCGTTTGCTCGAGTCCATGGCCAGGCTGATGAACTGGGTCTGCTCCTCATCAAGCGTCGTGTCCGTGAGAAGCTGGAGCATCCCCAGGATGCCGTTTAAAGGGGTTCTGATTTCATGGCTCATGTTGGCCAGGAATTCGGATTTGGCCTTGCTGGCGGCCTCGGCCGCCTCCTTTGCCTGCACCAGTTGGTCATGGGCCTTCTTGATCTCGGTCAGGTCCACGTCGATGCAGTACATCTCCTTGTGCCCGGATGCGGTCTCCTGCATGACATGGGAGGAGTAGACCTGGATCAGCGTGCCGTCTTTGCGCAGCAGGTGCAGCTCTCCGGCCGGGATGGACACCCCGTTGTCCAGCCAGTCCTGGATGTTGCGGATGACCCCCTCACGCATGGGGGCGGGTATGATCAGGTCTTCCAGGCGCCGCCCCAGGGCCTCGGCCTCGGCATATCCGTAGAGGCGCTGGCTGGCCCTGTTCCAGTAGATGACCCGGCGGTCCCGGTCGTATCCCTGCACGGCGACCATCTCCATGTCGCCCAGGAGGTTCCGGAACCGTTGTTCGCTGCGCGCCAGGGCCTCTTCAGCCTGCTTTCGCCCGGTGATGTCCTGGTTCGCGCCGATGGTCTTGACCGGCCGACCGGCCTCGTCCCGGATGAGGCGGAAGCGGACCACGATGTGCCGGAGCGCGCCGTCGCGCCGGATGATGCGGTGCTCCACCTGCCCCTCGTAGCCGGGCGCATCCGCCGCGAGGATCTTGCGAACCTCGTCGGCGATCATCCAGGCGTCCTCGGGATGGACGAATTCCCTGGCGTAGGTCTGGGCGGGCATGAGCGGCCCCCCCTCGCGTTCGGCCGTCGTCCCGTACAGGGCATAGAACCGGTCGTCGAAGGTGAAGGTGTTTGTCGCGATGTCCATTTCCCAGGGGGCCATGTCCGTCAGATCCATGACCAGGGACAGCCTGGCCTGGTTTTCCTCGAGCGCAGCCCGGCTGCGGGCCATGTCGCTTTGTGTCCGCCTGAGTTCGCTTATGTCCTCGGCAAAGGCGATCTCGAATTCCTGGTCCTCGAATTCCAGATAGTTGCTGGTGATAAGGACCGGGATGTCCCTGCCGCTGCGGGAGCGGTGGATGGTTTCGAACCGGAGGGTCTGGGTGTTCCTGTACGGTTTGAAGTGGTTCCGGCGCGAGCCCATAGGGAAGACCGGGTCCACATCCGCGATGTTCATGGCCAGCAACTCGTCCCGGGAGTATTCCAGGCGCTGGCAGGTGATGTCGTTGACGTACAGAAGACGCCCATCCGGGGCTATCCAGAAGATGCCCAGGGCTGCCGTGTCCATGGAGGCCTGGGTGAGTTTGAGGGTGCGCTCCATCCGCTTGCGCTCGGTGACGTCCCGCAGGAAGGCGACAAGTCGCCCGCCGTCGTGATCCAGATGGAAGGAGCTGACCTCGGCGTCGACGAAGCCGCCGTCCTTGCGCTGCAGGACGGTCTCGAAAAGCCTGCCTCCGTTCGTCGCTCTCTGCGTGATGCGGCGGATCACGTCCGACTCCGAGGCCGTGACGTCGATGTCCCAGAGGCCCTTGCCGATCAACTCCCGAATGCTGAAGCCGAGCATGTCCGCCAAGGCGTTGTTGGCCCGCACGATCCGGCCGTGCATGTCGCTGGCCAGAAACCCGTCGAAGGCCGCCGTCAGGATCGAATCGGCCTCGGTGAACGCGCCGTTTATGGCGTCGGGAATGCGTTCGGGCGCACCGGGCGGTTCGGGCAGTTTGGCCGGTTTTGGAGGATGCCTGCGGGAGGTCTTTCTGGGCCCGGGAGGGGATTGCCAGGGTTCGGGCGAGGGAGGCGCCTGGCGAAGTTCCTGGATGGTCCGTCGGGCCTCCGTCAGTTCCGACAACAGCCGTCGCCTCTCGGCGAGAAGTTGCTCACGGGTCATATCCCTGTCTGGCATGGTGTCCTCGGCATGTCGTGCCTCGTTGGCCGTGATATCGGCGCATCGTCCGCGTTGTGCCTGCCTCCCCGCGCGGTTGGCCGTCTGGTCCGCCCCTTCCCGGCATCCGTCGCCACGGCGGAGGATGCCAAGGCGTTTTTGCAGGAAAGGTTTAAGGGTCGCCAGTCTTCGCTCCGGCGCGGCATCATTCATGTATTTCAGCTTGCGCTGCACGCCGCAGGTTATGGCGATGGATCAATGGCCATGCATTGGCATGCACCTGCAGATGGGTGTGCCCAAGAAACAGTCCATATGCATGATGTATGGTTTCGACTCGCAATTCAAGCAAAAATTGTTAACAAATTTTACAATGGGAGCAGGAGAAAGTAAATTCTTTGATCATTCGCCAGTATACAAGAAAACTCCGGCCGAAGCCAGAGTTTTCCTCAAGCCCGCACATCGTGCGACTGGCAGAGGGCCGTATCGACGAAGACGCCATCGTGGAGTTTGCGGGCGTGGCCTTGAGTTGTGCCGCCGCAGGGATGCGTATTCCGACAGGCGGGTCTGGCCATTGGGGATAATTTCAGTGGCGTGAGGCAGGCAGGGACGCTTGCCGGGGCAACGGATTTGTTTTGACGGCTTCGAAGGGCTGCCTCATCCCTGCGCCTGATGCGACGGCGCGGGGTTGCTGGCGCTCGGGATTGGTGTTGCGAAGATGGACTTCCAAAAATACCGAAGCGCCGTGTTGACCTGCCGGTTACGTTATGCTTAAAAAAACATAAGAATCTGTGCGAGCGGCACTCCCTCCGCACATATCCCGGCATGGCGGCCGGAGTCCGCGAAACCGGGAGAAGGGGCCTGGCCATTTCGGTTTTGGGCCATCTTTTCTCCGACCCATGGGAAATCGGGAGGGTCGTTGTGCCACCACAAAAGGCGTTGCCGGTCTGTTTTTCGTCTTGTTTCGGGATACCCCAAGGAGGTTCCTCATGAAACCGCGTATCGACGATCACTATGCCTTGTTTATTGACGGAAAGTGGATGGAAAGCGAGGGAGGCGGTACGTTTACGACCACCAACCCGGCAAACGGCGAGCCCCTGGCCACCTGCGTGGACGCCAGCGCCGCAGATGTGGACAAGGCCGTGGCCGCCGCCGGGAAGGCCTTTGCGAGCTGGAAAAAGACCAGCCCCCAGGAACGTTCAGCCCTGCTCCTGCGCATCGCGGATTTGATCGACGACAACGCCGAACACCTAGCCATGGTGGAGACGCTCGACAACGGCAAGCCCATCCGGGAGACCATGGCCATTGACGTACCCCTGTCCTCGGACCACTTCCGCTACTTCGCCGCCGCCATCCGCACCGAGGAAGGCCACGCGGCCATGATCGACGACCAGACCCTGAGCATCATCCTGCGCGAGCCCCTGGGCGTGGTGGGCCAGATCATCCCCTGGAACTTCCCGCTGCTTATGGCCGCCTGGAAGCTCTCCCCCGCCCTGGCCGCCGGGGACTGCGTGGTCATCAAACCCTCCAGCGAAACACCCCTGTCGCTTTTGGAGCTGGCCAAGCTCATGGCCACGGTCCTGCCTCCGGGCGTGGTCAACGTGATCACCGGCCGGGGCTCGGTGTCCGGCAACGCCATGCTGGCCCATCCCGGCTTTGCCAAACTGGCCTTCACCGGCTCCACCGAGGTCGGCTACACCGTGGCCTCAGCCGCCGCCAAACGGCTCATTCCCTCCACGCTCGAGCTCGGCGGCAAGTCGGCCAACATCATCTTCCCCGACGCCCAGTTCGACAAGGCCCTGGAGGGCATCCAACTGGGCATCCTCTTCAACCAGGGCCAGGTATGCTGCGCCGGGTCGCGGATATTCATTCACGAGGACGTGTACGATTCGTACGTGGCTGCGGCCACGGCGGCCTTTTCCCGCATCAAGGTGGGGCTGCCCTGGGAGAAGGACACAGTCATGGGCACGCAGATCAACCGCCACCAGTTGGAGAAGATCCTGGCCTACGTGGAGGTCGGCCAGGAGGAGGGGGCCAAGGTGGCCGTGGGCGGCAAGCGCATGGCCGACGCGCCCCTGGACAAGGGCAGCTTCATGCAGCCCACGCTCCTTGTGGACGTGAAAAACTCCATGCGCGTGGCCCGGGAGGAAATCTTCGGGCCGGTGGCCTGCTGCATCAAGTTTCGGGATGAGGCCGAGGTCATCGCCATGGCCAACGACAACGACTACGGCCTGGGCGGCGCGGTGTGGACGAAGGACGTCAACCGGGCCATGCGTGTGGCCCGGGGCGTGGCCACGGGGCGGATGTGGGTGAACACCTACAACATCCTGCCCGCGCATGCGCCGTTTGGCGGATACAAGAAGTCGGGCGTCGGCCGGGAGAACCACCACATGATGCTCGACCACTACACCCAGTACAAGAACATCTTCATGAGCCTGTCCGAGTCCAAGCTCGGGCTGTACTAGATCGGACAAAGGGGTTCATCCGGAACGACGCCACGGCCAAAGATTCGCCATGGGATTCCAAAGGGCGAAGCCCTTTGGCCTCCGGAGGACTCCCTCCGACCCAACCCCAACCCCGAACATGCAAGGCGCGGCGGCCCTTGGGCCGCCGCGCACATGATGGAGGCGCGTCGTATGGACCCGATCACCCGGGACACCCTGGTGGAGAAGATCATGGATATGCCCGGGGCCATATCCTACTGCGTGAAAAACGGGGTGTCGCTTTTCACCTGTTCCGGCGGCTATCCGTGCAGCCTGGGCCGCCTCCTGGCCGACCGGGGCGTGCCCGATCCGGACGGCTTCATCGCCGACTTAAACGTCTATCTCGGGGGCCGGTCGTAAGCGGCCTTTCGGTTACGACAGGCCGTGGGTCTTGCCCTTGACGGACGTGATCTCGATTTTGACCACGGTCGTGCCGCCGAGCTTGGTTTTCGGGAATACGAAGCTGCGGGCGCTGAACCGGGCCACGATCAGGTTCAGGGCCGCGATCTTTTCCGTCTCGTCCTCGAGAAAGACCGCCGTGCCCAGGCCGATGGCCGTGCGGTGCCGGGCCTCGAAGTCGCAGGGCGCGTCGTCGTCGATGATCCCCTGGAAATCCAGGATCTCGAAGCAGACCACGGGGTTTTTCTTCATGATCCCGATCTTGGTTCCGGCCCGGGCGCTGTGGAAGTAGAGACACTGCCCGTCGTAGGCGTAGAAAAGCGGGACCACGAAGGGGACGTTGTCCTGGCAAAGGCCCAGGTGCATGACCCGGCCGTTGCGGATGATGTCGTCGATGGCGGCGCGGTCGGTGATTTCCCGGTCCTTGCGGCGCATGGGACCGTGGGGATGGGTGGTAGTTGGATGAGGCATGTGAGGCTCCTTGTGCTCCGGCATCTCGTGTTCTTCGGGCCAGTGTATGGCCAAAATCCGGGAACCGGAAGGCCCGCTTTTTTCCTCTCCAGGGACAGCGCCCAGCCCGGCCGGAGTTCAGTCCTCGTCGAACGGGTCATCCTGCCCGCATCCGGCGCAGGACATGATGGTGAAGGCACCCATCAACCTCCCTGGAACCGGTACCGCGTAGTCGGCCTTGCGGGCCTCCAGGCGGGTGAGCCGGTCCACGTAAAGCGGCGGCAGGTTCCGTTCCAGCGCCCCGGAGACGATGCATTCCAGGTATTCCCGACTTGGCTTTCGCGGTTCTCCGAGCACGTCAAGCTTGAAGATGAGGACTTCGTGCCCGTCGCCGTGGGTGTCGTAGACCATGGTCGGGAAATGGAAATGGCTGCCTGTGCCGTCCAGTCGCACCCCCTGGCAGGAATCCAGGGCGTCGGCCTCCGTGGACGATAGAACCAGGACCACGCCGTAGACGTCCTGTTCCGGGTCGGAGACCACGGTTTCGAGTCCCCCGTCCCAGGTGCGGGAATGGCCGTGGAAGGTCAGGCGGTGTCCGGGGAGCTTGGCCGTAAACGTGCGCGTGGGGCGAACGCCCCGGGCTTGGAGCTGGGCGCTGTTCATGTTGGAGCCGTAGACGAAATACAGCATCGCCCCCGAAGGCTCGGAATTTTCGCCACGCCTTTCGGTCGGAGTTTGGGTCAGGGTGAGCAGGCGGGTCATGGTCTAGGCTCCTTGTGCGGGGAGGGGTTTTTCCCATCCGCCCTGGCGCCCCGTCCCCAGGCGCGGGGGAGGGAACGGGGCTGACGGCGGCCAATGCGCCATGTGCGGTCAGGTGGCGATCACCACATGTTGAGAATCCATTCCTTGTTCTTTTTGTATTCCATGTCCGTGAAGAGCACGTTGGCCATCTGTTCGGCCAGCCACACGGCCCCGGCGTAGCCCACCACCGGGTGGCGGTACATGCCCGCCCGGTCGTAGGTGGGAAAGCCCACGCGGAACATGGGAATGCCGTAGTCGATGGAGATGAAGCGGCCCTTGGAGTGTCCGAGGATGAGGTCGAGCTTTAAGCCCTTGTTTTTGATGCGGTCTTCGAGCTCCCAGAAGTCCGCGTTGGTGACGATCTCCATGTCCCAGTCCACGTGTTCCTGAAGGGCCTTGATGCGCGGGTCTTTGGCGTAGTTGGTATTGTCATCGCCAAGCAGCACCACCATGGGCTTCATCTCCAGGTCGATGCAAAACTCCGTCAGTCCGATGGTTAGGTCCGGATTGCCGTAGATGGCCACCCGCTTGTCCGCGAAAAACATGTGCGTCAGGTCGGTCAGGGCGTCGATGGCGACACCGCGCTCGCGCACCAGGGACTGCGGGATGGGTTTGCCGGTAAGCTTTCTCACGTTGGCCAGGAACGTGTCCGTGTTGCGGATGCCGATGGGAGTCGGTCCAATGATGGTCGGGATATCGAATTCCTGCGAAAGATACGCGGCCGCCTTGCCGCCCTCGTAGCGGTTGAGCGCCAGGGTTCCCACGGCGTCAGCCGCGCCGCGCAGGTCCTCGATGGTTGTGGACCCGTGGGAGACGTGGTTGCCCTCGGGCATAAGCGGCGAATCGAAGCTCTCGATCTCGAAAAGCACCGTGGCCTCCACGTCCATTTCTTTCAGCAGATGCTTGAGCGCCGTGACGTCGCCGGGGTTCACCCAGCCGGTGAAGAGGTTGAGCTTGTTGCTTGGCTCGGTCTTTTGGGCGAAGTGCATGATGATGTCGCGCATGGCGATGTCGTAGCCAGTGACCATGCTGCCCACGAAGCTCGGGGTGTGGATGGGGATGAGATGCACCTCGCGGTCGGCGTATTTTTCCTTGAGCAGCCCGGTGTTTAACTTGGTGACCACGCCGTCGATGTCGTCGCCGATGACCTCGGTGGAGCAGGTGGAGATAATCGGCACCACCTTGACGTGGGGGTAGCGCATGAGAAGCACGTCCACGGCCTGCTCCACCCGCGTGCAGGCTCCGAAGACCGCCCCGTCCTCATGCACCGAGGATGAGGCCAGTTCGAAGCTTTCCTTGAAGTGCTGGGAGAAGAGCAGCCGCACGAACATGACGCATCCCTGGCCGCCATGCACGATGCCGGTGCAGTCGGTGATCCCGATGCTGACGAACTGCGCCCCGGCAGGCTGGCAGGTGAAGATGGGGTTGATGATGCCGGGCCGCGATCTTTCCATGAGTTCGCAAGTCATAGACGTTTCCTTTTGTCGCGCCGCGTCCCCGCCCCATGGCGGGGGGGACGCGGACGATGCGTTGGCGTTTTTTGTTTTTGTGCGACGTGGCGTCGTTGCGGTTAATAGTGCTGGTCTGTGAGTTCCTTGTTGAGCGAGCCAGTGATGGTCAGATAGTCCAGCCGATCGTGTAGACCCTGCATGATATCCGCAATGTCGTCCCTGGAAAGCCCGCCAAGCCAGCCGTAGCGTTCCCGGAAGGCCTCGGCCAGAAGCACCGCGTCCACCCAGTAGCAACGATCCGCCGGGGTCTCCAAGGTCACCTTCTCGTCGCATAGGAGCTGTTTGGTCTTGGTCAGAATGTTCTCGTTTTGGTCCTTGCGGTCCCAGGCCCGGGAGTGGAACTGCCACAGGCACTTCTTCATGATATAGTCCAGGAGTTGCTCGATACGTTCGGTGCGCAGGTCGTCCATGCCGCGTTCCTCCCTACGCCGCCGTCGACGGGGCTGGCGTTTTTTCCATGTAGGGGTACGTCTTTCCCATGTAATTGGGCAGGCAGTCGTAGTCGCCGGAGTAGGGACGCATCGTTGCGGAGTTACGGATCTCGTCCGGAAGATTGACATCGGAGAGCATGCGCCGGGTGACGAATCCCTTGTCCGCCGGAATCTCGTCCTTGCTGATGTCGAGCTTGGCCAGTTCGTGAATGGGTGAATAGATGGCGTTATAGATGTCGCGGGCAAACCGCACCCATCCTTCCCAGCCCTTCCAGGGGCCGTTGTGGTAGGCGTGGGCGTTTAGGTACGGCACGCGGATTTTCTTGGCCACTTCGCCCGGCCGCTTGCCCGTGAAGATGATGTCGGGTTTGAGCATGTCCATGGCCTCAAGGCCTTCCAGTTCGTTGGGATCGTCGATGGCCAGGGCCCCTTGCTCACAGCGCGAGATGCCCTTTTCCATGTCTCCCTGGTGCCCGAACTTGGTGTAGACCGAGACCACGTTGAGCTTCATCTCGTCGTGGATGACATGCGCCCAGTGCCACAGCTTGGAGCCGCCGGGCCACAGGCAGACTTTTTTACCTTCGAGCCTGGCCGCATACCAGTCCAGCTCCGGCTTCCAGCGGGCCGTCTCCTCATCGATGATGGCCTTGGCCCGATCCTCGATGCCAAAAAAAAGCGCCACCTTGCGAAGCGAGGCCCCAAGCGGCCCGAACCCAAACCCGTCGATGTCCAGGCGCGGGATGCCGTAGCGCTTCCTGAGTTCATTGCAGATGTACTCCGCCGAACGGGCGCATTCCAGGACATTGAGGTGGGCCCGGTGCATGCCGCGCAGGTCGTCGTAGGAGCCGTTGCCGGTGAAGGTGGACAGCACCTGGATGCCCATGCGCTTGAAGTAGTCGTCCATGATCGGCTGGTCGCCCTGGATGTTGTATTCGCCTACGTAGTTGATCACGTAGTCGCTTTTGATCTCGGGCTCGAAGGTGCCGACTTTTTGGTTGATCCAGGCGATGTTGATCTTGTGGTGGCCGCCGGACTGGCTGGGGCCTCCGAAGCCCGGAGAGTTGCACACGAAGACGTCCACCTCGGGCAGCTCGTCCATGACCTCCTGGGCGATGGCGCTTATGTCGTCGCCGATCAGCGCCGAGGCGCAGGTCTGATAGATGGTCATGCGCTTGATGTGGGGCATGGCCTTGAAGGCGTCGAGCATGGTCTGCTTTAAGAGCTTTTCCGCCCCGAACACGATGTGCTTTTCCTTCATGTCCGTGGCGAAGGTGTACTTGATCTGGAAGTTGTCGTTGTCGCTGATGTAGCGTTTGGTCTGCCAAGTGTCGTAGGTGCAGCCCACGGGGCCGTGGCTTAGGTGGATCACGTCCTTCATGGGCGTGCCGATGACGTGCTTGGCCCCGCAGTAGGCGCAGCCGCGTTCGGAGATGGAGCCGGGGATGGTGTTTAGATATCCCAGCGGCAGGGCGTCGGCCAGGGTCTCGCCGAGGCCTTTTATGACGGCGTGCTGCTTGCGTTCCGGAATGCATTCGCTGCACTTGAACAGATGATGTGGCATGCTCAGACTCGCTTTAGAGTATGGCGCTTTCGCCGGTTTCGTCGGTTCTGACCCGCAAGGCGTCGTCCACCGGACTGATGAATATCTTGCCGTCGCCGATCTGGGCGGTCTGGTTGACGGCGATGATGGTCCTCACCACCTCGTCCGCGTTTGCGTCAGGGACGACAAGGGTCAGCATGCGTTTGGGGATGTACTTCATGCCGCCGCTGCGGCCCTGGGCCAGGAGGTGCTCGGGAATCTCGCAGCCGATCTCGGCCGCGATGCCGCGCTGATGCCCCCGACCAAGGACGGCCATGGCCATGAAGCTGGGAAATCCCAGGGCGTCCAGGGCCTCCTTGGTGGCCCCCACCTTTTTGGGACGGATGATGGCGATGATCTCTTTCATGGCCGCGTCCTCCTTACAGGCCCATCTGGCCGGTGCGCACGGTGAAGGCGGCTTCCACGGGGGTGACGAATACCTTGCCGTCGCCGAAATTGCCGGTACACGCGGAATCCTTGATTATCTTTAAGATCGGCTCCACGCTGTCGTCGGCCACGACCATCATCAGCATCACCTTGGGCAGTTCATCGTAGTGCATGGTCCCCACGGTCAGGCCTTTCTGTTTGCCGCGCCCGAAGGCGCTTAACTTGGTCATGGTGTAGAACCCGGCCTCGGCCAGGGCGTCCGCGACCGTATCCGACGCCTCCGGGCGAACGATGGCCCTGATCATTTTCATATGGCGGCTCCTTATGGTTCCGGTGGTTAGTCGGCGATGCCGTACTTGACGACCATGGCTTCCAATTCGTCCATGGTCATGGGCTTGGGGATCACAAAGTGTTTGTTTTCAATGATCTTGCGGCCAAGTTCGCTGTATTCCTGGGCCTGATTTTCCGTGGAGTCATATTCGGTGACGGTCTTCTTGTTGAATTCGGCCTTCTGCACGATGTTGTCGCGGGGCACAAAGTGGATCATATGGGTGCCGATGGCCGCCGTGAACTCCTCGAGAAACTCCCGCTCCTGGTCCACCTTGCGGCTGTTGCAGATGACGCCGCCCAGGCGCACGCCGCTTTGTTTGGCGAACTTGACCAGGCCCTTGCAGATGTTGTTGGCGGCATAAATGGCCATCATCTCGCCCGAGGCCACGATGTAGACCTCCTGGGCCTTGCCGTCGCGAATCGGCATGGCGAAGCCGCCGCACACCACGTCGCCCAGGACGTCGAAGAATACGAAGTCCAGATCGTCGGTGTAGGCCCCGTTGGCCTCCATGAGATCGATAGCCGTGATTACGCCGCGTCCGGCGCAGCCCACGCCCGGTTCCGGCCCGCCCGACTCCACGCACCGGATTCCCTTGAATCCGGTCTTGATCACCTTCTCGTTGGTGACCTTTTCCGCCCCTTGCTCGCGCAGGACGTCCATGAGCGTTTCCTGGGGCTTGCCGCCCAGGATCAGACGGGTGGAGTCGGCCTTGGGGTCGCAGCCGTGAATGAAAATCTTCTTGTCGTGAAAATGGGCCAGGGCGGCGGCCGTGTTCTGGGTGGTGGTGGACTTGCCGATGCCGCCCTTGCCATAGATGGCGATCTTGCGCATGGTCTGGCTCCTTGATGAAGATGGCGGATCCGGAATGGACCGCGTCTGGAGGGGTGCAGAGCCAGAAGCATGCCAAGGATTGAAGCGTCATGATGCAACGTTGGACATCTTTTCGGCTTATATAAGGATGTGCTGAAGGAAAAATACAGCACAATCACTTGCAATGACAAATGAGTGATGCGCATGTGGCGTGCGATATGACCTCGGCGTACTCTTTTTATGGAGAAAGTACCTTTGCGTTCATTCTCACGATGTGGAGGAAGCAAGGCATGAATTATGATGGTTCCGGAAAGTGCGTTTTGGCCGCGAACCGTTCCGGCCGGAACCATCCGCGCAGTACGGGCCCGGGCAGGGCCAAGGCGCAGCGGGATGAGGCGGCCGGGTGCGACGGCGCCAGGAGGGGAACGGGCTTGGGCGGCCGGGGTAGCCGCCTTGCGGCCCGGATGGACAAAAGGGGGCGGCCCTGGAAGATGCTGCAGGGAGCGCACCCCGGGTGATGGAACGGAAGCGTACGAAACGGGGCGGCGGGGTGTTATGAAAGCCGACGGGATGCGGCCGGGGGTTCGGCCCGGCGGAAGTCGCGGTAGTCCAGGCGGTATTTTTTCATGCGCAGGCCCATGGTGCGCCGGGTGAGCCCCAGTTCCCGGGCGGCCTCGGTGGTGTTGCCCCGGTGCAGGCGCAAGGCCTCGACCAGCATCTCGTATTCGATGGCCGCCAGCTTGGCCTCCAGGCCGCTTTGGATGTCTGTTCCGGAAAAGACCGGGGATTGCAGGGACATGGGCAGGTTGTAGCCGTGGATGGCGTCGTCCTCGGTCAGGATCACGGCCCGGTGGATGACGTTTTCAAGCTCGCGCACGTTGCCCGGCCAGTGGTAGGTCATGAGCATGTTCAGGGCCGGGGTGGTGATGCGGCTGATGGGCTTGCCGTTTTCCCCGGCGTAGCGGGCGGTGAAGTGCTCGGCCAGGGTGATGATGTCGCTGCCCCGGTCACGAAGCGGCGGGACCATGATCGGGAAGACGTTGAGCCGGAAGTAGAGATCCTGGCGGAAGGTCCCGGCCGCGACCATGGCGGCCAGGTCCTTGTTGGTGGCGGCCACGATGCGGATGTCGACGGTGATGGTCCTGTTGCCGCCCACCCGCTCGAAGGAGCGCTCCTGAAGCACGCGCAGAAGCTTGGCCTGCACGGCTAGGGACAACTCCCCCACCTCGTCCAGGAAGATCGTGCCGCCGTCGGCCTCCTCGAAGCGGCCCTTGCGCGACTGGGTGGCCCCGGTGAACGAGCCTTTTTCATGGCCGAACAACTCGCTCTCGAGGATGCTCTCGGGCAGGGCGGCGCAGTTGAACCTGATAAGCGGCCCCGAGGCGCACTGGCCGCCGAAGTGGATGGCGTCGGCCAGACGTTCCTTGCCCACGCCGCTTTCTCCCAATAGCAGCACTGTGGTCCGGGTCCGGGCCACCTTGCGCAGCAGGGAATAGACCTCCAGCATGGGCTTGGACGAGCCGATGACCCCCGGGGGGGCGTAGGGCGGACGCACCCCGCCAGGCACGGCCATGTGTCGGCGGCGGGCCCGCTCCTGATCCGCGCTCTCCACCAGATACAGCTCCACGGCCTGGGCCAGCATGTAGGACACCACCACCAGGGCGTCCACGTGCTTTTCCAGGAGCTTGGGATTTTCGTAGGCCCGGACGGCGCTGATGCTGCCCAGGACCTTTTTGCCGCGCAGAATCGGCACGCAGACGAAGGACCGGTCCAGGTCGGCGGCGCGGGTCAGGCTGCCGGTGCGATTGAGAAACGACGGCTCGTCGCTTATGCGCGGCACGACCATGGGTCTGGCCGACTCCACCACTTGGCCGGTGATGCCCTCGCCCGGAAAGTAGACGCCCCGGGCCTGTTCGTCCTCGGTCAGCCCCATGCTTTTGTGGATGAATATCCGCCCCGCCTCCCGGTCGTGCAGGTTGATCATGGCCCGCTCCACGGCCATGTCGGATTTCATATAACCAAGCAGGGTCTCCAGGGCCAACGAGAGGTCGTTTTGCTCGGAGATGGCCTGTCCCATGGCCGACAACAGGGGGACGATCCTGCCCCGGCACACCCCGGCCAGGCATTCGCGGACTTTGGGGTCGCTTCGCATGTAGATGCCGTCGGGACAGTCTTTCAGGCAGGGCTCGTCTGACTCATGAATCATGTCACGTCATCTCCTGGGGCCAACAAAATGCTGCCGCCAGCCCGGGTATCCGGATTGATAAGGCAATTCGCATGCCAGAGGCGGCGTTGCGCCTCCCGGCCACGGTGCGCCGCGGCTACGCGGGGGGAAAGCTGCATACCGGTGCGGCCGGGCCGCCGGAAATTTGTACGGAAACGTACGTCAGGCACAATTCTGTAGGGGGACGCTGCAACGTGGGAAGAGCATTTTACGAGCCCGGGCCAGGGCAGGCCTGGGGGGGGCGCTCTCCCCCAAGCTCCGGTATCGCAAAAAAGGAAGACTTCGCTTCGAGGTTCGAGGGGGAATTTGGCTGCACGCCCAACCCATGCATTGGGCATGTTCTGGCTTGCTCAATCCCGGACAAAAATGCGTTTCTCCCAGCATGCCTTCCCTTTCGCGCCAGAGCGCGGCAACGCTTTCGACGACCCCGCGACGGGCACACCATATGCGTTTGCCACGCTCCCCGCGACCGCCCCGTTTTCCTTCACGCCGCAGCCATTGCCTGCGGAGCGGCCCCTCGCGCAGGGGCCGACCGAGACGGAACAGTGCTGGCCGTTAGGCCTGGGCCTCCTCCGCGCCAGCCTTCTTGAAGGTGATCAACGGACAGTTCTTGCAGATGTCCGCGCCGGGGAACGGCTGTCCCGGACGGGTGATGGATGCGCCGCCTTGATCGTCGACCCGTTTCTTCAACCGCTCCATGACCAGGACAAGCTGCTCGCCGGGGATGGCCACGTTGATTTCGCCGCGTTCGGTCTTTCCGGCGTTGTAGCTGCCGCTGCAGGCCAGGAAGATGTTCATGGAGGCGGTGTTGTAGGCCTGGACGTTGCCGCCGCAGGCCGCCGAGTTCATGGTCATGGAGGGCTTGAGGGGATGCACGTTCATCGCCGACATCCAGTCCACGGCCAGGTGGTAGGCCTGCATGTTGTCGCAGTAAAAATGCACGACATGCGGCGGGGCGAAGGCGTCGGCCAAGGGCGAGACCACGACGGCGACAAGCTTGCCTTCCGGCAAGCGGGGTTTGGATCTGACGAAGGCCTCGGCCTGATCCATGTCGCGCACGTATTTCATGTGGCTTTTGATCTCGGCCTCGTCCAGGCCCTTCCAGCCGAAGACGAACTTGGCGTTGGCGCACCCCAGGCGGTCCTTTTCCATGAGCACCGTCAACCCCTCCATGCGGGCGCCGATCTCCGCCTGACAGAACGTCAGGGCCTTTCCCGGCACATAGTGGGGAACGTCGCGCTTGAAGCGGTCGAGTGCCTCCTGCTCGAAGATGTACCTGATGGCGACCGGATAATGCATAAGCCGCAGGTGATGCATGAAGTATTCCTGCATCTGACGGAACAGTTCGGTGCTCATGTGATGAGACCTCCAGGTAAGAGGTGAAACCGCAAGGACCATGGACAGCACATAATAGGCAAGCGCCTTGATGCGCCTGGGCTCGGGGCCCCGGCGCCGGGCGGGTGGCGTCGATGCGGACGAGCGGGTCATCTTGGCCGTCATGCGTATGTTAAAAAAAACATAGCTATGACCTCGGAGCTGGTCAAGCAGAGCGGCCGCCAAGGGGCGCGGGTCCGCTCCCCGCCGGAGTTTTATGTGAAAAAAAAACACAGAACAGTGCGGTAGATCCCAGGCGGCAGGAAACGGGCACGAGGCCGGGATCTCGGCCGCACGGGGAGGCTTTGGGAAATTTTATCATTATATAGAAAAAGGACAATGTGAAAATGCGTACATGAAGGGCTGGCGTTTACGAGGCAGGGCTGGGGAGGGCCGCCCCTGGAACGTGTGCGGATCGGACTCTTTCCCGCTTCCGTCCGGGAAAATCGGCCGCGAATACGCCCGCCACGGTTGCTTTCCTTTCAACGTCGCGCCATACTGAATAAAATCAAACCTTCGAGGCAATCCCCCCCCGGGGGGGTGCGGATACCACCATGAGACTGCACGCCCTGTTCGCCGCCCTGACCATGAAGGCCAAACTCATCGCCATGGTCGCTGTCGCGGCCGTTTTGCCCGTGGTCATGGCCGTGGGAACCGCCGTGGTCACGGATACCACGGTGGCGAAGACCATGACCGAGGAACTGGAGAACATGATCAGGGACAACCTCTCCCAGATCGCCCGGGACGTGTACGGCCTGGCCCGTTCCACCAACTATTTCCTGGAGGACGAGGTCCGGGAAAGCGCCGTGGTGGCTGCGGAATACGTCGCCACCCTGGGAGGGTTCAGCCTGGGCGTGGAAAAGTCGGTCTGGGAGGTGGCCCCCGAGGAGTCTTCCCAGTCCAAGGTTCGCCTGGAACTTCCCGAACTCCTGGCCGGCGGGGCCTGGGTCGGACAGAACACCAGCAAGGACGAGCACTCGCTGGTGGTGGACGACGTCAAAAGGCTCACGGGCGAGGAATGCACGATCTACCAGCGCATGAACGCGGACGGCGACATGCTGCGGGTGGCCAGCTCGATCATCCGTCCCGACGGCCTCCGTTCCGGCGTGGGGGTGTACATCCCGGCCAAAAACGCCTCCGAGGGGATGTCCTCCCTGATCGCAACCGTTCTCAAGGGGGAGACCTTCCGCGGCAAGGTGTACGTCCAGGGGATGGACTACATGGTCGAATACGCGCCCATCCGCGATTTCCGGGGCGACATCATCGGCATGATGGGGGTGGGGCTGGCCGTGGAGGAGATGAAGAGCCTGCGCCGGGCCGTCATGGAAACCAAGGTGGGCAAGACGGGCTACGTCTGGGTTCTGGGCGGCAAGGGCCGGGACCGGGGGCGTTACCTGATCTCCAAGGATGGGGCGCAGGATGGCCAGAGCGTCTGGGACGCCCGGGACGCGGAGGGCCGGTATTTCGTGCACGGCATGGTGGAGCGGGTCATGGCCGCGCCCCCCGGCGAGGTGGTCTTCGCCCATTACCTCTGGCAGAACCCCGGCGATTCCGCGCCACGGCGCAAGGTGGCCGCCCTGGTCTACTACGCGCCCTGGGACTGGGTCATCGGGGCCAGCATGTACGAGGATGATTATTTCGGGGTCCGGGAGAAGATCCTGTCCTCCCTGGGGGCCTTTCGGACCTCGCTTATCGGCGGCGGCGTCCTGGTCCTGGCGGTGATCATCCCCCTGGCCGTGTACACGGGCACGCGTTTGACCCGGCCCATCGAGACCATCACCGCCATTTCCCAGAAGATCGCCGCAGGCGACCTGCACGGCGCCGACGCTGATTTCAAGGAATTCACGCAGGACTGCCTGGGCAAGACGGTGGAGGAGATCGACGACCCGGGGGCCGAACTCCCCGCTTCCGAGACCGGCCGCCTCATCTTTTCCATCCGGCGCATGACCAGGAACCTGACCTCCCTGGTGCGCCAGGTCAGGGAATCCGGCATCCAGGTGACGGCCTCGGCCACACAGATCGCGGCCTCGGCCAAGGAGGTGGAGGCCACGGTGACCGAACAGGCCGCCTCCACCAGCGAGGTCAACGCCGTCAGCTCCCAGATATCCTCCACGTCCGTGGAACTGGTGGGCACGCTTCAGGATGTCGGGCGATCCGTGGCCGAGGCCGGGGCCATGGCCGGGCAGGGCCGCGAGGGGCTGGCGGGCATGGAAGGGGCCATGCGTCATCTGATGGACTCCACGGCCTTCGTCTCCTCCAAGCTGGCGGTCATAAGCGACAAGGCCAACACCATCGGCGCGGTGGTCACGGCCATCAACAAGGTGGCCGACCAGACCAACCTCCTTTCCTTAAACGCCGCCATCGAGGCCGAGAAGGCCGGGGAGTACGGCCGGGGCTTCTCCGTAGTGGCCCGGGAGATCCGCCGTCTGGCCGACCAGACCGCGGCGGCCGCCCTGGACATCGAGGGCATGGTCGGCCAGATGCAGTCCGCCGTGTCCGCCGAGGTCATGGAGATGGACAAGTTCTCCGAGGAGGTCCGGCGCGGCGTGATGGAGGTGGCGGCCATCAGCGCCCGCTTCGGGGAGATCATCGCCGGGGTCCAGGCCCTTTCGCCGCGCTTCGCGACGGTGGAGGAGGGCATGCGCACCCAAAGCCTGGGCGCGGGCCAGATCAGCGAGGCCATGGGGCAGCTTACGGTGGCTGCGGGCCAGACCAAGGATTCGATCATGGAATTCAACCATGCGGCCAAACGTCTTAACGAGGCCGTGCAGGGCCTGCAGGGCGAGGTCTCGAAATTCAGGCTCGAGGCCTGATCGCCTTCGGATAGCAAAATGAGCATTCAGAAAAAAATCATCCTGGGCATTTCAGTGCTGTTTGTCGTCGCCACGGCGGCCTGCGTCCTGGTCTCCACCTGGTTTTTTCGCGAAACCATCATGGGGCAGTTCGAGGAAAAGGCCGAGATGATGTTGTACTCCATGAAGGCTGTCCGGGCGCATATGGGTTCTGTCATCCGTCCGGAGGCGAACAAGTTCATCCGCGAGGACGATTTCATCGCCGAACTCCAGTCCACCTCGTTCACGGCCAAGGGCGTCTTTCGCAAGATCGACGAAAAACGCCGCCACGGCTTCAATTTCAAGACCGCCTCCATCAAGCCCAGAAATCCGGCCAATGCGGCGACCCCGCTTGACGCCGAGATCATCGCCACCCTTGAAGACATGAACGCAAAAGGGCTGGACCCCATCTGGAAGGGCGTGCGGGAGATCGACGGGGTCAAAAATTTCATTGTCGCCGCCGGGGAGGTGAACAAACCTGAATGCGAACGCTGCCACAGCGTGCCCGAGGCGGCCCCGCGCGGCCTGCGGGAGAAGTATCCCCCGGCGGAGGATCGGTCCTACGGGCGCGTCACCGGCAGGATCGAGTCCGCCGAGATCGTGGAGGTGCCCATAGACTCCATGGCCGAGGATGTCCGCACCATGGACGCGGCCATCGTGTCTTCGGCCGGGCTGGCCCTGGTCATGGTCCTTGGTGTGGTGGCCCTGGCCCTGCGCCATCTGTTCAGGCCCCTGGCGCACCTGACCGGCGTGGCCGCGAAGATCGCCGACGGCGACATCAGGGCCGCAGCGGCCGATCTGGCGTGCACCGGGTCGCAGTGCGGCCGGGAGGACGCCAAGGAGGCCGACGTCACCCACCGGCTGACCCAGGCCTTCCGGAAAATGGCCGCCAGCCTGAACTCGCTCATCGGGCTGGTGCAGCAGTCCGGAATCCAGGTGACCACCTCCTCCACGGAGATCGCGGCCTCGGCCCGCCAGATCGAGGCCGCCGCCGCCGAACAGGTGGCCTCCACCACCCAGGTGGCCGAGACCAGCCGCCAGATCGCGGCCACGTCGCACGGCATCCTGGCCTCCATGGGCGAGGTCAGCCGGGCCGTGGCCGACGCGGCAGGCATGGCCGGGGACAGCAGGCGGGGCCTGGCGCTTATGGAGGAGTCCATGCGCAAGCTGGTGGATTCCACGGCCTTTGTCTCCTCCAAGCTGGCGGTCATAAGCGACAAGGCCAACACCATCGGCGCGGTGGTCACGGCCATCAACAAGGTGGCCGACCAGACCAACCTCCTGTCCTTAAACGCCGCCATCGAGGCCGAAAAGGCCGGGGAGTACGGCCGGGGCTTCTCCGTGGTGGCCCGGGAGATCCGGCGGCTGGCGGACCAGACCGCGGCGGCCGCCCTGGACATTGAGGGCATGGTCGGCCAGATGCAGTCCGCCGTGTCCGTCGAGGTCATGGAGATGGACAAGTTTTCCGAGGAGGTCCGGCGCGGCGTGGCCGAGGTAGCCGAGGTGGGCAAAAGCCTGGGGCTGATCATCGACCGGGTGGGGGAACTCGAACCCAGTTTCGCCACGGTCAAAGCCGGCATGCTCGGCCAGTCCGAGGACGCCGGGCGCATCAGCGAGGCCATGGCCCAATTGACCGAGGCGGCGGTCCAGACCCGCGATTCCCTCCAGGAATTCAACCGGGCGGCAGGCCAGCTCAACGAGGCGGTTCGCGGCCTTCAGGACGAAGTGCGCCGCTTCAGGGTCGGGTAGGGACATGCTTTTCGTGGTCTTCACGGCGGACGGCAACCGCTACGCCCTGCCTGTCGGGTGCGTCAGGGAAATCACGCCCGTGGTGGTCTTCCGGGAGTTTCCCGGCGCGCCCGGGTACGTGCGCGGGATCATGAATTACCGGGGGGAGGTCGCACCGGTGATCGACCTGACCGTCCTTCTGGCCGGGCGGCCGTCCCGGCGGCTTTTATCCACGCGCATCATCGTGACCGACCATGCCGGGGCTGACGGCCAGGCCCACGCCCTGGGGCTGGTGGCCGAGCAGGTCACGGACACGGCCATGGCCGCGCCCGGGGACGTGCAACCGCCGGGCATCGAGGTGGAGTCCGCCCCGTACCTGACCGGCCTCATCCTGGACCGGCAGGGGCTCGTCCAGGTGGTGGACCCGGCCAGAATCCTGCCCATGTCCCTGCGCGAGACCCTGTTTTGCGCCGCCCGGGAGGCCCCGGAGGCCAGGGAAGCCCCGGAGGCTGCAGATGCGCCTTGAGCCCTTCGCGGACATCCTGGCCAAGGCCATCGGACTCGACCCCGCGTCTCTGGGGGAGCGAGGACTTCGCCGGGCCGTCGAAACGGCCATGTCCAGGACCGGCCTTTCGGACCCGCAAGGCTATGCCCGCCTGCTGGCGTCTTCGCCCGAGGCCCTGGACGATCTGGTCCGGGAGACGGTGGTTCCGGAGACCTGGTTTTTCCGGGATGGGGAACCCTTCCGATGCCTGGGGGAACGCCTGCGGACGTTTGCCCGGCGGGGCATAAGCCCGCGCATCCTGTGCGCCCCCTGCGCCACCGGGGAAGAGGCCTATTCCCTCGCCATCACCTGCCTGGAGTCCGGGTTGCCGCCGGGCGGCTTCCATCTGGCGGCCGTGGACATCAACGCCGAGGCGCTGGCTGTCGCGGCGCGCGGGGAATACGGCCGCAATTCCTTCCGGGACGACCTGGGCGACGCCGCGCGCCATTTCGTCCGCCGGGACGGCGACGGCCGGTCGGCGGTCATGGCCGTCAGGCCGGAGATTGCGGCCACGGTGACATTTTTGCGGGACAATATCGTTGGCGCGGGCTTTTTGTCCAAGGACAAGCCCTTTGACATCATCTTCTCCCGCAACCTGCTGATCTATCTGAACCCGGAGGCGCGGGGCCGCCTTCTGGCGAACATCGGCCGCCTTCTGGCCCCGGACGGCCTCCTGTTCGTCGGGCATTCGGAAGTCCCGTGCTTTCTGTCCGCAGGGTACCGGCCCGTGCCCCATCCCCGGGCCTTCGCCTGCCGCCGGGACATTCCGGAGACGCCCGGTTCGGCCGCCGTCCAGCCCGCACAGCCGGCCGCGCCTGCGTCGGCGGCCGCATCCCGGCCGCCTGCCCCGGCCACCTGCGGGGCGGCTGGCCTGGCCCGGATTCCGGCCCGGAATCCGGCCAGAGCCGCCGACGGCGGGCCCCGGCCCCAGGCGGACGGGGCACGGCCCACGCCCCCGGCCCGGACAACCGCAGGTTCCGGCCGGGACGATTCCCTGGACGCGGCCAGACGGCTGGCCGACCAGGGCGAACTGGCCCAGGCCGCCGCCCTGTGCCGCCGCCGCCTGGAGACCGATGGCCGCTGCGCCGAGGCCTATTATCTGCTCGGGTTAGTCGAGGCGGCCAAGCAGCAGGTGGAGGCGGCCAAGTCCCTGTTCCAGAAGGCCTTGTACCTGGACCCGGCCCACGCCGCCTCCCTGACGCAACTGGCGCTCATCCACGAGGCCCTCGGCGACGAGCCCCGGGCCGACCTGTACCGGAAACGCCTGCGGCGGCTGTCCGAAACCGAAAGGGGCGGCCATGAACGCGGCTGAGACGGAATACGGCTGCTGGGTGCGCATCGGCTCCTATGGCCAAAGCACCTGCGAGCGGCTTCCCGAGGGCGGCTGCCGGGACTGCCCGCAGTTCCAGGTCAAGGGGCTTGGGCTCTACGACCGGGAGCCGCCGGAGGGATATGCCGGGGAGTGGACACGTATCCTGGCCGAGGCCAAGCCGCCCCTGGAGCAAGACGCCACCTCCGTGCTGGTCTTTCGCATCGGCCAGGAGTGGCTGGCCCTGCGCACGGCCCGGTTCGAGGAGATCATCCCGCCGCGGCCGATCCACACCGTGCCGGGTCTGCGCAGCCGGGCCTTTCTGGGGTTGGTCAACGTAAGCGGGGTGCTTTTGCCTTGCATGTCCCTGGCCGAGATACTGGGCCTGTCCGAACCCGCCGCAGAGGCAATCCCGGCGGGAAGCGCCCGGATCGCGGGGCGCATGGCCGTGGTCGCCGGGCAGGATGGACGTTTCGTCCTTCCGGTGGATGAGATTTCCGGAACGCATCGTCTCGCCCCTGGGGAACGGTTTCAGGCCCCGGTCACGGTCAGCCGGACCCCCCGGCATTTTTCCTGCGGCGTGTTCGCCCTACGCGGGACCGTGGTGGGCGTTTTGGACGAGGACGCCCTGTTTCCGGCCCTGACCAGGAGCATCACCGGATGAGCCCTTCCGACGAACCGGCCGACCTGTCCATGCTGGAGTTTTTCCACTCCGAGCTTGTCCCTGCCGTGGCCTCGCTTCAGACCGGGTTGACGGCCCTTTTGGACGGCCGGGAGTCGGCTTCCGAGGCCGCGCCCTCCCTGGTCCGGTCGGCCGGGTCCATCAAGGCGGCGGCCCATATTGCGGGACTGGCCGGGACCAGCGCCCTGGCCCGGGCCATGGAGGACGTCTTGGAGGCGGCCCGGCGTGACGGGCGTCTTCCCGGACGTAACGCCGACGAGGCCCTTGTGGCCGCCACGGCCGCGCTGGTGCGCCTGTCCCGGCGCGAGGCAAAGGACATCCCTCAGGCCGCTGCGGCCGAGGCCGAGGGGCTGGCCGATCTGGCGATGGTCCTCTCCAGGGCGGCGCGCGAACCGTCCGATTCCATTCCCGGTGCGGAGGGCGGGGCGTCCCTTCCGTCCGCGACCACCCCGGGGTCCGCCTCGGAACCGGCCTCGGCCTCTGCCCCGGAACCGGCCCCGGCGCAGGGCCCGTCCCGCACGTCTGGCTCCACGTCGGGCTCTACGTCTGGCCCCCCGCCTGAACCGGCTGCGGCCGAGTGCCATGCCGACCTAAGCATGCTCGACCTGTTTCGCATGGAGCTGGAAACCAACGCCGCCGTCCTTGACGCCGGTCTGGTCGCCCTGGAGGCGGACCAGCGGCCGGAACTGGTGGAGCCGCTGATGCGCGCCGCCCATTCCGTCAAGGGCGCGGCCCGCATTGTGGGCCTGCCGCTGGCTGTGGAGCTGGCCCATGCCATGGAGGATCTCCTGGAGGCCTGCCGCCAGGGCCGCACGCATCTGGAGACGGGGCATATCGACCTGCTTTTGGCCGGAAACGACGTGTTTTCCCGGCTTGCGGGACGCCCGACCGGGGAGATTCCGGCCGATCTTGCGGCTATGGCCGGGCGCATCGCCGAATTGCAGGGGCTTTTGCACCAAGGCCTCACCGAATCCGGCCCGCCGCCTGCCGCAGGCGTCGCCGCGCCCACCGCCTCCGACGGACAGTCGGCCCCAGCCGGGCCGTCCCCGCCTCCGGAACAGGCCCCCCCCGCAACGACGGGCCGGAGCGTCCCCGCCGCGCCTGCCGCCCGGCCAGGACCGGCGGAGGCCGGAACCCCGACCGGGGACAGCCTGGTCCGGATCTCGGCCGCCAATCTCAACCGCTTCATGGGACTGGCCGGGGAATGTCTGGTGGAGGCCCGCTCCCTGGCTTCCATGAACGGGATTTTCCAGCGTCTCAAGGCCGGGCAGGACGCCCTGTCCGGTGTGCTGGCCGCGCTGCGCGAGGCGGTTACGGCCGGGGAAGGCGCGCAGAATCGGCCCATGCCCTCCGGCCCGGGGGAGACCGTCGGCTGCGGCGAACGCCTGGCCCAGGCCGGGCGGCTTCTTGCCGGTTCGCGGGAGGTTCTGATCCAGGGCATGGAGCGGTTCGACCTGTTCTCCCGGCGTCTGGAGAACCTGTCCGACAGGCTCTACAACGAGGTCGTCGACAGCCGCATGCGGCGGTTCTCCGACGGGCTGCACGGCTTTCCCCGCATGGTTCGCGACCTGGCCAGGGAGCTGGGCAAGCGGGTGTCCTTCACGGTCGCCGGGCAGGCCACCAAGGTGGACCGCGAGATTCTGGAGCGCCTGGAGGCCCCGCTGACCCACCTTTTGCGAAACGCCCTGGACCACGGTCTGGAGGCCCCCGAGGAGCGGGCCCGGCTCGGCAAGCCGGAAACAGGCGTCCTGACCCTCTCGGCCCGGCACTATGCCGGCATGCTGGCCATCACGGTGGCCGACGACGGCCGGGGCCTTGACCCGGAACGCATCCGGGACAAGGTGCTGGAGCGGGGGCTGGCCTCGCCGGAGATGGCCGCAGCCTTAAGCGACGCGGAACTCATGGATTTTTTGTTCCTGCCTGGGTTTTCCACGGCCGGGAAGGTCACGGAGATTTCCGGCCGGGGCGTGGGACTGGATGTGGTCCACTCCATGGTCCGGGATGTGGGCGGCCAGGTCCGGGCCGAGTCCCGTCCGGGCCAGGGCATGACGTTTTTCTTACGCCTGCCCCTGACCCTGTCCGTGGTGCGCACCCTGTTGGTGGATGTGTCCGGGGAGGCCTACGCCATGCCCCTGACCCGCATCGACCGCATTGTCTCCCTGGACAAGGAGGAGATAAGCGAGCTTGAGGGGCGGCAGTTCTGCGTGTTTGAGGGCGACACCATCGGGCTGGTCCCGGCCTGGCGGATCCTGGGGGCGCGGGGTGGCCAGGAGGCGGCCGCACCGGCCGGAAACGCCGGGAACCGGCCGGGAATAGCGGTTGTCGTCATCAGCGACCGCCTGAACCGCTACGGCATGGTGGTGGAGGATTTTCTCGGCGAGCGCGATCTGGTGGTCAAGCCCCTGGACCCGCGTCTGGGCAAGGTTCCCTGCGTGAGCGCGGCCTCGGTCATGGAGGACGGTTCGCCGGTGCTGATCCTGGACGTGGACGACATGGTCCGGGCCGTGGACAATCTGCTGAGCCGGGGGCGGCTTGACCGGGTGGGGGAGGCCTCCACGCGCCAGAGCGGGCGGACCAAACGCATCCTGGTGGTGGACGATTCCCTGACCGTGCGCGAGACCCAGCGGCGGCTTCTGTCCAACCGGGGGTACGAGGTGGAGACGGCCGTTGACGGCATGGATGGCTTAAACGCCTTGCGCGGCCACGATTTCGACCTGGCGGTCACGGACGTGGACATGCCGCGCATGACCGGCATCGAGCTTGTGCGGCAGATACGGGCCGACGCCCGGCTGGCCGGGCTTCCGGTCATGATCGTTTCCTACAAGGATCGCGAGGAGGACCGCATGCAGGGGTTGCATGCCGGGGCGGATTATTACCTGAGCAAGGGCAGCTTTCAGGATGAAAGCCTGCTTTCCGCCGTGGCCGACCTGATCGGGGAGCCCGAGGCATGATCCGGGCGGCCATCGTCAACGACCTGCCCCTGGCGGTTGCGGCCCTGCGCCGCGTCCTGGACGCCGCGCCCGGGGTCGAGGTGGCCTGGACCGCAGGCGACGGGGCCGAGGCCGTGGACATGTGCGCCCGGGACGTGCCGGATGTGATCCTCATGGATCTGATCATGCCGGTCATGGACGGGGTGGAGGCCACCAGGCGCATCATGCGCGAGAGCCCGTGCGCCATCGTGGTGGTCACGGCCACGGTGTCGGGCAACGCGGGCAAGGTCTTCGAGGCCATGGGGCACGGGGCCCTGGATGCCGTAGCCACGCCGGTTTTCGGCCTGGACGGGGCGATTGTCGGCGGCGAGGAACTGCTCAAAAAAATTTTCACCATCGCCAAGCTGATCAGCAAGCCGGGCGGCGCCCCTGGACCCGCCTCCCCGGTCCAGGCCGTCAGCCCTTCGGGCCGACACCCCGCCCTGGCGGTCATCGGGGCCTCCACCGGCGGCCCCAAGGCCGTGGCCGCCATCCTGGCCGGGTTGCCCCGGGATCTCGACGCCGCCCTGGTGGTGGTCCAGCATGTGGACATGCGTTTCGCAGGCGGCCTGGCCGAGTGGCTTCGCAGCCAATGTTCCCTGCACGTCCAGGTGGCCGTGCAGGGCCAGGGACTTTCTCCGGGCGTGGTCCATGTGGCCGGGACCAACGATCATCTGGTTCTGCGGCCCGACCTGACCCTTGGCTACCAGGCCGAGCCCGTGGACTATCCCTACCGCCCGTCCGTGGACGCCTTTTTCGGCAGCGTGGCCCGGTATTGGCCCAAACCCGGAGTGGCCGCGCTTTTGACCGGGATGGGCCGGGACGGGGCCAAGGGGCTTTTGGCCCTACGCCAGGCCGGATGGCCCACCATCGCCCAGGACGAGGCCACAAGCGTGGTCTACGGCATGCCCAAGGCGGCTGCGGAGCTTGGCGCGGCCACGCGTATCCTGCCCCTGGCGGACATCGCCCGGGCCATTTGCGACACCCTCACCCCTGGGAGCACGCCCCATGCCTGATGACCGCACCACCGCCCCTGCTGCAACGGCCCTGGCCGACCATGCCGTCACGGTCCTGCTCATCGACGACCAGGCCATGGTGGCCGAGGCCGTGCGCCGCATGCTGGCCGACGAGCCGGGCATCGTGTTCCACTTTTGCCAGGATCCGGCCAAGGCCATCCAGACGGCCGAGCGCCTTCTGCCCACGGTCATCCTCCAGGATCTGGTCATGCCCGATATCGACGGGTTGACCCTGGTGAAATTCTTTCGAAACCGCCCGAAACTCAAGGACATCCCCCTGATCGTGCTGTCCACCAAGGAGGAGCCCGCCACCAAGGCCGAGGCCTTCGCCCTGGGGGCCAACGACTATCTGGTCAAGCTGCCGGACAAGGTCGAACTCATCGCCCGCATCCGCCACCACTCAAGCGGCTACACCAACCTGCTGCAAAGAAACGAGGCCTATCGCGCCCTTGAGGAGAGCCAGAAGGCCCTGGCCGACGAACTGGCCCGGGCGGCAGAGTACGTCATCTCGCTTTTGCCGCCGCCCCTGGCCACAGGGGACATCCGCACCGAATGGAGCTTCGTGCCCTCGGCCCAACTGGGCGGGGACGCCTTCGGCTACCATGCCCTGGACGAGGACCATTTCGCCCTCTATCTCCTGGACGTCTGCAACCACGGCGTGGGACCGGCGCTTTTGTCCGTGCAGGCCTTAAACGTCCTGCAAAACCAGATGCTCCCCGGCGTCGACTACCGCGACCCCTCCCAGGTCCTGACGGCCCTAAACGACGCCTTTCCCATGGA